>JANQKT010000051.1 GCA_028280965.1 Phycisphaeraceae bacterium
TCGGCGGAACACGACGCCCGGCAGTGCAACCGGCGATATCGCCAGCGTCTGGCGCTGGTAGCCGGCCAACTGGGTTTGCCTGCTGTTCGGGCTGAATCACGCCTCGCGTACAGGGATCGCGTGGTGGGTTGTGGCGATATGCGCAATGACCTGTTTTTCCGTCTGAGCGTGTAATTCACCCGAATCTAGCTCTATCATCTGTAATGAGCGGCCAGTCATAGCGCGATCGATATGCACCCCCTCTGCCAAACGACAACCATGCACACGCATATCCATGTTGCACGCATCCCTTTTTGGGCCCCCGTCTCCATCGCCGTCGCGCTGTTGGGCCTGATCGGCTGCGCCGAGCAAACGTCTCCTGCCGGCGAAGGACGGGCGGCCATCCCTGCCAACACAGAGGGCGACGCGACCGGGAACGAGGAGGCGATCGACTTTAACCGCGACATCAGGCCGATCCTGTCGGACAAGTGCTTCGCCTGCCATGGACCGGACGCGAAGGTCGCCCAAGACGCCGGCGGCTTCCGGCTGGACTCCTTCGAGACGGCGACCGCCCCGGCGAGCAGCGGCGCGACGCCTATCGTGCCCGGCGACCCCGGCGCTTCCGAACTGCTCAAGCGGATCACGCACACCAGCGGCAAGCTGCGGATGCCTCCCGCTTCGACCAATCTCACGGTCACCGACGAAGAGGCCGACCTGCTCCGCCGCTGGATCGAACAGGGCGCTGAGTACCAGGGCCACTGGGCGTACCAGACGCCGACGATGCCCGAGCCGCCGGATGTCGTTAACGAAGACTGGGCGCGGAACAACATCGACCACTTCATCGCGGCGCGGCTTGAGCAAGCAGGCCTATCGCCTTCCAAGGAGGCGGACCGAGCGACACTGATCCGCCGGGCCTCGCTTGATCTGATCGGCCTGCCGCCGACGCCCGAAGAGATCGACGCGTTTGTCAACGACGATGCGCCCGACGCGTACGACAGATTGCTCGACCGCCTGCTGGCCAGCCCGCACTTCGGCGAGCGCATGGCGGTCGTCTGGCTCGACGCGGCGCGCTACGGCGATACCAACGGCTTCCACCACGACAATATCCGAACGGCCTGGCCCTGGCGGCAGTGGGTGATCGAACAGTTCAATAAGAACACACCATACGACCAGTTCGTCATCGAGCAGCTCGCCGGCGACCTGCTGCCCGACGCGACGAAGGAACAGGTTCTGGCGTCGGGCTTCTGCCGGATGCACAACATCAACGACGAGGGCGGCGCGCTCGACGCCGAGTACCGCGTCGAGGCCATCGCCGACCGGATCGAGACGATCGCCACGGTCTTCATGGCCCAGACTTATACCTGCGCCCGCTGCCACGATCACAAGTACGACCCGATCGCGCAGGAGGACTACTTCGCGACCTGGGCGTACTTCAACTCGGTCGATCAGGAGCGCGGGGTCTACCCGAACAACTTCACTCAGGCCCGCGCCTACCCGCCGAACATGCTGTGGACCACGCCCGAGCAGGAGGCGGCGCTGGCCGATGCGGAGGCCCGCCGGTCTCAGGCGGCCGCCAAGCTGAACAAAACAACGCCGGCGCTTGCGGCCGAGCAGCGGCATTGGGAGCAAGATCGGCGGGATCACAGCCGGGTCAATTGGGCCGAAGCCCAACTCACCGCGGCAAGCTCGACGCACGCGGGCACGAAGCTCGAGCGCAAGCCCGATGGCTCGGTTCTGCTCGCCGGCGAAGCCCCGGATCAGGAAGACATCACACTCACCCTGCGTACCGACGCGACCGCTCTGCGCCTGATCCGGCTGGACGCCCTGACCGACCCGAGCCTGAAAGACACCGGCGTCGGCCGGGCGCCCAACGGCAACGCCGTGCTGACCCGGTTTACTGTCCGAGCTGTTTCCGTAGCAGACCCAACAAAGTCGCAAGATGTCGGACTGCGATACGCCTGGGCCGACGTCGAGCAACCCAACGGCGACTTCGACATCCTCAACACGCTGCGCGAAGATGGGTTCGGCTGGGCCCTTGGCGGGCACCTCGATGATGCACCGCGGACCGCGCTGTTCGTCGCCGATCAGCCGTTCGGCTACCAGGGCGGAACCGAGATCCAGATCACGCTGCACCACCGCTCGCGTTACGCCAAGCACACACTCGGCCGCGTACGTATCGGCGTCGCCTCGGCGGGGCCCTCGGTACTCGATGAGCTGCCCACGGTCTCACGTGACTGGTTCGAGGCCGGCCCGTTCCCCGCGTCATTTGATAAGGCGTATGCGACACGCTTCGGGCCCGAGGACGCGACCGACACCAACCCCAACGGCGCCGCGTTTGCGGGCAAGCGGTGGGTGCATCGGCCGAACTATGCGGATGGCCAGGTCAATCCACTGCGTGGTGAGAACCGCGCGTTCTACCTCGGCCGATCGATCTTTACGCCGGTCGAACGCAACCTCAACCTGTCCTTAGGCAGCGATGACGCGATCCAAGTCTACCTCAACGGCGAAGAAGTGCTCGCCAAGAACGTCAAACGCGGCGCTGCGGCCGATCAGGAAAAAATCGCCATCACGCTCCGCCCGGGCGAGAACACACTGGTCCTGAAGATCATCAACGCCGGCAGCGGCGGCGGTTTTTATTACCGGGCAAGAGAAGACGACGCTTCACCCTCGACTCTCCAGCCCCTGGCCCTGATCGACGCCGATCAACGCGTGCCCGGGGCCGACCGGCGCTTGGCTGAAGACTGGCGTGCGCGGCACTCGGAGACCTACCGCGAGCTGCACGCGGCCGTCGCGGCGATCGACAAGGAGATCGCCGACATCAACGCGATGGCCGTGCCCGTATTGATCATGAAAGAGGCGGCCCAGCCCACGCCGGCGTACATCCTCGAGCGCGGCGCGTATGACAAGCCGATCAAGGACCGGGCTATCGAGCGCAGACCACCGACGATGGTGAACCTGCCGCTGCCCGAGGGCGCGCCCAATAACCGCCTCGGCTTCGCCCAGTGGCTGGTCCGCCCCGACCACCCGCTGACCGCGCGCGTACACGTCAACCGGCTTTGGCAGACGCTGTTCGGCACGGGCATCGTCAAGACCGTCGAAGACTTTGGCAGCCAGGCGGACTGGCCCAGTCACCCCGAGCTGCTCGACTACCTCGCGGTACGCCTCGTCGAGTCCGGCTGGGACCAGAAGGCGCTGCTCAAGCTGATCATGACCAGCGCGACCTACCGGCAGCAGGCCGTGACGCAGAGCGCCGCCCTGGGCATCGACGCGGATAACCGGCTGCTGAGCCACTTCCCGCGCCGGCGCTTGCAGGCCGAGTTTATCCGCGACCAGGCGCTCTACGTCGCCGGGCTGCTCGACGATCAGATCGGCGGGCCCAGCGTCCGGCCGTACCAGCCGGGCAACCTGTGGAACGAGGTCGCGATCGGTAGCTCGAACACGATGAACTTCAAGCGCGGCGGCATCGGAGACCTGTACCGCCGCAGCATGTACACGTTCTGGAAGAAGACCAGCCCCCCGCCACAGATGCAGATATTCAATGCGCCGACGCGCGAATTCTGTGTCGTCAACCGGGACACGACCAACACCCCGCTGCAGGTGCTCACGCTCTGGAACGACGAGCAGTTCCTGGAAGCGGCCCGCGTGCTCGCGCAGCACACGGTCGCTGAGTCAGATAACGACGACGCGCGGCTCACGCTGATTTATCGCCGGTGCACGGGGCAGACGCCGGGCGCTGAAGCCCTCGCGGTGCTGCGCAAGATGCTTGGCTATTACCAGGAGCGCTATGCAAACGCGCCTGACGATGCCAGGGCTCTGCTTAGGCAGGGCGAACACCCGCTGCCCGAGCAGCACGACCCCGCCGAGCTGGCGTCGTGGATGATGGTTGCCAGCGCCGTGCTGTCGCTGGATGAAACGATCGTGCGGGATTGAGTTGGAAGGTCGAGGCTCCTGCCGAGCCGCAAGCCCTCTCCAACCCGCGGCTCGCCAGGAGCCTCGCCCCCGCAATCAGCTTGTTTGAAACGAGAATCGCCATGAACCCCATCGAAGAACACCTGCTTAAACTCACCCGCCGACAGTTCTTCGGCAAAGTGACCACGGGCTTTAGCGCCGGCCTCGGCGTCACCGCGTTGGGCAGCCTGCTGAACAACAGCGCCGCCGCGGCGCCGCTGGTCGGCGGAGGCGGGTCACTCGGCCGGCCGCACCTTGCGCCCAAGGCCAAGCGCGTCATCTACCTGCACATGATGGGCGGGCCCTCGCAGCTGGACCTCTGGGACTACAAGCCCAAGCTGCAGGAACACCGCGCCAAAGACCTGCGTTCGATGCCGGAGATCTACAACAACCAGCGCATCACCGGTATGACCTCCGGCCAGTCCACCCTGCCGCTCGCGCCGTCGATCTTCAAGTTCACCAGGCACGACAACAACGCCGACGGCGTCTGGATCAGCGAACTCCTGCCGCACACCGCGACGGTCGCGAATGAGCTCTGCGTGCTCAACTCGGTCTACACCGAAGCGATCAACCACGAGCCGGGCGTCACGTTCCTACAGACCGGCAGCCAGGTGCCCGGACGGCCGTCGATGGGCGCGTGGCTGAGCTACGGGCTGGGCACGATGAACGAGAACCTGCCTTCGTTCGTCGTGCTCATCAGCAAGGGCGTGGGCAACATGCAGGCGTTGTCGGACCGGCTTTGGGGCTCGGGCTTCCTGCCCAGCGAGCACCAGGGCGTGCGTTTCCGCGGCGGTTCCGAGCCGGTGCTGTTTCTCAACGACCCGAAGGGCGTCACGCGTGAAGACCGCCGGGCGATGCTCGACGCGACGGCGGAGCTCAACGAACTGGCATTCGAAGAATCGCTGGACCCCGAGATCAACGCGCGCATCGCCCAGGGCGAGATGGCCTACCGCATGCAGATGTCGGTCCCCGAGCTGACCGACTTCAGCGACGAGAGCGAAGAAACGCTGGAGATGTACGGTCCGGATGTGAACAAGCCCGGCACGTACGCGAACAACTGCCTGCTCGCCCGCCGGATGGCCGAGCGGGACGTGCGGTTTATCCAGCTCTATCACCGCGGCTGGGACGCACACAACAACCTGCCCAACCAGATCCGCGGCCAGTGCAAGCAGATCGATCAGCCGCAGGCCGCGCTCATCAAGGACCTCCGCCGACGCGGCCTGCTCGATGACACGCTGGTCGTCTGGGGCGGCGAGTTCGGCCGGACCGTCTATAGCCAGGGCGCGCTGACCAACACCAACTACGGCCGGGACCACCACCCCCGCTGCTTTACGATGTTCATGGCCGGCGGCGGCGTCAAGCCCGGGATCACCCACGGGCTCAACGACGACTTCGGCTACAACGTCGCCGAGGACGGCGTGCACATCCACGACCTTCACGCGACGATGCTCGACCTGCTGGGCATCGACCACGAACGCCTGACGTTCAGGTTCCAAGGCAGACGCTACCGGCTGACCGACATCCACGGGCACCTGATCAAAGACATCCTGGCGTGATCGATTGCTCTATGGCACCGGGCGGGAGCCCGATACAATGTCAACGCCGCATCCGCCTGCGAAAGAAGACTGCCCCCAACCCCCAAAAAACGATCGCACTCGGTTCGGGGACAATCGACGCGGGTGTGCTCGGTGCCCATTGGCGTAGCACGATGTCGAGGTCATCAGCGTCCACCCCACCATCACGGTCCGCGTCGCCGATCGGCAGCGCGACCGCGCTCAGTGTGTCGCCCCAGTTGTTGAGGACGAGCGACAAATCCGCCTCATCGACCGCGCCATCGCCATTAATGTCACCATCGAGCACCGGCGTCAGGACACGGATCACGCCGTCGTGCTTGTTGAGGATGTAAACCTCGCCCGCTGTCCCCATGCTGAACCGCAGGTCGGTGCGGGTCTGCGCGGTGAGCCCGCGGTCACCGCGGACATCGTTGATCAGGTCGAGCAGTTGCACGGTGTTGCCGCCTTCATCGACCATGATGAGTTGAGCCAGCGGGTCCTGGCCCGCGCCCTCCGCCGGGACGGTTGGATCGGTCGGTGCGTAGAAGATCATGCCCGTCGGGAAGTCGCCGAGAAGCAGGTTGCCGTCGAGCGCACCGATCCCGCTGCCGCGCACGACCTCGGCCAGCGTCACCGCGCGCTGCGGGATGGCGGTAGGCAGGTCATCGGCCGTGTTTGTGTGGTCGTATTCAAGGATCGGGTCGATCATGCCAGGCGCCTTGGTGCCCTCGAACTGGAAGCTGCCCTCGCGCTGGTCCCAGCCGTAGTTGCCGCCGTTAAGAACCAGGTCGATCTCTTCGACCTCGTACTGACCGATATCGGCGACAAACATCACCCCGGTCATATCATCCCACCCGAACCGCTGCGGGTTGCGCAGGCCGTAGGCGTAGACCTCCGCGAGTGTGTTCGGGTCGCTGTCCGTAGCAAAAACATTGCCGGCCGCGGGGCTGTACTTCAGCGCCCCGCTGCCATCGGGATCAAGCGGATCGATGCGGAGGATCGCGCCGTAGGGGTTGGTCGTGTCCTGGCCGTTCTCCTGCGGGTCCTCGCGGTTCCCGCCGTCCCCGAGCGCGAGATAGAGGTTGCCGTAGTCGGCGTGGCCCGCGCTGACCGAAGTATTAAACGCGATCAGCCCGGCATTGTGGTTGCCGTAGGGCTGCTTGAACCGCAGCACCTCGCGCGGCGCGTTGCCGATGCCGCCCGGCCCGCCATCGAGATCACCGGCGGCATAGGTCGGAGCCGTTGGGTCATCAACAGACCATTCGAGCATGACCGAATGTGAGTCCGTGCTGCCGCCGGGGTCGAAGTCGGGCGTCGGGGCGGTGTTGCTTGATGTGTGCACGGTGTAGAACCTGCCGAAGCCCGCGGCACCCGTGCTGTTGAAGTCGGGGTGGAACGCGAAGCTCTGCAGGCCTTGTTCGGGCCGCCCTGTATCGAGGCCGGTGCCGGAGAAGTCGCGGATGTCGAGGTATGCGTTAATATCGCCGAGCGGAGAGACGCTGTAGAGCGGCCCGCGCTGATCGTTGACGAACAAGCGCCCAAGCGGGTCGGCGGTCATCAGCGACATGCGTGCAGGGCCGGACGACCCGCCGTTAGTGGAATCCGGGAGCACCGCAAAATCGCGGATACCGACGGTCAACGGGCCGGTCTCGATCGGCGTGGTATAGAAGTCCTGCGCGGAGGCACGCGGCGCGGCCAACCAACAAAGCAGGATAAGAACACTGCGCGATCGGGGCATGCATCACCTCCGGCTTGGATTCCACGCCATGCCGCGGCACGACACGGTGTGGGCTTGGGGCCCAATGCGCTCGAACGTAATGCGGGTGATAGGACTCGAACCTACACGGGTTTTACCCCACCAGAACCTAAATCTGGCGCGTCTGCCAATTTCGCCACACCCGCCCCCGGAGCGGGTTCACTCCGAGAAACGACGCGTATTGTATCCGGAGAACACGCTGCGGGGAACAGCGCGTAGACTGCACGCATGACCGATGACCCATTTGCAACCCTGGGCCTGGATCGACGGTTCGATCTGGATGAGACGGAACTGCGCCAACGCTTCCTCTCGGCGTCGGCGCAGGCGCACCCCGACCGCTTCACCGACCCGCTCGATCAGGCGGACGCCGTCGAGGCGATGTCGCGCCTGACCGATGCCCACCGCGAACTGGCCGACCCCGAGTCGCGGGCGCGGGCGCTGCTGCGGCTGTCGGGATTGGAATCGGATGGAGATAGGGACAAACTGCCGCCGGACCTGCTGATGCAGGTGATGGAGGTGCGCGAGGAGTTGGAGGCGGCGGTTGAAGAGAATGACCAGGGTGCGCTTGAGCGGTTGCGCGCCTGGGCCCATGACGAACGCGGGCAGCGCTTGTCGGCACTCGCGGGGCACTTTGCCAATACCCTCGATGCGGACAGCGCGGCGGCGGTGCGGCTGGAACTCAACGCGCTACGCTACGTCCAGCGGATGCTGGAGCAGATGCCGGGGCAATAGATAGCAATGTTGCAGATGGTTCTTTAATCCGGACGCTGCGCGTCGCGTGCTAAACTGTCAGCCCCGCGATTTTTGTTGCCTGCTTGAGCGTCGCACGCGTGATCGTCATCATCAGCTCCGGCGGCCAGTCCAGCGTCGCGTCGTGCTTGAACTGCTCGGGCAGGACGCCCAGCGTCAGCGTGCGGACCTCCTCTTCAACCCGGTGCCGGCGTTGGTGGTGCGCGTCCTCATCACCCGCGGGGATTGGGTCGGACAGGTCGTGCGCCAGCATCAGCGTCGTGACCTGCCAATCAAAATAGCCCTGCAGCGGGTTGTCTTCTTCGTGCGTGTGATCGTGATCGGGCATCGCTATCAGCCTTCAAATGCGGAAAGCGCCTCATTAATCGTGAACTGGCTTTCGTAGAGTGACTTGCCGATGATCGCGCCCTGGATGCTGAGCTCGCGCAGCGCCCGCAGGTGCTCAAGCGTGCCGACGCCGCCGCTGGCGACGATAGGCACGTCCGTCGCCTCGGCCATCGCGACAGTCGCCTCCACGTTTGGGCCGGTGAGCATGCCGTCCACCGCGATGTCGGTGTAAACGATCGCCGCCAGCGGCCAGCCGATGACTCGCCTGGCGATATCGATCGCGCTGCTGTCGGTGGTCTGCTCCCAGCCGGCCACAGCGGCCATGCCATCTTTCGCATCCAGCCCTAGCACGATGCGCTCGCGGTAGTCACCCCGCTGCACCAGTTGGGTGAACCAATCCCAATTGCGCAGCGCCGCGGTGCCAACAACGACGCGCGTGACGCCGGACTCAAGAAGCTGGTCGATTGCCTGTTCTGATCGCACACCCCCGCCGACCTCGACCTTCAATTGCGTCTGTTCGCAGATCGCGCGGATCGGTTCGAGGTGATGCATCTCGCCGGTGCGTGCGCCGTCGAGATCGACAACGTGCAGCCAAGTGCTGCCCGCAGACTCAAACACGCGGGCCTGCTCAAGCGGGCTGTCGCCGTAGGTCGTCTGGCGGTCGTAATCGCCCTGTGCCAGGCGGACGACCTGGCCGCCGCGCAGGTCGATCGCCGGGAAGAGAAACTTGTCTGTCGTCGTCGGATCGGTCATCGGGGCGAAGATTGTAAGGGTTCGGCGAGGATTGTGGATTCCTCGGCCGCGGGTTGAATCACACCACAACCAGCATTACCCTTTAGGGGTACATGCGGGGAATGATCCGATCCAACACGCTGCGTATCGCGGTTCTGCTCTGGTTTGCGGTCTGGCTGCTGCTGGTTATGCCCGGCCACAAACGCGGGATCGTGACCGTGCCGGGGGCGGAGCAGGCCCAGGCGTCCTGCTGCGAGCCGGGGCCGTCGTGCTGCGACGCGCTGGCTGAGTCAGCCTGCTGCACGCCGGACGACGACCGGCCAGCCGACCCGGCCAGGCACTGTGCAATCTGTTTCCTCAAATCGCACCTGAACAACCCCCCGCCGGTCACGCTGTACACGCCTTTCCTCGGCGAGCTGGACGAGCTCACGTTCCCTATCGAATCCTCGATCGCGGATGATCAGGCCGCGCCCCTGCGCCTGCGTGGCCGTGCGCCGCCGGCCTGATCAGCGGTCTCCCAGTCCACGTCCGTTTATCTATCCGTCCACACGATTCGGCTGCGGTCGCGCCGCCGAGTCAGAGGTGCGCCCCGATGCGTCGCGCATTTACGCTCATTGAGCTGCTCGTGGTGATCTCGATCATCGCGCTGCTGATTGCCATCCTCCTGCCCGCGCTCGGACAGGCCAGGCGGTCGGCGCAGCACACCGCGTGCCTGAGCAACCTGCGACAGCTCGAGACCGCGCACTGGGCGTACCTCGTGGACAACAACGGCAGGCTGCTGGGCACGTCACACGCGGCAAGCCCGGACGCGTCCTGGATCGAGGCGCTGCGTGAATACGACGAGCAGCTCCTGATGCGCTCGCCGGTGGACACCAGCCCGCACTTCGAGGGCGGCACGCCGATCGACGGCCGATACCGGCAGACCAGTTACGCACTCAATTTTTATCTCTCGCCGGACAACCGGTCGGACCCGGACGCGATCGCCACGATCGATCAGGCAAGGTCGCCGACAACGCTGGTGCACTTTGTCATCAAGGCGTTTGAGGGCGACAAGGCCACCGCCGATCACGTCCACCCCCGGCTCTGGTCCGCGGCGTCACCCGACATCGCGGCGCTCAAGGCAGGCGGGAACAACGGCGAACTCCAGCTCAACGCCCATGGCGGCGATCCCGTTTCACCCACGGCGCGCAGCGCCTACGGCTTTCTCGACGGCCACGCCGAGCAGGCCACGTTCGAAGCGGTCTACCAAGACCGCAACAACAACCGCTTCAACCCGAAGCACAACCCTTAGTACAGAGAAAGAACAACCATGCGTTTCATCCATACCCGCAGCACCCTGACCGCAGCACTCGCTCTGACCACCGCCCTGCCCGCTTTCGCCCACGGTGGCAGACGGTTCGAGGTCAAGGTCGTTGATGACCAGCTCGTCACCCACGGCTATATCACAGAAGGCCTCGATGACGATGGCGGCGGACTGATCCGCCCTTACTACAACGCTATCCACGCTCACTTCAGTAACAAGACAAGCAACTTCGCGACGGCCGACCTGCCCGGCTTCGATGTGCTGGACGATGCCGATGCATTGATCGGCTACGACCTGCAATGGATCGCGACCGGTTTTAAGAAGTGGTCGTCACCCGATACCGCCGGGCCTGTGGACCTAACCGATCTCGATATGGACGAGGTGATCGAGGTGGTCTACGGCGGCAATAGCGTCCGCAGCGACAACGCCGCCGCAAGCCCCAGCGAGTTCACACTCGACCTGCTACCAAACTTCGATGGCGACAACGGCGAAGACCTCGACCTGACATACGACTTCTACGGCGATAACCCGCTGGGCGAGATCTACGTCATCGAGTCGATCCTGACCACCGACGCGCCCGGCATCGCCGACAGCACGACGGTTTACACGATCCTCTCGCCCGACGGGGACAACCCGATGCAGCGGCTGCACCACGCCGCACTCTTCACCGAGCGGTCGCTGGGGACGCCTGTTCCCGAGCCGGCGGTGTTGTCGATGGCGGTACTGCTACCCGCCCTGCTGCGCCGCCCACGGCAGGTCCAGATGTAAGTTTTTCGTTAACCATCGGCCGCCCCCGAGAAACACGGCTTTGGGGGCGGCCTCTTTCATCCTGTTGTATTCCTGTACCCGCCCCGGCGTCTACAATCATGTGCAGCAAACACTGTTTCCCGTACTGCCCTGAGATAAGTCATGCCTCTGAGCCGCAGGCGATTTTTGAGCAGCGCCGCCGCCGTCACCGCCGGGTTCGCCGGGCTGCGCAGCTTTGCGAGCACCGCCGGGCCGGTCGCATCGGACTCGGCCACCGCGTCCGCGGGGTACGGCGAGTTACTGATTGACGCCGAGGGCCTGCTGGACCTGCCCAAAGGCTTCGCCTACCGCGTCTTCTCGCGCACCGGCGAGCGGATGGACGACGGCCTGCTTGTGCCCGGCAAGCACGATGGCATGGCCGCGTTCGAAGGGCCCGACGGCCTGACGCTGCTGGTCCGCAACCACGAGGTCGAGGGCCCGGACCGCACGCTCGGCGCCTTCGGCAAACAAAACGAACTGCTCGTCCGCCTGCCCAGAGAAGTAATCTACGACGCCGGCTACGGCAAGACACCGATGCTCGGCGGCACGACCACGCTCGTCTACGACACCAACAAGCAAGAGCTCGTCCGCCAATACCTGTCGCTGGCCTGCACCGAGCGCAACTGCGCGGGCGGGCCGACGCCCTGGGGTTCGTGGATCACGTGCGAGGAAACCGTCAAGCGCAAGGATGTCGAGCGCGAGATCGACCACGGCTACAACTTCGAGGTGCCCGCCACCGCGGACATGAAGCTCGCCGACCCTGTCCCGCTCAAGGCGATGGGCCGTTTCAACCACGAGGCCGTCGCCATCGATCCGGGCACCGGCATCGTCTACCAGACCGAGGACCGTCACGACGGCGTGCTGTACCGGTTTGTCCCGACGATACCGGGCAAGCTGCACGAAGGCGGCAGGCTCCAGGTCCTGGCGATCAAGGACAAGCAGCCCGCCGACCTGCGCAACTGGCTGGCGATCCCCAAAGAATTGCAGACCGGCGGTGCGCACGACGTGAACTTCGACACCACCCTCAGCGCCAAACGCATCGCCAAGCCCGGCGAGTCTCTCGGTGTTGAGTGGGTGGATATCGACAACGTCGAAGCGCCTGAAGATGATCTGCGCTACCGCGCGTTCAAGATGGGCGCGGCCCGCTTCGCCCGCGGTGAGGGCATGTGGTACGGCAACGACGCGGTCTACTTCGCATGCACCACCGGCGGCCCGGCGGGCAAAGGACAGATCTGGCGCTACACCCCAAGCCAACACGAAGGCACTACAGCGGAAGCCGGCGCGCCCGGCATGCTCGAGCTTTTTATCGAGCCCAACAACGCCACCATCCTTCAGCACGCCGACAACATCTGCATCGGCGACAACGGTCACGTCGTCGTCTGCGAGGACGGCGGGCCGGTGAACCACGTACTCGGCGTCACACCCGGGGGCTCGGTCTACAAGATCGCCCGCAACCGGATGAACAACAGCGAGTTCGCCGGCAGTTGCTTCAGCCCCGACGGCTCGACGCTGTTTGTCAATATCCAGAACCCGGGCCTCACGATCGCGATCACCGGGCCGTGGAACGGCTGAGCCGGTAGAATCCCGCCATGCGTTTCCGCGCCCGCGACGTCTACCGTGCCACGCTGTACACCGGCATCCTCGGCATCCTGCTGCTGTTCCTGGTCTGGCCGATCCTGCTGACGGTCAAGGGCGGGTTCGTCGATCAGGACACCGGCGCGTTCACGCTCCACTACTTCCTGGGCGAGGATGTCGGCGTCCTGCGCGACCCGCTCTACCTCCGCGGGCTGCTCAACGCCTTCCTGATCGCGGTGTGCACGACACTGCTTTGTTTGATCGTCACCCTGCCGATGGCGTCGATCGCGACGCGGTACGATTTTCCCGGCAAGGCGCTGGTCAGCTCGCTGGTCCTGGTCCCGCTGATCCTCCCGCCGTTCGTCGGCGCGATCGGCCTGCGTGCGGTCCTCGGCCGGTCCGGCTCGCTCAACGCCTTCCTAAAATGGACCGGCATCCTCGGCCCCGACCACGCGGGGATCGACTTCCTCGCGGGCCAGTTCTACATCCCGGGGCTCGGCGAGATGAACGGCGTGTTCTTCGCCGTCGTCCTGATGGAGGCGCTGCACCTCTACCCGATCCTCTACCTGAACATCACCGCCGCGATGGCGAACCTCGACCCGTCGCTGGACGAAGCGGCGCTGAACCTCGGCGCATCGCGGTGGAAACGGTTCTTCCGCTGCACCTTGCCCCTGATCCTCCCGGGCGTGTTCGCGGGATCGACAATCGTGTTCATCTGGTCGTTCACGGAGCTCGGCACGCCGCTGATGTTCGAGTACACCGCCGTCACGCCCGTGCAGGTGTTCTACGGGCTGACGGAGATCAGCGACAGCTCCCGGCCGTACGCGCTCGTCGTCGTCATGCTCTTCTCGGCGATCGCGCTGTACCTGCTGGGCAAGTTCGCGTTCGGCGGGCGCGCGTACGCCATGCAGTCCAAGGCCCAGCACGCCCAGGCCCCCCGGAAGCTGACCGGTGTCAAAGCGATCGCCGCGGCGGGCTTGTTCCTCGGCATCACCGCGCTTGCCGTCCTGCCGCACCTGGGCGTCGTGCTCAACTCGCTCTCCGGCATGTCCGCGGGCAACGACTGGTACCGCACGGTCCTGCCGCAGTCGCTGACGACCGAGCACTACAGCGGCATGCTCAGCCACAGCCTCGCCGTGCCCTCGATCATCAACTCGCTGATCTACGCGCTGTGTGCCATGCTCCTCGCCGTCGCGCTCGGCCTGGCGATCGCCTACCTCACCGTCCGCGTCAAGGTCCGTGGTGGCTGGATCCTCGACACGCTCGGCATGCTCCCGCTCGCCGTGCCCGGGCTGGTCATGGCGTTCGGGTACGTCGCGATGAGCCTGAACTGGCCGTTCAAACCGCTGGCCGCGTTCTTCGATGCGCGCGGCTGGGACACGCTCGCCGGCCTGATGCAGGTCCGTGGCGAGGCGCCCAATCCGCTGGTGTTTCTGATCATCGCGTACACGATCCGCCGGCTGCCGTACATCCTGCGCTCCGCCGCCGCGGGGCTCGAGCAGACGTCCGGCCAGCTCGAAGAAGCCGCGCTGAACCTGGGCGCCTCGCTGATGACCGCGATTCGGCGGATCGTCGTGCCCCTGATCATGGCCAACCTCATCGCCGGCGGCATCCTCGTCTTCGCCTTCGCCATGCTGGAGGTCAGCGACTCACTGATCCTCGCCGAACGCAGCAAGCACTTCCCGGTGACCAAGGCGATCTGGACGCTGTACAACCGCCTGGGCGACGGGCAATACATCGCCAGCGCGATGGGCGTATGGGGCATGGCCCTACTGACGGTGACGCTCGTCGGCGCGAGCGTCTTGATGGGCAAGAAACTCGGGGCGATCTTCCGGGTTTGATTGTGTGCATAGGACGGGGTCCCATGTCCGACGAACAACCGCCTGACTCGCAATCGCCCCTGGCAGCGCGTATCGAAGACGACACCGCTTGTCTCCAGTGCGGGTACGCGCTGCGCGGATTGAGTTTGGACGATAGCTGCCCGGAGTGCGGCCTGTCGATCAAGCTCACACGTGAACGCCTGCACGGGTTGTCATCCCGGCAGCTTTTCACGCTCGGGCTACGTCTGTTTGCCGTGTTCGTGCTGGCCTGGCCGTTCATCCACGACTACGGCATCGTCAACAACCTGATCTGGATGCTGCTGGATGACCAGGGATACAACACGTATTACGGTCCCGATTTTGTCAGCATGCTGATCCCCGGCATTTCCGCCATCGTGATCGCTGGGGCGATCTGGTTCGCCGCGCCGCTGCTCGCCTGCATCGCCGCGCCAGTGAGCTACCCGCTCATCGCGAATATCGGCGGCCCGCGGACGGCGATGATGATCGCGCTCTGCCTATTCGCACTGTGGCTGATCGCGGCCGGCGCTGGCGACCTCATGTACGGGCTGGGCCATTACGTCACGGCCGACCCGGAAGAAATAGAAGAAAACCTCTTTGGCTCGATCCCGGGATGGGTCGTTTCGGGTCTGTTCCGCGTCATCGCCGGTACGTTCATGCTCGGTTGGCTGAATCGTAACAAGGAGATTGTCCATTGGCTGCGTGGCGCCGACGCCTCATGACTTGGCTGACCATCCTGTTGTCGCTATATGTGATTTACTGCGGGCTGCTGTTCTTTTTTCAGACCGGGCTGCTGTTCCCGGCGTCGTTCGCGGGGCCGCTGGGTGAGACGCTGCCGACGGCGGAGACCGAGCGGATCGAACTGCCTACGGATCAGGGCACGACCATCGCCTGGTTCATCCCCGCCCCCGGAAACCCCGGAAGTGATGCCGCCGAGGTCGAAGCCCGGCCGCTGGCGGTGTTCTTTCATGGCAACGCCGAGTTGATCGACCAGCAGTGGGCGATCATCGACCTTTACCACGATCTCGGCATCTCGATCCTGATGGTCGAGTACCGCGGGTACGGGCACAGCGATGGGACGCCTTCGCAGGACCACATCGTGGCGGATACGCTCGCGGTGCTGGACACCGTGCTCGAGCGCGATGATGTCGATGCGGACAAACTCGTCCTGCACGGCCGATCGATCGGCGGCGGGCTGGCGGCGCAGGTCGCACTCGAACGCGAGCCGGCGGCGCTGATCGTCGAGAGTACGTTCAAGAGTGTCTCGGGCCTAGCCTGGCGGTACGGCGTCCCGCCATTCCTTGTTCGCAGCCCGCTGCGGTCAGACAAGGCGTTCGCGCAGCTGGATGTGCCGATCCTGATCATACATGGGCAGCACGACCAGATCGTGCCGGCCGGTCACGCGGAAGCGCTCGCCGAGATCGCGGAGGACGCAACGCTGGTCGTGTTTGAGGCGGACCACAACACGCTGCCGACCCCAGACCAGGCGGCGCTCTACGCGGACTCGGTGCGGGAGCACCTGGAAGACGCGGGCGTGGTTCGATAGCCGCGCCGGCTAGCACTGACTCACGCCGGCTCGATCGTGACCGTCAGGCCCTTGGACTTGAACTGGTCCTGATAGAGTTCGGCCCGCTCCTTGTGCGTTGTCAGCAATAGAGCCTGTCCCCGGCGGTGTGCTTCATACATCCGCCGCACGGCCTCAAATGCCTTGAGCGGTGTCAGCAACAGGATCGATTGCACCACGAAAAGCATGTCGTTTTCGTCGTCGTTGTGCAGCAGCACGTTGTACGGTGGGAGTTTGTCGAGCTTCAAACGGGCCGGCTTGACCTTGCTCTTCACCTTAGGCAGTTCGTGGGTTTTCCCTGATGCTTCCATAACAACAGTATGCCAAAGCCTGGCCGCCTACTCAAGAGACAACCAAACATCCAGCCCGACCTTGGAGATCTATCAAGTGACGTCTATCCGCTCCGCCTCCTCAACAGGAGCAGGCCTGGCACCGCAATCAATGTAAGCGATCCGGGCTCAGGTGTGACCACAAAATCGAGCGTATAGGCCTGCGTGATGTTGCTGGTCTGCTGCACGACGTAGCTGTAGGTGCCGGGCCCCAGGGGCCCGGTAAACCCGCTGCCCACGAGCGGCGTGCCCAGATCTGGAAGCAGATCCGTGTTCGGGCTGATGAAATCGAGGTGGGCCGATCCCAGGTAAGTCGAAACGTCACCAGCCCCGGTGCCGCTCGGGATGACACTGGTCGCTCCGCTGCTGATCGCATGGAATCCACGGTTCGTCGGGCTCTGTGCACGCAGGAACAACCCCTCTAGTTCTTGGCCGGGCGCGATTGTGAATGTGAGGAAGTCCCGATCGCCGAGGGTCAGATCATTGCTTAAATTGACCTCGCCCGTGATGGTATTGCTGCCCAGATCAAACGACAGGGCTGTCGGAGCATTAGGGTCGTCTGATAGGTCACCGCTGACGGATTCATCAAACGTCAATGCAGATGCGGCGGACATTGTAAATACCGCACCAGCGCAAGCGTAAACAACTCGAAGCCTTGGCATTTCCATGGCAATTCGCTCCTGTGACTGGATAGAAGACATGCTTAACCGCCTACCTCGGCGGCTTACCCACGAGCCTAACACTTTCGGGGTGGTGATTATTCCGTAGTCAATGAATAATAATTGAGCGTTCTGAAAGCCCTAAAAGAACACCGCCCCGCATCAATACGGGGCGGCGTTGCTTGCAAATTGTGTGGGTACTTAGCCGGCTGCGCTTACCAAGCGAAGTGAGCGAAGGCCTTGTTGGCCTCGGCCATGCGGTGGGTCTGCTCGCGCTTGTTGGCGGCCTTGCCCTCGCCGCGGGACGCGTCGCTCAGTTCCTTG
>JANQKT010000086.1 GCA_028280965.1 Phycisphaeraceae bacterium
TCTTCGGCCGGCTGATCCAGGCGGCGGTCTCGCGCCCGCGCGAGTACCTGGCCGATGCCTCGGCGGTGCAGTTCACGCGCAACCCCGACACGATCGGCGGGGCGCTCAAACGCATCGGCGGGGTCGGCTCGAACATCCGCGATGGGCACGCCGAGGAAGCCAGCCACATGTTCATCGCCAGCGCCGCGTCGAGCTGGGCCGTCGGACCGTTCGCCACGCACCCGCCGATCCAGGAACGCATCAAGCGCGTCGATCCGTCATGGGACGGCAGCTGGCCCGAGCCGCGCGAGGTCAGGCCACGCCGAAGCGCGAAGCAGCGCTACCAGGACCGCCCCGACCCGGCCGCGATCCTCACTGGCGGACAGGGGCCGCTAGGCGGGCTGCCGGGCGCGGTCGTTGGCGCCGTGATCCTCGGCGAAGCGGCGGCGGGGCAGCAGCAGCCTTCAACAAGCGCTCCCGCGGTCGATCAGGTCGGTCAGGTCAGTCCGGCGCACGTGGCACACATGCGCGAACTACTCGGCGGCATCCCCGAGGTCCTCAAAGAAGCCGCACGCTCGCCCTACGGCGCGCGGGCTGTGGTCTACACGATCCTGCTGGACCAAGATCGCGAAGTCCGTGAAAAGCAATTGAGCCACCTCGCCAAACACGCCGACGAGCCGGTCATGAAGCTCACCGGCCGGCTCGTTGATGCCTCGCACAGCTTGGCGAAGGAGGCGCGCCTGCCGCTGATTGACCTCGCGGTGCCGGGTCTGCGTGAGATGTCCGATGAGCAATATGCCTCGTTCAAGCAGAACCTTGATGTGCTGATCAAGGCCGACGGCCGGGTGGATCTGTTCGAGTGGTCGCTCCAGCGGCTGCTGCTGCGGCACCTCGATGCGCACTTCCACCCCGCGCCCGATCCGGTGGTGCGGTACTACAACCTGCGTCCGCTGGCCGGGCCGTGCGGGGTGCTGCTGTCGGCGCTCGCCCACATCGGGCAGAGGGACGCGGCTGAAGTACAGGCCGCGTTCGACGCCGGGGCCGGCGAACTCGGCGTCTCCGGCCTGTCGATGCTGGACCGCAAGGCGGTCCGGCTGGACGCGGTCGGGGCGGCGCTGGACAAGCTCATCCACGTCAGCCCGCGAGAGAAGCAGAAGCTGATCCGGGCGTGTGCGAAGACGGTCGCCGCCGACGGCGAGGTCACCCGCGGCGAGGGCGAGCTGATGCGGGCCGTCGCCGATTCGCTGGGCGTGCCGATGCCGCCGGTGCTGCCGGGGCAGAAGCTGGTGTGAATTGGTTCCGATGTGCTGTTTCGCGGGTGACGCGAGGCGTTACGTTGAGCTTGTCTCCAGCATCCGAAAGGGACGCTTCGCGTCACCCGCGAAACTGTTCTAATCGACAAGACATGATCCGCTCGGTCGCGCATAATACGTGTTCCACACCTACCCCCTGCATGGAGCACCCCGATGAGCAAAGCATGGATCGCACTCTCGCTCGCCCCGGCCGCCTTCTTGGTCGGCTGCCAGAACCAGCCCGAGCCGGTCAGCCAGGTCCCACCGCCCAGCTTCGCCGCCGAGCCCGAGCAGCTGCCGCCGGTTTCGATCAACCAGGGCACATCAATCGACAAGGGAGTCGGCGGCCCGGATATCAGTGCCGGCCCGGACAATTACAATACCGGCCGCTTCGACCCCGAGCCGCTTCCGCCCGCTCCGGCGGCCAACCGCACCTACACGATCCGCAAGGGCGACAGCTTCTGGAAGATCGCCCAGCGCGAGTACGGCAGCGGCCAGCGCTGGGTCGATATCGCCCAGGCCAACCCGTCGCTGGACCCCAAGCGCCTGGCGATCGGCACAGAGATCGTGCTGCCGTAAGGTGATTGGTTTTCATCGTTACCGAGCCGTCGCGCCCCGCCCGTGAAGGGAGGCCCATGATCGTTCGCTGCTCTGTCGTTGCGCTCTTGCTGCTGCTTGGTGCCGTGGGCTGCAGGCAGACCGCGCCTGTGGTCGATGCGCCTCAGCCGCCGGACTACACCCGCCCGCTGGGTCCCGGCGAGCGGGCGCTGCGGCTGATTGCCGACCCCGCCGAGCGCCCGGACCTCGGCGCGCTCAGCGGCCAACTCGCCGACCCGCTCTTCTTCGAGTCGCTCAAGCGCAGCGCCGCGTGGTACGACAAGCCCTCGACAAAGAACTACTTCGCGCCGGATGTCAGCGGGATCAGCCACGTCCACGCCCGCGTCAGCGCGCAGGCGCTGCTGGCGATCGTTGAGCAGGCCGAGAGCCCCGCCGAGGCCGCCGCCGAAATCGACCGGCAGTTCGACGTCTACCAGACCGTCGGCTGGAACAAGCGCGGCGATGTGCTGTTCACCGGCTATTACACGCCGCAGTTCACCGCGTCGCTCGAGCGCGCCGACGCGTATCAGCACCCGCTCTACAAGCGACCGCCGGACCTCCGCTCCGACCCGCTCACCGGCGACGTCTTCGGCCGGGACACCGGTGACGGCCAAGTCGTGCCATACTACACACGCGCCGAGATCGAGAGCCAGAACCTCCTCGCCGGGCTGGAGCTGGTCTACCTCGACAACAAGCTTGATGCGTACGTCGTCGAGGTCAACGGCAGCGCAAAGCTGGACCTGACCAACGGCCAGACGATGTACGCCGGGTACGCAGGACTCAACGGGCTGCCGTACACCTCGATCCGCCAGGAGCTGATCCGGGACGGCAAGATCGACAAGAACACCGCGTCACTGCCGACTATCCGCGCTTACTTCCGCGATAACCCCGGCGATGTCAGCGAGTACATCGGGCGGAACGATCGCTTCGTGTTCTTCCAGGACTACGGCGACCCCGAGGACTGGCCCGGCGGGTCGCTGGGCTTCCGCGTCCACCCCGAGCGCTCGATCGCGACGGACAAAAGCGTCTACCCGCCGGGCGCGATGGTGCTGATACAGGCGGGCTCAGAAGGTCTGGCCGGGCCTGTCACCCCGATCAACCAACTTGTCTTCGATCAGGACACCGGCGGGGCGATCCGTGCGCCCGGCCGGATCGACATCTACTACGGCATCGGCCCGCCCGCCGAGAGCCAGGCCGGGCGGATGATCGTCGAGGGCACGCTCTACTACTTCTTTCTCAAGCGCGACCTCGTCCAGGGCTGGCACGACCGACTCGCGCAATCTCAAAGCCAACGCTGAGCCTTTTGGGGTACAGCGCCTGATAGTCGTTCCGTTATGATCCGCCCGTGACCACCGCCACCCCGGACCAACTCATCGTCACAATCGACGGCCCGGCGGGCTCGGGCAAGTCGACACTCGCGCGCCGGCTCGCGGCGCGGCTCGGGCTGGACTTCCTCGACACCGGCGCGATGTACCGCGCGGTCGCGGCCAAGGCGATCGAGCGCGGCATCGACATCGCCGAGGAGCCGTACTACGTCGTAGAGCTCGCACGCAACTGCCCGCTACGGTTTGACTGGCAGACCGACCCGCCTCGGCTTTACGCGCGTGGCTCGGATGTAACCGACCGGCTGCGCGACTCGGACGTCGCCGGGCTGGTCAGCGACGTCGCGGCGATCGGCGCGGTGCGGTCCGTGCTCGTCGAGAACCAGCGGCGGATCGGCGTCGAGCACCCGCGGCTGGTCACCGAGGGCCGCGACCAGGGCTCGATCGTCTTCCCCCATGCCGCTGTGAAGTTTTATCTCGATGCGAGTCCCGCCGTGCGCGCGACCCGCCGGGCCGAACAGCTGCGCGAGATGGGCAAGCCCGTCCAGCTCCAAAACATCCGCCAGAACATCATCGAACGGGACCGCAAGGACTCGTCCCGCCCCGACGGCCCGTTGATCTGCCCGGACGACGCGATCAGGATCGATACATCGGACATGACCCTCGACGCCGTGCTCGACCTGCTGGAACAGAACGTGCGGGTGAAGGTTGGAACGAGAGTGTAAAACCACGCCGACGCAAGACCCTTTCCGGGCTGTGAAGCATCTGGCAGCGCCCCATGATCCGCTCCCTCAAACAACGCCAACCCGGCCACCCCCTCCGCCGCATCGTCTGGTGGCACCTGTGCCACATGCTCTGCGTCGTCTGGTTCGCGTTCAGCTACCGCTTCCGCTTCTTCGGCCAGCACCATATCCCGCGCAGCGGGCCGGTCCTGTTTGTCTCTAACCACCAATCGATGCTCGACCCGATCATCGTCGGCATCGGCTCCAGCCACCGCCAGTTCTACGCGCTCGCCCGCGCAACGCTTTGGAAGAACAAGATCCTCGGATGGCTGATGGACTCACTCAACGCGATCCCGGTGGACCAGCACAACCCCGACGCCTCGACGATGAAGCGCTGCATCGAGGTGCTCAAGCAGGACCACGCGCTGCTGGTCTTCCCAGAGGGTGCTCGGACGTATTCAGGCCAGACCGAGGCTTTCGAGCCCGGCACGATGCTCATCATCAAGCGTGCCAAGCCCACCATCGTCCCCGTTGCACTCGATGGCGCTTACAACGCATGGCCAAGGACACGCAGGCTGCCCAGGCCGTTTGGCCGCATTGCCTGCATCTACGGCGAACCGATCGAATCCGAGACGTTACTGGCAATGAAACCCAAAGCCGCGTTGCGACACCTGCAAAACAGCGTTGAAAATCTAAGATTAGAGCTCGCCGGATCGACGCAGAACTGAACCAAGGCGGCACCAAGACAACAGATTTCTCTCTGATTTGGACTCTGTGCCCTCAGTGCCTCTGTGGTTCAAAAGCCGAGTCGCCAGTAAACTGACCCCATGCAGGTCCTGCTCATCGCCGTCGCGGTTGGCGTCGGCTTCATCATCGCCTACCACACCTACGGCCGATGGCTCGGGTCCAAGGTCTTCGGCCTCGCGGCGGGTGCGGTCTGCCCGTCGGTCCGGCTGCGCGATGACAACGACTACGTCCCGACGAGCAAGTCCGTCGTGTTCGGCCACCACTTCACGTCCATCGCCGGCACCGGCCCGATCGTCGGGCCCGCGATCGCGGTGATGTGGGGCTGGCTGCCGGCGCTGCTCTGGGTCGTCTTCGGATCGATCTTCATCGGCGCGGTGCACGACTTCGGGGCGCTGGTCGTCTCCCTGCGCAACAGCGGCCAGACCGTCGGCGAGATCTCCGGGCGGCTCTTGAACAAGCGCGTCCGGCTGCTGTTCCTGCTCGTGCTGTTCCTGGCGCTGACGATCGTGATCGCGATCTTCGGCCTGGTCATCGCGAATGTATTCGACCTATACCCCTCTGCTATTTTTCCCTGCCTTGTGCAGATCCCTATCGCTGTCGTGATCGGCCTTTGGCTGCACCGCAAAGGCATGAATCTGCTGCTGCCTTCACTCACTGCTCTGGCTGTTATGTACCTGTCCGTCATCCATGGCAATTGGGGGTTCCTGCATACATTCAATCACGCCCTTGGCGGCACTTCAGCTCTTGATGACGGCATCCCCGTCATTACCTGGGTCGCGATCCTGTTGGTGTACTCGTACATCGCCAGCGTGCTGCCGGTGTGGACGCTGCTGCAGCCAAGGGACTACATCAATTCGCTGCAGCTCGTCTCGGCGCTCGGGCTGATCGTCGTCGGCCTGATTGTCGCCGCGGCGATTGGCGGCGCGCCGCCGGTCGAGGGCGCGGACCGTCAACCGCTTGAGTTCGCCGCGCCGATGGTGCAGTGGGACCCGGCGGACGCGCCGCTGATCTTCCCGTTCCTATTCATCACCATCGCCTGCGGCGCGATCTCCGGCTTCCACTGCCTGGTCAGCTCCGGCACCTCCAGCAAACAACTCAAGAACGAGAAGGATGCGCAGTTTGTTGGTTTCGGCTCGATGCTGACCGAGGGGTTTTTGGCGACGCTTGTGATTTTGGCTTGTTGTGCGGGGTTGGGGCTGGGTGTTCACGGTTTTACCAATGTTTACACAAATGAAAAAGGTATTGTTCCTACGTATGGGCCACATTTCACTCTTGGTGGCGAACGCCATCTAAGTGATGCAGATGCAAATGAATTGTTTGTGTATGGCGATTCTACACAGACTGTGTTACTCACCGATACGGACAGGATTGATACTTACCCCGCTATAGCTATAAGTCGTACCGCATGGATCAATCGATATGAATCATGGAGAACTTCAAATGCGCTCGCTTCCAAGGTTGGGGCCTTCGTTGACGGCTCGGCGAACTTCCTCAAGGCTATGCGCATCCCCACGGAAGTGGCCGTGGCACTTATGGGCGTCTTGGTCGCGTCGTTCGCGGGGACGACGCTGGACACGGCGTGCCGGCTGCAGCGGTACGTCGTGCAGGAGCTCGCACGGACGCTGCTGCCCAGGCACGAACCGAACACTTGCGCCTTATGCGGCTACGACCTGACGGGCAACACGACCGGGGCGTGTCCGGAGTGCGAGGTGGCGATTGACCACTCCCGTGTCGCGGGGG
>JANQKT010000102.1 GCA_028280965.1 Phycisphaeraceae bacterium
CCGGCTGATGCTGCCGTACATGCCGCTGCTCTGCGCGGTCGCGCTGGTCGGCGGGGTCCTGCAGGTCCACAAGCGATTCGGCCCGCCCGCCGCGGCGCCGCTCGTGCTCAACGGCGTCATCGTCGGCGCGGTACTCCTGGCCACGGGTTTCTTCGGCAACGACACCGAACCGCGCACCGTCGCGACATGGGTCGCGGTCGGCGTCGTGCTCGCCGGCGTGCTGCAACTCGCTTGGCAAGTCGCGGTCCTGATGCGCGTCACCGGGCTCGCGCGCAGCTTCCGGGGCAGCTGGCCGACGATGAGGTCGATGCTCATCATGATGGGCCCGATGGTCCTCGGGCTCGCGGTCTTCCAGATCAACGCGCTGCTGGACGCGCTGATCGCCTTCTTCTTCGCGCCCCCGGAAGTTGGTGCAGGCAAGAGCGGGCAGTTGATGTTGTTTGGTCAGGCATTTGACGCGCCTTTACGCAACGGCGACGTCGCCGCATTGAGCTGGTCCCAGCGCCTCTACCAGTTCCCGCTCGGCGTCTTCGGCATCGCCATCGCCACCGCGATCTTCCCGGCCCTGTCCGCAGCGGCGGCGGGGTTCACGGGCAACAACGCAGAACAAGCGCGCAGCGATACCATTCCGGAGGCGGCCTCAAATGATTTCGCCGAGATCGTCCGCCACGGCCTGCGGCTGACCGTCTTCATCGGCCTGCCCGCGAGCGTGGGGCTCATCCTCGTGCGCGTCCCGCTGGCGCGCACCGTCTTCGAGCACGGCGGGTTCACGACCGACGACGCCCTGCGCGTCGCGACGATCCTCGCCGGGTACGCCGCGAGCGTCTGGGCGTACTCGATGACGCACACGCTGACGCGCGCGTTCTACGCGCTCAAGGACGCGACGACGCCCCTGAAGATCAGCGCGTGCATGGTGGGGCTCAACCTGACGTTGAACCTCTCGTTGATCTGGCCGCTGGGCGCCGCGGGACTGGCTTGGTCTACCGCGATCAGCGCCGCCGGCCAGGCCGCCCTGCTGCTGGTGTTCCTGCGCAAGCGCGTGCCGCGGCCGATCGACCGGACCGTCACCGCGGGCTGGCGACGCACCGCGCTGGGCAGCCTCCTCATGGCCGGCGTCCTGCTGCCGATCACGCTGCTCGTTGACCCCGCTGAGCTGTCGTGGTGGGCCTCGGCGGGCCTGCTCATCGGGATGGTCCTGCTCGGTGCGGGCGTCGTGCTCGCCTTCGCCTGGATCAGCAAGGCAGAGGAATTGCGGTGGCTGCGGCGGCGGAGTGTGCATTGAAACGTCGTTCGTACCAGATGCTTCGCGGGCTCAGCGTCGGTGTGGCTTGAATCCATGCCCATCCGTGTGCATCCATGACCAAAAAACCCGACAATAATCCCATGGGCCCGATCACCCTCACCCCCGCCGATGATTTCTCGCACCGCTTCCTCCAGCCCGAGGACCTGCCCGCCGGCTGCGACGAGTTCTACCTGCGCAACCAGCAGCTCGGGCACAACCCCGAGCGGTATCGCAAGCTGCGCGCGGATGAACTCGAGGTCCTCGTCCAGAACGGCAACAAGGCCGAGGACTGGGACAGGGTCCTGGTCGCGGACCCGTTCCGCGCCAAGTCGATCGTGAACTGCGAGTTCGCCGGGCTGGTCCGCATCGGCCGGCTCGAGAAGGTCATGCTCACGCATCATGACCTGCACGTCCCCGCCGGGATCACCAACGCGCGCATCATCCACTGCGACATCGGCGACAACGCCGCGATCCACTCGGTGCCGTACCTCAGCCACTACATCATCGGCGCCCAGTGCATCCTCCAGTCCATCGACGAGATGCACACCTGCGACCACGCCAAGTTCGGCAACGGCATCATCAAGGACCGCGAGCCCGAGGACGTCCGCATCTGGATGGACCTCATGAACGAGGCCGGCGGGCGCTCGGTGCTGCCCTTCGATGGCCTCATCCCAGCCGACGCCTACCTCTGGGCGAAGTTCCGCGGCGACACCGCGCTGATGGACAAGCTCAAGCACATCACCCAGAGCCAGTTCGACGCCAGCCGGGGGTACTACGGCACCGTCGGCGACCAGTCGATCATCAAGTCCTGCCGGATCATCAAGGACTGCAAGATCGGCGAAGCGGCTTACATCAAGGGCGCCAACAAGCTCAAGAACCTCACCATCCACTCCGCCATCGACGAGCGCACGCAGATCGGCGAGGGCGTCGAGATGGTCAACGGGATCATCGGCTACGGCTGCCGGGTCTTCTACGGCTGCAAGGCCGTGCGCTTCGTCATGGGCGACAACAGCTCGCTGAAGTACGGCGCGCGGCTCATCCACTCCGTGCTCGGCGACAATTCGACCGTCTCCTGCTGCGAGCTGCTGAACAACCTCGTCTTCCCCGCACACGAGCAGCACCACAATAACTCGTTCCTGGTCGCCGCGCTGGTTATGGGCCAGAGCAACATGGCCGCGGGCGCGACGATCGGGAGTAACCACAACAGCCGGGCGAACGACGGCGAGGTCGTCGCCGGGCGCGGGTTCTGGCCGGGCCTGTGCACGACGATCAAGCACACCTCGAGGTTCGCGAGCTACTGCCTGCTGGCCAAGGGCGACTACCCGAGCGAACTCAACATCCGCCTGCCGTTCACGCTGGTCAGCAACGACGCGGCGAACGACCGGCTGGTGCTCGTGCCCGCGTACTGGTGGACGCACAACATGTACGCGCTGGCCCGCAACTCGGCCAAGTACGCGAAGCGCGACCAGCGCAAACGCAAGACCCAGCACATCGAGTTCGATGCGCTCGCGCCCGACACGGCCGAAGAAATCATCACCGCATTGGACTTGCTAGCCCAATACACCGGCGCGGCCCTGCTTCAGCAAGCGGGCCCGCCGGAGCTTGCACTGAGCACCGGCCACAACGCTTTAAAAAACAACGACGCGCGACTCGCCGACACCGTCGTCACGATCGACGACGCCGAGTCCGGCAGCCGCACCGCGATCTTCCGCAACCCCGCGCGGGCCTACGCCGCCTACCGCCAGATGCTGCTGCACTACGCGGTGCGCAACCTCGTCGACTACCTGCAGGACACCGACGGCGCAACGCTGTCGTCGATGCTCGAAGACCTCGGCCAGGCCGAGCGCAAAACCCATTGGACGAATATGGGCGGACAGCTCATGCGCTCGGCTGATGTCGCCGAGCTGCGCGAAAAGATCAACAACGGCGAATTGAATAACTGGGACGCGATCCACGCCGCGTACAACCGGCTGTGGGATTTGTACCCCAAACAAAAACACCAGCACGCCCTCGCAGTGCTGCGCCTGCTGCTGGGCAACGACATCACCGCCGACGCCTGGGCGGGCGCCCTCGACGAGTCGGTCGCGATCCAGCAGTACATCCGCGACCAGGTCTACACAACGCGGGCCAAGGACTTCGAGAACCCGTTCCGGCAGACGACGTTCGATGATGATGCCGAAGCCGAGGCCGTCGCCGGGACGATCGAGGACAACGATTTCGTGAATCAGGTGCGTGAGGAAACGCAAGCGTACGAAGCGCTGGTGGATTCATTACGACAAGAAGCATGATCCGTAGCGTGGATAACGATCAAGAAACCAATTCGACGACAATAAACGCGGGATATACAACAAATATCAAAAACGGCATCAAACAACAAAACGAAAGTTTTCTACGCAAGTCCGGATGCGTCTTGTAGTGACAGGCGGCATAAATAGACACCGCCCACACAAAAACGACGAGATGCAGCAGGACTGCAATTGCCACCATGGTTGCCGCCACGCCCCGATAGCTGCCTTCACCCGAATAGCCTAGAACCGATTCAATAACCCAACCTGAAACCAGCAGCAGGCCGCCTAGCAACGAAAGGCTCGTGCAATAGAATGCTTGGCGAATCGGCAGAACCTTCGCAAATAGAAAAAATGAATACCGATTCGATAAATCGAATGTCCGCCCACACTCAGGACACTGATTCGAGAGGGTCCCCGTAAGGTCGTAGTAGCATTGACGACAACAGGGACAGCGTTTCACGCAAACACCACCGTCCGGTTGCCGTGGATAATGATCCGCCGTTCTAAATGCCACCGCACCGCGCGGGCCAGCACCTGCCGCTCCACATCCCGGCCGAGCCGTGTGAGCTCCTTCACCGAGCAGTGGTGCCCGACGTGGGCGATGTCCTGCTCGATGATCGGGCCCTGGTCCAGGTCGGCGGTGACGTAGTGGGCAGTCGCGCCGATGACCTTGACGCCGCGCTCGAAGGCCTGGTGATACGGCCTCGCACCCACGAACGCAGGCAGGAAGCTGTGGTGGATGTTGATGCACCGCCCTGCCCAGCGGTCGCAGAAACCCGGGCCGACGATCTGCATGTAGCGGGCCAGCACAACTAATCCGATCCCGTGCGCGGCGAGCAGCTGCTCGTGCCGATCCTCCGCGGCCTGCTTGTTGTCCCGGTCGACCGGGACGTACTCGAACGGCACGCCAAAATGCTCGGCGACGGAGCGCAGGTCCTCGTGGTTCGAGACAACCAGCGCGACTTCGCACGGCAGGTCGCCCATCGCGTGACGCATCAGCAGGTCATAGACGCAGTGCGCGGTCTTGGAGCAGAACAACGCAACCTTCGGTAATCCGCCACCCATGAACAGCTGAAACCGTGTGTTTGCGATACTGCTCGACAACCGGTCGAGCGCTGCGCGGGTCGCAGATTCGTCGAGCGCAAAGGAGGCGGTGTCGAAGACCAGGCGCATGAAGAACCGGCCGGTCTCGTCCTCGGTGTGCTGGTCGGCGTCGAGGATGTTCCCGCCGTTCGCGGCGATGAACTGGGCGAAGGTCGAGACGAGCCCGGGCTTGTCGTCGCAGGCGATGAGGAGTGTCGCGGTGGTCATGGGCGATAGAGTACCGCACCGAAGATGGGGCAGGCATCCTGCCTTTCGTGCATCGGCCGCACACTGACAGGCTGGAAGCCTGTTCCACCAAAGCTAATCAGCCGCGTTCGCGCGGCGCACCAATTCCACCCGCCTCTCCGCGGTGAACCGCCGCCCCGTGACCGCGTCGATCAGCATCACGTTCAGCGTCGCTTCCACTGGCGGGTCGTCGGGCAGGTCGGCCTTGAGCGTGTAGTGTGTGCCGGTCACGCCCGAGCGGTACGCGGCGTGGAACGCGTCGGCGGTATACGCCTGCCTGAGCAGGACCACCGGCTCGCCTTCCTCCGAGAGCACATACAGGCGGACCTGGGCGCTGCCCGCCGCGGTGATCTGCCGGCCGTGCTGATCGACCGGGCGGACGTAGACCCGCAACGCGTCGTACACCCGGTCGCCATCCAGGTCGATCGGGCCGGAGTAGAGCCCGAGCACGATGCCCGCGAGGCGTGGCGGGTCAACGCCTTCGATCGGCTCGCCGCCGGTCTCGATCTGTTCACGGGTCGCGCGCAGCTCGCCCTCGCGCAGCACGAGCCGGTTTTCCAGGTCGCTCACCGCCTGTTCGAGCTCGAGGTTCTTGGCGCGGAGCTTGTCGTTCTCGTTCGAGAAGCTGCGCTGGCTGCCGCAGGCGGGAGCAAACACACAGACGATCAATAACAGGAAGCAGAAGCCCACGCCGTCACGGCGTGGGCTTCGCGAAACTTCAAACTGTTTACGCTCAATCGTCATCCGCCTCATCCGACGGCGAGCCGGCGATGCCCTCGGGCAGGTGCTTGAGCACCTGGTCGGCGCAGCCGTACTCGACCGCTTCTTCCGCGTCCAGCCAGTAGTCGCGCTCGCAGTCGGCCTTGATCTTGTCGTAGCCCTGGCCGGTGTGGTGCTGGATGATTTTGTAAAGCCGGTCGCGCGTCTTGAGCATCTCCTTCGCCTCGATCGCGAGGTCGGTCGCCTGTCCCTGCCGGTACCCGCCGAGCAGCGGCTGGTGCAGCAGGACCTTGGCGTTGGGCAGGACGTAGCGCTTGCCCTTGGCCCCGCCCATGAGCAGGATCGAGCCCATCGACGCCGCCA
>JANQKT010000152.1 GCA_028280965.1 Phycisphaeraceae bacterium
TCTTCGCGTGGCCGGCCGGTCAGCAGCATCGCCAGCGCCCGCCGCCGGGCCTCCTGCTCCGCCGGGCCGAGGTACAACCCCCCGCCGTCGGGCGTGGTCTCGGGGTGCAGGTTGGTGACGCTGGCCATAGCGGATCCATCATTCTGGGCAGAGTGGTTTGAACAACCGGCATTGACCGCGATGTAACCCCCCGTACAATGGTAGCTTCCAGCGGCACCGCCGCCTAACACCAAACCCCCCGATCCCGCAGATCACAAGATCCGAGGTGATGATGAAGCGCTGTTTCCCGGCCCTGCTGTGCGCCGCCGCCCTGACGGGCACCGGTTTCCTGCCGTCCCCCGCCCTCGCCCAGGACGACACGCCCCAGCCCGCGGCCCCCCAGCCCGACGCGGTCACCAACGACTGGGCGTTCGACTTCGAGTACGACACGCCGACCACCATCGCCATCGAAGACGCCGACGGCACCGTCCACTGGTACTGGTACATGGTCTACAGCGTCACGAACTACGACCAGGACGAGCTGTTCTTCGACCCGCGCATCGTCATCCAGACCGACTCGGGCAAGATCGTCAAGGCCAACCTCGGCGTCGATACCGCGGTCTTCCGCGCCGTCCGCGACCACGTCCGCAACCCGTTGCTCAAGTCCCCCGTCGAGGTCCCCGGCAAGGTGCTCAAGGGCGAGGACTGGACCCGCCAGTCCGTCGCGATCTGGAAGGTCACCAAGGCGGACGTCGACGCTTTCCGCGTCTTCGTCGGCGGGATCTTCGGTGAGACCAAGGCCGTCACCGACCCGGCGACCGGCGAACCGATCATGGTCCCCGACATCAACGCGCTCACCGGCGAGCCGAAGGAAGACGGCGACGGCAACCCGGTCATGAAACCGCTCGAGCTCCGCCGGACCAAGCTGCTGCACTTCGAGACCCCCGGCACGACCGAGACCAAGCAGAACCCAACAATCACGCTCAAAGAAGAGAAAGACGTGATGCGTTAAGGCGCGGCTTTGCATCCTTCAAAGCCGCGACGCTACGCGTCGCCGGATAAGTACAGCAATCCTGTCATCAGCACGCTGCAAGGTATTTGTCGCGGCTATCATCGCGCCCATGCCCCACCCCACGCTCATCCACCGGCGCGTCGCCGAGGCGAACGAAGGCAGCAACCCCAAGGTCATCGCGCGCATGCCGTCCGGCTGGGTCGTGCTCGGCGATGCACAGTTCCTGAAAGGCTACTGCCTGCTGCTGCCCGACCCGGTCGTCGCGCACCTCAACGATTTCACCGGCGACGCCCGCCAGCGGTTCCTCGATGACATGGCGGCGCTCGGCGACGCCGTGCTCGCGGTGACCGGTGCGCTGCGGATCAACTACGAGATGCTGGGCAACCTCGAGCCGGCGCTGCACGCGCACCTGTTCCCGCGCTACGACAACGAGCCCGAGGACCTGCGCACCAAACCGGTGTGGCTGTACCCGCAGAGCGCTTGGGAAGAGAACGTGTTTGATCTTGAGCGCGACCGGGCGATGATGGATGCAATCCAGGCAGAGCTGAGAAAAACAGAACGGGCAATTGATTGAGCTTGGGTGCCACATAGCGACCCAAAGGGCGCTATGTGCCAGTCGTCTTGGATAACATCAGAATCTTCGCACACAGCGCCCTGCGGGACGCTGTGTGGCACCCGGCTGTTTGGCGTGTTTCTAGATGAAGTTACTGATGGGTGGCCGGCGCCTGAGCTTGCGAAGACCCGGAATGCCTAGGCGCAACTACATCAGAAAACACGTACTCTGGGGCATCGCCAAGGCTCTGCCTCTGCCACCCGTCGTTATTTACTTACGATTTTTCTACTTTCATTTCCCCCCTCGTCCAAATAGTACATTAAGCCTGTCTTCTTGACATTAAGCCTTTGCCAAATAGGTGTTGGTTTGCGATTTAGACCCAGTGGTATGCAATAAGTCAACCGTACAAATCCGAGTTCATCATGTATCCTCATTCGAAATTCGTCTAAACTTTCACTTTCTTTAGAATGGACTACAAAGCTTGCGCACAAATAGTCAGATAGACTATGCGGTTCAACATGCAGTGCTTCGAGAAAACTCCCTTCCGACTTTCCCTTAGACAAATACTCGGTAGAACCCAAATAACGACCAAGCGCGTTAAAAAGTTCAAGCTTATTTGTAATTTTGATTATTGTTCTTGTCGCAGTATTATTGATAAAGCGGATACGCAAATCAAACTGAATTGCATTTGCAAATTCCACAAAGCCATGCTGGGCAGCAAACGCGCTTTCATATTCAGATAGATCACATGTGTAGGCATCAACATCAATCTTTGTAACCCGATTAACCAAATAGCTAAACGCTGTCTTCCCCAACCAACCAACGATCCCGGAGAGCAAGTCACGTAACATTATTCCAAGCCTATAGACAGTAGTTCATAAATGATACACAGCTAGTACTACTCTAATGATACTTCGCCGGCGTCACCTTCCCCAGCACCGCCTTCACGACCTCACTCGGCGTAAACCCGTCCCCCGCGGCGGCGTAGTTGGTCAGGACGCGGTGGCGCAGCACCGCCGGGACGATCCGGGCAACATGGTCGCAGCTCGGTGTCGGCTCGCCCGCCATCGCGGCGACGGCCTTCGCGCCGTGCAAGAGCGCCTGCCCGGCCCGCGGGCCCGCGCCCCAGCCGACGTACTTCTTCACAACATCGGGCGACTCAACATCATCCGGCCGGGTCGCGCGGCCCAGCCGCGCCGCGTAATCCACAACGTGCTCGCTCACCGGCATGCGCCAAACCGCGTCGGCGAAACGCAGGAGCTCGTCGCGCGTGATCACTGGTTTGACCTCGTCCGCCGCGGCCTTGATCCGCGGCGTCTCGGCGATGATCGTCCTCTCTTCCTCCAGCGTCGGGTAGCCGACCTCGAGCGCGAGCATGAACCGGTCCAGCTGCGCCTCGGGCAGCGGGTACGTGCCCTCCTGCTCGATCGGGTTCTGCGTCGCGACGACGACGAACGGCTCGTCGAGCGCCATCGACCGCCCCGCCGCGGTGACCTGGTGCTCGGCCATCGCTTCGAGCAGCGCCGCCTGCGTCTTCGGCGGGGTGCGGTTGATCTCGTCCGCCAGGATCAGCTGCGCAAACACCGGGCCCTTGACGAAACGCAGGTGCCGCTCGCCGGTCTCGTCCTCCTGGATCAGCTCCGTGCCGAGGATGTCGCTGGGCATCATGTCCGGCGTGAACTGGATGCGGCTGAAATCAAGCCCGACCGCCTTGGCGAGCGTGCGGACCAGCAGCGTCTTGGCCAGCCCCGGCACGCCAATGACCAGCACGTGGCCCCGGCACAACAACGCCGTGAGCAGCAGGTCCACCGCGTCCCGCTGGCCGATGATGACCGAGCCCAAGGCCGAGCGGAGGTCGTCGAGCCTGCCGGCGAGGGCGTCGAAATCGGCGAGGGCGGCCTGGTGCTGATTCATGGCCCAAGTGTACGTTTTTTCCCGCCCCGATAACCGGATCTTGCAGCCCGTGGATTGGATCGGCCCGCGGGCCGATATCATGGTGGGATGACCCGCCGACTGATCACCAGGACGACCGCCGGCCTCGCGCTGCTGCTCAGCGCGGCTGCGGCTGCGCCCGCCGACGCGCAGGTCCGCCCGGGCACGCCGGTGGACCGCAACGTCGGCGACACCGGGCCCAACGCCGCGTCGCATCGCGTCGCCCAGCCGGGCCTCGGGCAGTTCGGTGCCGGCTCGCTGCTGCTGGACCGCTTCGACGACGAGCCCTTTGAGACGACACGCTTCGACCCCTTCGCCGGCGACCCGCGCGTCAGCCAGCGCTACCTCTTGCAGTCGCCCGGCGTCACCGCGCTGATGGACCGGCCGGACTACATCGGCCCGAGCCCGGACGGCGGGTGGGCGTTCAACGCCAAGACCTTCGACGGCGCCGAGATCCTCACGCTCACGCCCGCCAACATGGTCTACGTGCTCAGCCCCGAGCTGCTGCAATCGCGCAAACAGGCCGAGCAGGAGGACCAGGCCTGGCGTGACAACCCGTACCGCGTCCTGCCACAAGAGCGCAACGACCCGGACGCGTTGATGCAGAGCCTGCGCATCGATCACCGCGCGTACACGGCGCCGACGCACAACGTCCCGCCCCAGGTTCAGCGGGACCCGAACTACGTGCACCCGGAGATCATCGAGCGCCGCAAACGCCTGAAAGCCGAACGCGAAGCGGAAGAGGCACAAGCCGCGGCCAATGGGCAAGCATCGGCGGAGGCCGCTTCAGCGGCCGGGCAAACAACCGGCGATTCAACTTCTCAATCACCTGATCAACCTGAAAAATCAAACAAATCGAAGACGGAAGACGCAAAATAAGCCGGTCATTGAACCGTTTCGCGATCCCACGGCATACCTCGGAACAGGCACGCCGTGGGCTTAAGAGCAATCAACCTACCAACGTACTTTACTTCGCCGCCCCATCCAAAACCATCGCAACAATCCGGTCGGTCAGCCGCTCGGCGGTGCCCTGATCGAACTTAAAACCGGGGCGCATGTGCTCGACCGCGGGCCGGCAGGAGTGGTAGAAGATCGCCGTCGCCAGCAGCGCCGCTGAGATATCCTTGACCGGCTCACTGTCCGGGTCTTCGCGCATGATCTGACCGACGATGCCCTCGAGCTTCCGCTGGTGCGGGGCGATGTTGGCGTCGATGGTCTGCTTGAGCGCGGGCGTCGGGTCCACCATCTCACGCAGCACGATCTGCATGTACCAGCCCGCGGGCCCGGTCGCGAAGGCCCGGCCGAGCATCGCACGCAGGTGCCGGCGGAGCTTCTGCTCGGGCGTCAGAGGCCTGGTCGGTGGCGGGCCGGCGGGGTAGGGGTCTTCCTTCAGCGCCCGCTGACGCGCGTGCTCCATCGCCAAGGCGTGCAGCTGCTCCTTGCTGCCGAAGTGGTAGTTGACCGCCGCGATGTTCGCGCCCGCTTTGTCGCTGATGTCACGGATCGTGACGTTCGCGTACCCACGCGCGGCGAACAGCTCCGCCGCGGCGTCGAGCAGGCGGTCTTCGGTAGAGGGTGGCTTGCTGGTCTGTGTTGCGGTGCTGCTCATAGCGCCTCCGTGCGCGTGCTTGGGTTCTGAATCACGCCCGTTCGATCAGGCCGAAGTGCATCTCGGCGTGCCGGCAGTGGAGCTGCTCCCACTGCTTGGCGCTCAGCTTCCCGAACAGCGGGCTGGCGGGGATGAACCCCTCGGACTGCTGACGCGTGACCGATGACTCGACCATCTCGAGCGCCTGCTCCATCGTCGTGTCGGCCGGGGCGACAAAGTGCTCGGCCATCTTGCTCGGCAGCTTGATCCCGGGGTTGAACGGCCTGGTCGTCACGCGGTTTTTGAGTAGCGGCCCGATCAGCTTCAGCAGCAGCGGCGGCCCGGCCGGGAAGCCCTCCACCGACGCGAGGACCACCCGCCCAACATGCCATAGGTTCTGGGCCGGCGTCCAAGTCCCGCGGCAACGGGCATCAGGATCCGCAGCGATCGCCCGGGCCTCCCGAGCCAAATCGTCAAGCGTCTGGAATCTAAGCGTCCGTGATATTCTGATTGGATTTGTCATTACAAATATCTCTTTGATATAAATGTTTGATTAAAATATAGCCTACTAGACTCCTGTATTGGCGTCAATCCATGATTCAAACAATTATTTAATTTCTGCATTGTCCAGCAATCGCACGCCCTCAAGCTGACCTGCGATCAGCGCGACGACCGGGCGATCTATCGAGTCGATCGGCTGGAGGCTGTGGGGGTGGCGGACCGCGGCGTAGTCCGGCCGGATGTGGTGGGCTTCGAGCGTCTGAAGCATGGCCCGTTCCACCACTGCTGGATCGGCCTCGCCGTCATCAGCGATCAACCGGCGGGCCAGTTGGAGGGCCTTGAACAGCCCGACCGCGCGCCGCCGAGCATCCGGGCCGAGGTAGCGGTTGCGGCTGGACATCGCCAGGCCGTCGGGCTCGCGCACCGTCGGCACCCGCTGAATCGCGATCGGCAGGTTCAAATCAGCGACAAGCGCCTCGATAACGACCAGCTGCTGGTAGTCCTTAAGCCCGAAGCAGGCGAAGGTCGGCTGGCAGAGGCTGAACAGCTTGAACACGACCCGGCAGACGCCGGCGAAATGACCCGGGCGGTGGGCCCCCTCGAACTCGGTCGCGAGGTCGGGCACATCGATCTGCGTCGGGACCGCGCCTGGGGGGTACATGTCATCCGGGCTTGGGTTGAAGACGACAGACACGCCAGCCGACTCGCACGCAGCCAGGTCTGCCTCGATCGGCCGGGGGTAACGCGAGAGGTCTTCACTGGGCGCGAACTGCGCGGGGTTGACGAAGATCGAGACCCAGACCTCGTCGCTCAGGCGCCCGGCCTCCTCGATCAGGCGCAGGTGCCCATCGTGCAGCGCCCCCATCGTCGGCACGAGCGCGACCGGGCGCGTCGTCGCTTGCCGGCGGGCACGCAATTCGGGGATGGACCGGATCAACTCCAAAGCGTCGACGATTCTACCGCGTGGCGGCGGGCGGGCTTGCTGCAAAGGCCAGGGGCTCGCCGATGAGTTCGCGGTAGACGCGCAGCAGCGCAGCGAGCTGGTCGGACGCGAGGCGGTGCTCGCCGACCCACTGCTGGGCCGAGAGCCCGAGCCGGCGCCAGGGCGCAGGCTTGTTGGCGAAGCCGCTGATCGACTTGGCCCAGGCCTCGGGGCTGGGGTCGTCGAGGACGCGCGCGGTGACACCGTCCTGTAGATAATCCAGCAGCGGATCAACACAAGCGATGATGGGCACGGCGTGGGCCATCGCGCGCAGCGTCAGCGAGCGCGCCCGCCCCTGTGGCTGGGGGTGCAGGAGCGCCCCGGCCCGCAACAGCACCTCGCGGTGGCCCAGCCGGCGGGGGAGCAGCGTCGCGTTAGCGGCCAAATCGTGCCGGCGGATCGCGCGCCAGAGCCGGCGGGGGTCCTCGCGTTGGCCGTCGAAAAAAAACTGCACCGCCGGGTTCACCGCGACGACCTTCTGCGCGCCCTGCAAGAGCGCATCGACATGCTCGTCGGCCCCGCCATCGCCGCTGACGACGATGCAGGGCGTCTCGTCATCAACACGCCCGATGGGCTCGCCCACGTGCACACCAGGCGGGACATGCTCCACCGGCACCGCCCCCCCAACGGCCTGTTTTATCAGCTCGGTCAAAGGCCCGGTCGCGCAGGTAATCGCGGCCTGGCCGGGCACCAACCGGCCCAGGCAACGCGTCGCGACGGAAAGGTCCATCCCGCTGTTCGCGCTGAGGAGCGCCGGCACACCGAGCTGCTGGCTCAAATCCAACGCCGCTT
>JANQKT010000157.1 GCA_028280965.1 Phycisphaeraceae bacterium
AACGAACAGACCCTTCCGCTGGTGTACGCCATCCAGCAGCACAGCATGGGCCTGCGGCACGCGGACTCGGTGACGATCGATTTCCACAAGCTCGGCTGGGGCCACTACCCCGCCAGCGCGTTCGTGGTCAACCGCCGAGAGGATTTGAAGTGTCTGATCCGCGAGAGGCGCGAGGTGCCTTACTTTTCTGAGGCCGACGCGCGGCGTGACCCGGCGATGTTCACGCTCGAGTGCTCGCGCGCGGCGATCGGGCCTTACTCGGTCATGGCCACGCTCAACGGCCTGGGGCTGATCGGCTGCCAGATGCTCGCCGCCCACTCGCTGGAGATGGCGCAACTGTTCAAGGCCCGTCTCGGCGAGTTGGAGAACTGCCGCGTGCTGAACCCCGACACGATCGGCCCGAGCGTGGTCTTCTGGGTGCTGCCCAAGGGCCGTGATGCGAACCAGATCTACGATCAGGTCGTGTCAGGGGGCCTGGCGGAGGACAAGCGTGACCGCTTCTTCGATGAGATCCACCGCCTGTTCGACAAGCGGAACCAGACGCTGGACCCGACTGTCGATGCCCGCCTGAGCTTCACCGGATCGATCGGATTCTGCCCGAACGGCGTGGAACTGCCCGCCTGGAAAGCGGTGTTCTTCAACCCCCGCACGGACGAATCGGTCATCGATCGGGTCATCGCCAGCATCGAAAACCTGATGTAGACGTTAATGGCTCTGCCGGATCGGCCGATTCGATCTACAATAGAGGGCTTATGCAAGGCGACCCGAAAGACAAACCGATGACGCTGAAGAAGCTGCGGAAGATGGTCGAAGCCGGCCAGCCCATCGCGGCGCTGACCTGTTACGACGCGACGACGGCCCAGTGGCTGGCGCGGGCCGGCGTGCACGTGCTGCTGGTGGGTGACTCGGCGGGGCAGGTCATCCTGGGCTACGACTCTTCGATCCACGCCTCTTTGGAGCTGTTGCTGCAGCTCACCGGCGCGGTCAAGCGCGGCGCGCCCAACGCGTTCGTCATGGGTGACATGCCGTTCATGAGTTACCAGGCCGACGACGCCGAGGCGATCCACAACGCCGGGCGTTTCCTGGTCGAGGCCGGAGCCGACGCGGTGAAGCTGGAGGTGGACGCGCGTTACGGGGAGCTGGTGGCGAAGATGAGCCGCGCGGGCATCCCGGTCGTGGCGCACATCGGCTGGAAGCCGCAGATGGTGCGCTACGCGGGCATCCGCACGGCCAAGATCGTCGGCCGCACCGCCGCGGAGGTGCGCGACCTGGTCGAGCAGGCCGAGCTGATGGAGGCCCGTGGGGCGGTGATGCTGTTGGTTGAGCAGACGCCGGCCGAGGTGGCCGAACAGATCGTCCGTGCCGTGCGTATCCCTGTTATCGGTTGCGGTGCGGGGCCGGCCTGTCACGGACAGGTGGTTGTCCTGCAGGATTTGCTGGGCATGAGCGACCGTTCGCCCTCGTTTGCACCGGTGATCGCAAGCCTCGGCGATCACATCCGCGATGCCGCGCGCCAATGGATCGACATGCTCGAAAAGGGCTTTCCCACCGAACATCCCTACGGCATGGACCCCGGCGAAGCCGATAAAATTCATTGAATAAACCCGATCGGTTGACGCGTGAATATGGGTGTCGCGTCTATTCGTGATAAAGGAGTCGTTTACGATGCACAGCATTCGTTACTACGGGCCCGCCGTGGTCCTGATGCTCACCCTGATCGCCACGATGCTGCTCGGCCCGGACCTCATGCGCCAGATGGCGTTCGCCGACGAGACCGGTCGGATCGAAGCCAACGAGACCCGTCTCAACGAGGCGGACACCAGCGGCATGCTGGGCACACTCGTCACGCAGTTCCGTTCCGTCGCCGCCAGCGTGCGCCCCAGCGTCGTGCACATCACCGTCAAGAAGAAGTTCTCCAACGAGATCGATCCGGATGAGCGTCGCATGCTCGAAGAGTTCCACGAGCGTTTCGGCATGCCGCTGCCGCCTCAGCTCGATCCCGAGGGCCCCGGCGAGTTCGAGAACGAGGTCCCCCAGCCCTACGGCAACGGCAGCGGATGGGTCTACGACGACGCCGGCCACATCGTCACCAACTACCACGTCGTTCGCGACGCGGACGTGATCGAGGTCTCGATGCACGACAAGTCCGTCCTGCGAGCGTCGCTGGTCGGCGCCGATCCGAACACGGACATCGCCGTGATCAAGCTGGACCGGCCGCGCCGTGTGCACCCGGCCGCGCTGTCGGAAGAACCGGCGCAGCAGGGCGACATCGTCTTCGCGTTCGGCTCGCCGTTCGGTGAGACGTTCTCGTTCTCGATGAGCCAGGGCATCGTCTCGGGCAAGGGGCGCGTGCTGGGGATTCTCGACGAGCGCGACCGCTTCGGCCGTCGCACACGCAGCGGTTATGAGAACTTCATCCAGACCGACGCCGCGATCAACCCCGGCAACTCCGGCGGCCCGCTCGTCGATGTGCGCGGGCGCGTCATCGGCATGAACACCGCCATCGCCAGCCGCAACGGTCGCTACCAGGGCCTGGGCTTCGCCATCCCCGCGGAGATGATCCGCCGTTACGTGCCGCAGCTGATCAACGACGGCAAGGTGCGACG
>JANQKT010000179.1 GCA_028280965.1 Phycisphaeraceae bacterium
TCGAGCCGAACAGGTACCACGCCTCCGACGACTTGGGGTTGAGCGACAACGCCTGCAGCACCGCCTCGATCGCCTGCTGCGGGTTGCCTTTGCTCATCAACAGCTCCGCCTCCGCGACATAGGCCGGCCAGTACAGTGGGTCCACCTCTTCGTGTGCCTTGCTCAGCAGTTGATTGGCTAGGTGATAATCCGCAGCGGGCCGGCCTTCGAGCCGGGCGAGCATGACGATCGCCTCCGCCGCAGCCGTTAAATCCTCTGCGGTTTCGAAGGCGTTGATGTCGGTTTGGGCCTGCTCGCGAATCCAGGCGAGTGAGGATGTGGCGTGGTTGTATGCCCCAATGCTTTCATGGGCCCGAGCTAGTAGCAGCAACCATGGCGGCAAAAAATCATCAGCCGTGGCAGCCTCTGCGATTGCAATTGCATCATTGATTCGACCGGAATTGAGCAAGTTACGCGTGTATGCAATCAATGCCCGATCGTGGTTGGGCTCGTCTGCTACGCCTTCGCCTGGGTTCAGCAGCCTGTCGATTGCATCGAGTTGCTCCATCGTGTTCTCATGGCGCGCTGCTCGCAGCACGATCTGATCTGAGCGATTCAGCCCGTCCAACTCCTCCCACTGCCCATGAAAGACTATCGCCTCGCGCCGCTGTTCTTCTGTGAGCAGATCATCTTCCAGCAGCCGGGTGACCAACGGCGACAGCTCGATGGTGAGCTGGTCGTCCTGAGCGTCCACTGGGATTGCGATGGACAGTGCCAGCAGTAATAGCCCGCACCTAACAGCCACGCGGCAAAGTCTCTCACGGATCGACCGCGCAGCGGTTTGTTGCGGGCTATTGTGGTTGCTTTGTTCGATTACTTGTCGAGATTGCATCATCATGGTGCTTTAGTCTAGGATCGGTTGGATGAGTGTGTTGCCCCCTGTTTCAACGATCGATCTGGCCGCCGAGTTCCCCGTGCTGGACGAGCAGGTGGTGTATTTCAACCACGCGGGCTGCTCGCCGATGCCCGCCCGAGCGGCGGAGGCGGTCCAGCGCTACATCGCGAACTCGAATCGTGGCCGGGTCGCCGACGCGGACTGGTACCATGGCGTGCTGGCGGCCAAGCCCGTTCTGGCGAAGCTGGTGAACGCTCGGGGCAAGCACGAGATCGCCTTCGTGCCCAACACCGTGACCGGGCTGACGATGCTTGCTGAGGGCCTGGACTGGGTCAGGGGCGACCGCGTCGTCATTTCAGACGTCGAATACCCCGCCAACCGTTACCCCTGGACCGCGCTGAAAAGACGGGGCGTCGAAGTCGTCGAAGCCAAACAGGGCCCGGACTATCGCATCGATGTCGATGATGTCCTCGCGCTGATCAACGATCGTACGCGTGTCGTGGCGCTCTCGCATGTACAGTTCGGCACCGGCTACCGCATCGACCTCAGGCCGATCGCAGACGAAGTCCACGCGGCCGGGGGGCTCTTCTGCGTGGACGGGATCCAGTCGCTGGGCGTCATGCCGATGGACGTGCAGGCGGCGGGGATCGATTTTCTCGCCGCGGGCGCGCACAAGTGGCTGCTTGGCTTGGAGGGGGCGGGGTTTATTTGGTGCGACGAAGACCTCTGTCAGCAGATCAACCCGCCGATCGCAGGCGTGCTGGGACGGGTCAACGCCCTGGACTACGGCAACTACGACGAGCGCTGGCTGCCCGACGCCCGGCGGTTCGAGACCGGCACGATGAGCGTGCTGCCGCTTGTCGCGATGCGCGCCTCCGCGGAACTTCTCCTTGAAGTTGGGCTCGACGTGGTCTGGTCGCGCATCGATGCGCTGTGCCAGCACGCCCGCAAACGCCTGGCTGAAAAGGGCTACGCGGTGATCTCTCCTCCGGGCCCGCGTGAGCGCAGCGGGAACATCTGTTTTGATGCGCCCGAGGGCTCGCCGACGCACGACAGGATCGTCAGGCAGCTCGCAGAACAGGGCGTTAATGCGGTCAATCGCATGGGCCACCTGCGCTTCTCGCCGCACTTTTACAACTCGATCGAGCAGATGGATAGGGCGATCGATGCGTTGCCCTAGCCGCGAAGTGAGCCGGCATCACCGCGAACTGATCGGCACTTCCTGCACCTGCCAGCCGTCCTGCACGTTCGGCAGCTTCGTGTCAAAAGTGCCCGCCTCGACTTCCGGATTCATCTCGATTGTTGGGAACAGCAGCTCGATCTCGTCCGCGTCCTCCATCGTCACGACTTTGAACAGCGACAGCGTCTTCTTGTCGAACCAAAGGTCCAGCGGCTGAACATCGCCGTTGGCCCGCTTGGGCGACAGGCGGAGGTGGATCAGGATCTGGTCTTCGCCGAAGGGCTCATCCTTCAGACGCTCGACCTTGTACGTCTCAAGCACCTCATCGGCCTTGAGACGCAGCGGGATCGGCAGCTGGCCGTCGCCGAGGCTCAGCGTGTCACTCCGCTCGGCGCCCTTGGGCACCAGTTCCCGACGCACGGCGGACTTGTCTTCGTGGTCACGCTCCAGGAGCCAGTTGCCGTCAAAGACGAACCAGGTCTGCATCGGCCGGGCCTTGCCGTCGACGACCAGGCGATCGAACAGCACGGCGAAGAGCGTCGGCCGGTCGTCGGTCGATGCCGCGTAGTAGAAGTCGCCGTAGCGCCGCTGCTGATCGCCGGTCAGCGTCTGCAGTCGCGTGTAGCGGACGCGCGACTTGAGCGTGCGGATCTCATCAGACGCGGCCTCGATGCGCTCGAGCAGCTCGACGAGCTGAGGGTCGGGCGCGGCCTCCGCGGGCTGCTGCGCGGGGGCTTGTTCTTCGGCGCCCGGCTCGGGGTCCGCGACCTGCGCCGTCGCGCAGCCGGCCAGCATCCCGAGTAGGCCCGCGAGCGAAAAGATCAGGTTGTGAGCGATCGCGGTCATGGGGGTTATGCCGGTTGAGGGCGTCTCTGCACCCAAAGGTTCACTCCGCGCTCAAATCCTTGATCTTGATATTGCGGAACCAGACATCGTCGCCGTGGTCCTGGAAGGCGATGTGGCCCTTGTCCACGGTCATGAACCGGTTCCACTGCTTGAACTTGCTCTTCTCAATCAATGCCTTGATCTCATCGCTGGCCCAGGTGTACTCGACGACGAGCTCGCCGTTGAGGTGGTGCTGGACGTTGCCGTCTTGGATCACGACGCGCGAGGTGTTCCACTCGCCGATGGGCTTGAGCTCTTTCTTGTCGTTGCAGGCGATCAGCGCGTACAGCGCCGCGGTGCTGGTCTTGGGGTTCTTGCCGTCGCCGTGGTTGCCGTCCTCAAGGATCTGGTACTCCGGCCCGGTGAAGTAGGTGGCCGGCGGGCCCTCCGCGACGCGGTACATGATGCCCGAGTTTGCGCCCTTGGCGACCTTCCACTCCCAGTACAGGTCGAAGTCGCTGTACTGCTCCTTGGTGATGATGTCGCCGCCGCCGGCCTTGGCGATCTTGCGCAGCGTGCCGTCCTCGACCGCCCAGCCCTTCTCGGGGAAACCGTCCTGCTTGTACCCGCGGAAGTGCTCGGTCGATTTGCCGTCGAACAGGACTGTCCAGTCGTCGGCATCGCACGATGTGCAGCTCTCACAGCTCGTGCAGCTCATATTGGATTGACAGCCGGCCAGCACAAACAGCAGGGCGGCGGACAGGGCGGGCAGGGCATAAAACGGCTTGTTCATGGTAACTGCGCTCCGTGGTCTGATCGGGTTGGGGATAGTAAAGACGCACGCAACACGGCGATGCGTACGGCCCAACACGATATCAGATTTATGGAGGTTGCCCGCAAACCGTCGCGCGGTCACGCCTCGTCGATCAGCGGGAACCGGTCGAACACCGCTCGGGTCGGGTCGAGCTGCTTCAGGCAGCCGGTGACCGTGTCCTTGAGCTCGCCGAGGTGGCCGGTGTAGTAGCCGGCCAGGGACGGGTGCGCGGTCAGGCGGTCCACCTGCTCGCGGACCTGCGTCGCCGGGTCGCCCGCGGGGTCGATGGGCACGGCCTGGACGGCGAGGATGCCCGCCATGTCCGCGGCTTGGTACAAGAGGTCGTTGCCGTAGTGGTCACGCACCAAGAGCAGCGACTCGCCGGTCGCGGGCAGGAGTTGGTCCTCATCGACGCGGTCCACGGTGACGACCTCGACGACCTCGCAGATCCGCCCGTTAACGAGCAGCGAAGGCGGCAGGTCTTCGCCGAGCACGCGTCCGCGTCGGATAGATGCGAGGCCGATCTTGAGTTTGGCTTCGTCGGTGACGTCCTCGCCAACGATGATCCGGATGGTTAGGTCGTACAAAGGCTGCTCGCCCAGCCCCGCCGGCCACCAGCGCTGCGGCTCATCGATACCGAAGCGGAAGCCTCCCTCCATGCGTGAGCCGCAGGCACGCAGCAGCAGCCGCCCACAGCCCTCATCGTGAAACTCGTCCGGGCCGTCGATCTCCGCCATGACGTATGCGATCGGCGCGTCGGCGGTGCGGTGGCCCTCGTCGATCGGCAGCGTCGCGTGGGTGACGATGTGGGTGTCGATGACGGCCTGCTCGCCGTCCACGTAGCGGACCAGCGGGCGGACCGAATCGATCTTGACGGGACAAACCATCGTGCACGAACTCCTTGAGAAGGACGCACAGGCACAATGAAGTCTATCGGCGGAATCTGAATAGGAAAGTGAATTGAGCGACAAAATCGCCCGTACACAACATCGCGTTGTAGCGGTGCGACCGAATACGTCGCCGACAACGCCTCGGAGGGCTACTTCTTGCCCGTAAAGAACGACTTCACCGCGTGGATCGTCAGCTGCCGGCCGACCTTCGCGATCGCCTCGGTCAGTGGGATCTCTTTCGGGCAGACCTTGACGCAGTTCTGTGCGTTGCCGCAGTCCGCGACGCCGCCGGGGCCCATGAGGACGTCCAGCCGCTCGCCCTTGAGCTTCTTGCCCGTCGCGTGCTCGTTGAAGTAGAGCGCCTGGGCGATGGCCTGGGCGCCGACGAAGTCGTTTTCCTTGGTGAACTGCGGGCAGGCCTCCAGGCAGCAGCCGCAGGTCATGCAGCGCGACAGTGCGTAGCGCTCTTCCTGCTCTTCGGGCGACTCCTTCGGCCCCGGCCCGAGCGCGTGCGTGCCGTCCAGCGGGACCCAGGCCTTGAGCCGGGTCAGGTTGTCGAACATCCGCTGGCGATCGACGAACAGGTCGCGGATGACCGGGAACTTGGTCATCGGCTGGATCGTGATGGTCTGGTCGTTGGCCGGGCCTTCGAAGAACTCGTCCACGAGCGTCGAGCAGCTCTGCCGCGCCCGGCCGTTGATCACCATCGTGCACGCGCCGCAGACCTCTTCCAGGCAGCCGCAGTCCCAGACGACCGGCCGGACCCTCGTGCCCTCGATCGTCACCGGGTTGGAGGCGATCTGCTGGAGGACCGTAATGACGTTCTGGTTCGCGGTGGTCGGGACCTCGAACGCCTGCCAGTAGGGCGGCTGGTCCTTGCCGTCCTGACGCTGGATACGGACGATGAACTTGGATGGTTTGTTGGATGCGATCATGGGTGTCGGGTGGGGTAAGACAGGCATCTTGCCTGTCATGACTCGATCCGGCTTGACGACGGGCTGGAAGCCCGCCCCGCCTGATCAGATGATCAGGCCTTTGCGGTCTTCTTCTTCGCTGTTTTCTTCTTGGACTTCCCGCCGCCGTAGTCGCGGATGCGTGGCTCGACCAGCGGGATCGGGACATCTTCCCAAACGACTTTGTGTTTGCCGGTTTCGGGGTCGTACTGAGTCAGGGCCGACTTCTGGTACTTCGCGTCATCTCGGCCGTCCTGGTCCGAGCAGTAGTGGCAGCCGCGCGACTCCTTGCGCTCGATGCCGGCCAGCAGCATCGCCTCGGCGTAGACGAGCATGTCGCCCAGCGCGCGGGTGAAGCTCAGGTTCTGGTTGGTCCACGCGCCGTTGTCGCCGAGCTTGACGCCCTCGTATTCCTTAATGAGATCGCGGACGACGCCGAGCGCGCGTTTCATGCCGTCCTGGGTCCGCACGACCGTCATCTCATCGGTCATGATCTCGCCCAGCCGGCGGTGGATGTCGTAGGGGTTGGTGGACTTCGCCTCATCATCAACCGTGGCGATGAACCGCTCGGACTTGTCCATTTCCTGCTGGACGAACTTCTCGAAGACCGAATCGTCGAGCTCGCTGATCGGGTCTTCCTTGGCCTGTTCACGGGCGAAGTTGGCGACGCCGAGCCCGCAGAAGATGCCGTCGAAGATGCACGACAGCAGGGCGTTGGCGCCCAGGCGCGTCGCGCCGTGGTACTGGTAGTTGACCTCGCCGAAGGCGTAAAGCCCCTTGATGTTGGTCATCATGTTCCACGGGCTGCCGTGCACCATGCCGGGGTGGGCGGGCTTGCTCGGGTCTTTGAGTTGGCCGGCGTCTTTCGGAACGATGTCGCAGAGGAACTTGGGCTTGGGCTCCTGCTGGGTCTCGTAGACGGTATAGAGCCCGCCCATCGAGTAGTGGACGGCGGGGAAGATCTTCATCGGGACGTCGCGCGGGTCGTCGCCGGTGAATTTTTCGTAGATCTCGAGGATCGCGGCGAGTTTTTCCTTGGTGTCGGCCGGGAGGTGCGTGATGTCGAGGTAGGCCATGCGCCCGCCGCCGACCCCGAAGCCTTTTTGTACGGCGAAGAAGATGCCGCGGGTCGCGACGTCGCGCGAGACGAGGTTGCCGTGCCGCGGGGTCGGGCCGTAGTCGGGGTACATCTCTTCGAGGACGTAGTAGCGTTCGTCCTCGGGGATATCGCTGGGGTGTCGGCCGGCGTCGGGGTGCGGCTGCCACTGCCCGTTCTCGTCTTTGATGCCCGGCAGCCAGACCCGCCCACCCTCGCCTCGAGCGGATTCGGACATGAGACGGCACTTGTCTTCGCCGGGGATCGCGGTGGGGTGGACCTGGATCATCTCGGGGTTGCCCAGCCAGGCTCCGGCCTGGTAGCAGCGGCTCGCGGCCCCGCCGGTGCAGATGACGGACATGGTGGACTTGCCGTAGATCAGCCCGCAGCCGCCGGTCGCCATGACGACCGCGTCGGCGCGGAACGCGCGGAGCTCCATCGAGCGCCTGTCCTGGGCGACGATCCCGACGCAGCGCCGCTCGCCGTCGTCGTCCACGACGACGGGCCACAGGAACT
>JANQKT010000191.1 GCA_028280965.1 Phycisphaeraceae bacterium
CCACCAGCTCTGCTCGGGCTCGGCCGTGGACTGGGTGCTGTCGGCCCCGAAGGTCTTGCGGTTGACCGTGGCCAGGTTGTTGACGCGCAGCTCGATGCCGAAGAAGCCATCGCGCACCAGCGTCGCCACCGCGGACGGCAGCTCGTACCAGTTCGATCCGCTGTCCTCGCTGACGTCCAGGCGGAACGCCTGATTGATCCGCAACAGCTCGGGGCGTGACAGCTTGAGCGCCCTGCGCGGACGCCGCGCCCAGCGGATCGGATCGGTTACGCCATTGGCGGCGCGGGCCATGCTCAAAGCATCGGTGCCCCCGTCCGTGTCGATGCCCAGGTGCGTGATCCAATCGAAGCCCCCGGAGGCGTGTGCGTATGGGCCGGTTGTGTAGCCCAAGCCACCGTCGTAGAACGCGCCGGTTTCGTCCAGGCCCCACAGCCGGCCGACGTGGCCGAACTGCTCGTACTGCTTGCCGCCGCGGATGTGCTTCTGGTGATAGAGATCGCCCACCTGGTCGCGTGGTGTGTTCTGCTGCCGCGGGCCGATCGCGCTGCCGCCCAGGTCATCGGCATCGCCCGGCGGCCACATCGGCTTGAGCTCGACCGTCGTCTCGATGAGCGTGCGGCCGCAGGCGATCACGTTGTTGCGCACCCGGGTGGTGTCCCGCAGCACGCGGAGCCGCGACACGCTGTTGTCCGCGAGCACGTCGGCGGCGCTGGCGGTGTCGTCGATCAGCCGGCGGTTGGCCAGGCGCAGCGCGTTCTCCGGGCCCGCGCCCGCCCGCCAGATACGCAGTTGATACAGCCGGTCTACTTCGGCGTCTTCGTGCATGGGACGGCCCATCGGCGGCAGCACGGCGCAGCGGTAGCCGCCGGCGGCGCACACGCGCTCGATCGCGTCGAAGACGCCCAAGCCCTGCACATCGACCCCCGGAAGTGTTTTGTCGAGCCCTTCCCAGCGCGGGGTCTCGGGCGCGGGGCCGAACAGCGCGTCGTAGGTCTCGGGCTCAAGGGTGGCGCTGCGGGGCAGCGGGCCCTGCGCGTCGCCGGCCTGGTTGGAAGCCAAGCCATAGAGCCAGCAGCAGACCAGGTGCCGCAGGGCGTGGGCGAGCGTCCAGTAGCTCGCGCCCGGGTCGTCGTCGGCCGTGAACAGATGGCAGGTGACATTGGTCAGCTGCCCAGCCTCGGCGGTCCGCAGGCTGCCCGCGCGCATGTTCGGCTCGTCGCCGCGGTTGAAGACGCACGGCAGCGACGGCCCGTCGATCAGCACCGGCGTCGCGCCGCTGCCCTCCGCGGTGAAGCGGCCGCGGACGAGGTGCTCGGGCCGCAGGTTGTCGATCGACGGCGCGTCGGTCGCGACGAGCTTGAAGTCCTCGCGCTCCTCGGTCGTGCTCGTTGCGCCACGCACGTCTCCATTCGCGCGCTCGAGCGTGCCCTCGAAGATGACGATGCCGGAGTTTTCGCCGCCGGTCAGGTCGGGCTCCGGCGCGATCGCCGTGCCGTCCGCCTGCGGGACCATGACCACGCGCACCTGGTCGTCGGGTCCGAACTCGAACAGCCCCAGCTCGAACGGGTCGATCAAGCCGTCGAGCGGGATGCGCTCGAAGGTCGCCGACCCGCTCTTGGGCCAGGCCCCGAGCGTCACCTGGCTGAGCCTGAGGTTGCCGGCAAACGACCAGCCGCCTTCGCCGCCCGACGCCGAGTCGATGATCCCGCCTTCGGGCGGATCGCCGCTGACCGCCTTGACGTAGACGTCGAAGGGCACGGTGTCCATGACCGGGATGGGCTGGTTCAGAACGCTCATGGCTCAAGCACCTGGAAGACGAAGCGCACGGGGATCTGTGCGCCGACCGTCTGCCCGTTGTCCTGGGAGTATGCTTCGGGGAACTCGGTGAGCAGTTCGAAGGCCATCGGTGCGCTGCTGTAGGTCGTGCCGTGGTAGGTCACGTCCGCGATCGTAGTCTGGCTGGCCCATGCTTTGTGCTCGTCGATCAGGGTGTAGAGCGCATCGAAGCTCTCGGCCCGCAGCATGCCCGTGGGGCGCAGCATGTCTTGCCGCGCGGCGCCCTTGATGACGAACGGCCGGCTGCTGCCGGGGAAGTACTCGACGCGCGCGGCGGTGAGCCGGCCGGGGAGTTTCGCGTGCTGGGTGTCCTGCAGCTCGAAGCCCTGGACCTGCGCGCCGTTGATCTTGAGCTTGGCCTGGTTGGCGGGCGGTAGCGTCATTCACGGTCCCTCCCGTCCAGGTCGTCCACGAGCGGGTCGCCCGCGCCGATGTAGTCCGTCCCGTTCTTGTTGATGATGGTGACGTTGTCGATCTGGACGCCGCCGAGGTTCGGGTTGTTGGCAATCAGGTCTTCAAGCCATCGCTGCAGGAAACGGACACCCTCGCTCTCTTCACCCCTGAGAGCCGTTAGGCGTTCGATCTCTCTCCGGAGTGATCCGGCCAGCTCTTCAGGCGTTTGAGCCGGCGGTCTGCCGGGGAGCGTGGCCTCGATCAGGGCGTTGGGCCCTTCCTCTCGGACCCGCTCGATGCGGTCGATCAGCAGGCCGGGCTGGGACGGGACACCGACATCGACCACCTCCGTGATCGGGACGCTGAAGAAACCCGACCGCGGCGCATCGGAGCGGCCGCCTTCCAGGGCCGCCAGCTCGAAGCGCTCGATCTGATTGGTCAGCGGGTTGCGGAGGTCCGGCCCGAAAGCGTTGCGCGGCAGGTCTTCGGCGATGGCCAGCGCCCGCTCGGGCGTCTCGCCGGACCCGACCTGGAACTCGAACTCCTCCTTGATGCGCTCGGCGAGGAACGGGGTGATGTTCTTCTCGCCGCCGTCGGGTTTGGCGACCTCCGCTTCGAGCGCGGCGTCGAGCGCCGTCCTGAACGCCTCGATGCGCAGTGCGCGGGCGTCGGTGGCCTGCAGCCCCTCCTTCTCGGCCTCGAAGCTCTTGGCCAGCAGGTTCAGGCCCTGGAGCGTGTCGGGCCCGAACAGCTCCTGCGCCTTGTCCGTCGCGATGCTGCCGTCGAAGTCCTCCGCCTCATCGACCGCCTGCACCGAGGCGAGGAAGTTGGCCAGCGTTTCCTGATCGGCCAGCGCGGCGAAGACCGGCGCGGCCTCGCGGCCGCCGAGCGATTCGAGCTGGGCCTCGTCGATCTGGCCCGCCGCCCGCGCCTCGGCGATCTGCTGCAGCGCGACGAACACGTTGTCCCGGTCGATGCCGAGCTCGTCGAGCAGCGCCGAGCCTTCCGGCGTGCCCCTGCCGCGGATCGCGAACAGCACATTGCGCAGCCCCGTCGTCGCGATCTCGTTGGGCAGTCCCAGCCCGGTGCCGGCGGCGGCCACCCCCGCGGCCTCGCCCGCGTC
>JANQKT010000203.1 GCA_028280965.1 Phycisphaeraceae bacterium
GACCGCGGCCTACTGCCGGACACGAAGCTGAAGGTGATCGACCTCGACGACAGCGCGGACGCCGTGACCATCCGCGTCGGCAGGGACAAGCCGACCACACTCGGCTTAGCCGCGGCGGACAAGGTGCTGGTGGTGGAGGGGTGATTGCCGTGAGACAACGGCTAAAATGGTGTATCTCAATCGACTTTCTTTGTCATACACTGTTAAATACCACATGTTATTCGCACACACAGCAATACCTTGCCTCAGGGCAGAAACCGTCCACTAGTCAGAAATCCAAGCCTCTGATACAGATGAATCATGCCAGATTACGATCCCCAGACAATGGTCAAACATATGCGAAAATTGATTGATCGCATAGAGCTTGTAAACGCGGATGGCGAGCCGAATATATCGAATACTCGTGCTTTCCTTGATTATATTGAGAGTACGGACCTTGGCTGCCTCTATGCAATCGATATAAGATTGCGACAATCCATCGGAGTAATATTTGATGAATGTGAACTTGATGATGTACAGCAATCTATTCTAGCCCAGCACCTCGTCAGTGCAATCAAGCAGGAGCTTGTTGATGCTGCTTACAACATTCACGCAACATCATTAGCGCGTGGACATAAATCTCTTCTTGACGATGCTGAGTACTGGCAGGGCAAGTACAATAATCTGTGTCAAAACAATAAAATCCTTAAAGCAAAGATCCGATCGATGAAAAAACGCAATCCAAATTCAACTTACATATTGCTTCTATCTATCGCAATAGTTATATCGTTACTCATAGTTCTACTACTGCCTAACGCTGAGGCTTCTGTTACAATTGAGTATAACATCGCAGAAATAATCGCAGCGATATTGATAGGTTCAAGCGCAACAATTGCTGGTTTGGCTTACGCGTCAAGCAAGTCCCGTGAAAACAATGATGATGATACGGATGAATAGAACATGGGAGGTTTAGCCTTTGATTACACCGGGCTCGGCAGCGTTTCCAGAATCTCCCGGATCACGTTCGGCACCGTGTCGCGGTCCGCGTCGTGCAGGTAGCTGTTGCTGATGCAGCGGTGGGCGAAGACGTCCTGCACGTTGGTCGTGATGTCGTCGGGGACGACGTAGTCCCGGCCGTGGATCATCGCGGTGGCTTTCGCGGCGGCGAGGAGGGCGAGCGAGCCGCGGGGGCTGACGCCGATTTGGAGGTGCTCGTGCTCGCGCGTCGCGTGGGCGATCGACACGATGTAGTCGGCCAGGGTCGGGTCGATCTCGATTGATCGGCACTCGTCCTGCAGCTGCACCAGCTCCTCGGCGGTCATCACGGGCTTGAGGTCCGCGAGCTGCGTGCGCGTCGGGTCGGTCGCGAGGATGCGGGCCTCCTCTTCCGGGGCCGGGTAGCCGAGATTGATCCGCATGAGGAACCGGTCGAGCTGGGATTCGGGCAGGAAGTAGGTGCCCTCGAACTCGTGCGGGTTCTGGGTCGCGATGACCAGGAAGGGCTCGATCAGTTTGCGTGTCATCCCGTCGATCGAGACCTGGCCCTCGGCCATGGCCTCGAGCAGGGCCGACTGGGTCCGCGGGGTGGTGCGGTTGATCTCGTCGGCGAGGACGATGTTGGCGAAGATGGGCCCGGCCTTGAAGCGGAACTCGTTCTGCTGGTTGTCCCAGACGGTGACGCCCAGGACGTCGGCGGGGAGCATGTCGGGCGTGAGCTGGATGCGGGCAAGGCTGACATCGAACGAGCGCGCGAGCGCGGAGGCGAGCGTCGTCTTGCCGACGCCGGGCACATCCTCGATGAGCAGGTGGCCCCGGCCGAGCAGGCAGACGATGACCTTGTCCACGACGGCGTCGTGGCCGAGGTAGCACTGCTGGATGTTGGCGCGGAGGCGGTGGATGCGCTGCATGGCTGGGCCCTGGTTGATTCGCTGCTCAGCAGCGACGGCAGGCTGGAAGCCTACCCCACCCTGCAGGGCAGGGTCCGTTTTTCGTAGATTTGAGTATAGCGTCGGGTGTCCAACCCTCCGTTGAGACGGGGCTGATCTCTACGTTTGGCCGATGTTATCGGGCAGGAGTTGTGTGTGCATGAACCTTGTGCGCCGGCGGGATGAACCGGCCGAAGGTGACGATAGAATCGGGTAACCGGCGTTCACCCCCGCCGGAGGGCGATAACGACTTGGGCATTGACGCAGTCTGGCAACGGATCACGGGGTACTTCGGCAGCGAGCCGCTGGCGGTGCTGTTCGAGCTGGCTGTCATCTGGGTCGTGGTCTTCCTGGTCGTGCGCTTCCTCAAGGGCACACGCGGGGCGCGCGTCGTCTGGGGCGTTGCGCTGATCATGATCGTCGGTACGCTGACGCTGCGCATCTTCCCCGGCGGCAGCGAGACGCTCGAGCGGCTCAACTTCCTGTACACCAACCTGCTGGCCTTCCTCGCTTTCGCGTTGGTCATCGTCTTCCAGCCGGAGCTCCGGCGAGCGCTGGTGCGCATCGGCGAGGGCGGGTGGTTTTCCAAGAGCGGCCTGCGCAAAGCGCGTGTCGTCGAAGAGGTCGTCGCGTCGGTCGATTACCTCTCGCGTAACAAGATCGGCGGGCTGATCGCGATCGAGCGGCAGGTCGGGCTCAAAGGGATCGTCGAGGCGGGCACACGCCTGGATGCGGACGTCAGCCGGCAGCTCCTGAACACACTGTTCTGGCCCGGCTCGGCGCTGCACGATATGGGCGTGGTGATCCGCGGGGACCGCATCGTCGCGGCGGGCGTGCAGTTCCCCCTGGCCGAGGGCGAGACGCTCGCGCAGGAGCTGGGCAGCCGGCACCGCGCCGCGGTGGGTTTGAGCAACGAGGCGGACGCGCTGGTGATCGTGATCAGCGAAGAGACGGGCAAGATCAGTATCGCCGAGCGCGGGCGGCTGGAGCGCGGGCTGAGCGTGTCGGACCTGCGCAAGGCGATCAGTGAGGGGATGACGAAGGTGGAGCTGGACGATCGGCCGGTGGAAGCGGATGACGGAGGGCCGGGCGGGTCGGTCGAGCCGGATGATAAGGAGCCGCCGAAGTCGCAGGCGGGGTAGGTTGTTGGGGGTTGGTATCCCACGGCATCCCGCTTCGCGTAACGCCGTGGGCATGGGGTTGGGGTTGATGGTTGAACGAGATGATGTTGGGGTTCGTTGAACTGGTATGAAGCCGCTGCTGAACCAACTCGGGACGTTCGGGATCGTGACGGTGGTCACGCTGCTGGTGTGGCTGTACGCCGAGGACGCGAACATCCAGGAATACACCGGGCAGACGGTGCGGGTGCAGTTTGTCCTGCCCGAGGGCAGCGACGGGATCATCGGCCCGGCCGAGCCGATCACGATCGAGGTGGACTTCAACGGATCGAACGGGCAGTACCAGCAGTTCATCCAGCAGACCCGCGGCGTGGTCATCCCGATCACGCCGACGTTTGACCTGAGCAAAGACCAGCACGCGGTTGACGTCGAACTCCGCGAGCAGCTGGAGCAATACGAGGGGCTGAGCGAACTGGGAATCAACCTGACGCGTGTCAGCCCGGAGCGGGAGCGTGTCACGTTTGAAAAGTATGTCGAGTTGACACTGGATGTGCGCATCGTGCAGGAGACCGGCGGAATCCGGCTGTCGTCCGCAACAATCGAGAAGGAAGAACAACGCCGGGTCACGCTGCGCAAGATCCCCGCGAGCGAGGCGGCGCAGTTCGCCGGTGTCAACGCGGTCGCACGGGTGCGTGAGCAGGACGTCGCAGACATCGCGAAAGGCGACTCGAAAGAGTTTGATGTGGAGATCGAGTTCCCCGCCCGCTTGCGTGAGTGGGCCCCGCCGGGCCGGGACGTGCAGGTGCTGGTGACGGTCGCCAACGACCGGGACACGGTCACGATCGATCGTCGGCCGATCCTGCTAAGTTACCCGTCGTCGATCAACGAGCGTTACATCGTGGAGGTTGAAGAGGCGGCGCGTTTCATCACGTCGTTTAAGCTCGAGGGCCCGCGTGAACAGATCGCGCAGCTCAAGCAGGACCCGGCCAGCGCGGTGGTATGGGCGTCGGTCCGGCTGACCAACGAGGAGGCCGACGCCGCGGCGACGAACGGGGGCGAGCTGACCAAGGCGGTCGAGATCATCGCCCCGCCGGGCGTGACGCTCGCCTCGGATGTGGTGCGGGTGACGATCCGCGTGACGCCACGGGGAGCGGCGCCGAACCCATAAGGGGTTTGCTGGCACCCGGCTTTTCTGCGGCATAAGATGCCAGGCTCGCCCGGAGTATGAAGATGCCGCCCACGACCGCCGACCCCGCGACCGACCTGACCGACTACTGCGATCAGCTCGCAGACGCCGCGCTGACCGCGTCGCGCGCACTCGCTGCGTCATCGGGTGCACAGCGCAACGCGGCGCTGCGTGCGATCGCGGCATCCATCCGCGCGGGTAAGGATGCGTTGCAGCAAGCCAATGCGCTCGACCTCGAAGCGGGTCGCGTAGCCGGGCTGTCACCCGCGATGCTCGACCGGCTCGAGCTGACCGACGCGCGGATCGAATCGATGGCGCTATCGGTTGAACAGATCGCCGACCAGCCCGACCCGGTGGGCAAGGTTATCGAGGGGCGGGTGCTGGACAACGGGATCCGGCTGCAGAAGTGGCGCGTGCCGATCGGAGTCGTGCTGATCATCTACGAGTCTCGGCCGAACGTGACCTGCGATGCGGCGGCGCTGTGCCTGAAATCGGGCAACGCGACCGTGCTGCGCGGCGGCAAAGAGGCCCTGCACAGCAACCGCGCGATCGCCGAGTGCGTGCAGCAGGGACTCGAATCGGCTGGCCTTGACCCCGCGACGGTGCAGCTGGTTAACACGACCGACCGCGCAGCCGTCGGCGCGCTGCTCAAGATGGAAGGCCGGATCGACCTCTGCATCCCGCGCGGCGGCGAATCGCTCATCCGTGCCGTCGTCGAGCAGGCACACATCCCCGTCATCAAGCACTACACCGGCAACTGCCACATCTACATCGACGCAGGCTGCGATGCGCAGATGGCTGTTGATCTCTGTGTCAACGCGAAGACCCAGCGCACCGGCGTGTGCAACGCGGCGGAGACGCTGCTATTCCATGCAGAGGCCGCTTCGTCCGGCGTGCTCGCCAAGGTCTGCGACGCGCTCGCCGAGCAAGGCGTCGAGGTCCGCGGCGATGCGCAGACCCAGGCCGTGTTCGCTCACGCCAAGACCGCGACCGACGACGACTGGGCCACGGAGTATCTGGACAAGATCGTCGCGGTGCGCGTCGTCGATTCGCTCGACCAGGCCGCCACGCACATCAACCACTACGGCAGCAGGCACACCGACGCGATCGTGACCGACGACCTCGCCGCCGCCGACCGGTTCGTGCAGGCCATCGACTCGGCGAACGTGTTCGTCAACTGCTCGACGCGCTTCTCCGACGGCGGGCAGTACGGCCTGGGCGCCGAGATCGGTATCTCGACCGACAAACTCCACGCCCGCGGTCCGATGGGCGCCGAGGACCTGACCACGACCAAGTGGGTCGCCTACGGCAGCGGGCAGGCGCGCCAATAGATCACCGATCATCTCTCACTCAAGGGGTATGCCAGGATGCAGGACGTCGCCGAACGCTATGCACACGACACGTACACGCTCCGCCGCAAGGTCCTGACGCTGATCGGCGCGAAGTTCCACATCTACGATCCGCAGGATGATCTCGCGCTGTTCGCCAAGCTCAAGGGCTTCAAGATCAAGGAAGACATCCGCATCTACGCGGACGAGCTACAGACGCAGGAGGTGCTGTCGATCCGGACGCAGAGCGTCTTCGACATCGCCGGGACGTACGACGTGCGCGACTCGGTGACAGGCGAGACGGTCGGCGCGCTGCGCCGCAAGGGGCTCAAGTCGATGCTGCGTGACGAGTGGCTGATCCTGGACGCCAACGGCGCGGAGATCGGCAAGATCGTAGAGGACTCGCAGTTCAAGGCGCTGGTCCGCCGATTCATCGAGGCCGCATCGGTCTTCATGCCCCAAAAGTTCCACGCCGAGATGGGTGGGCAAACGATCGCGACCTACCAGCAGAATTTCAACCCGTTCGTGCAGAAAATCATGATCGATTTCACGCCCGACACGGCCAACCAGCTCGACGCCCGCCTCGGGCTGGCCGCGGCGATCCTGCTTTGTGCGATCGAGGGCAAGCAGCGGTAGCACCGCGATGATGACCCGTCGGGAAGGCGAGGCTCCTGCCGAGCCGCAAGCCCTCTGCGACCCGCGGCTCGGCAGGAGCCTCGCCCTACCGAAGCCCATGCGCTATGCTGTTGTCGTGACCGAATCACAAAACAACGCGCCAGATCCGCACCGCGCCCTCTCCGGGCGATGGCTGGTTGTACTCACGCTGTCACTATTCCTGCTGGTACCGGCGGTCACCTACCTGGCCTGGCAGATGACGCGGGGCGAGCCACCGCGGCTTGAGCTGGACTACGACGAGCGCGAAAGCTGGTTCATGCAACCGGTTTCGCCGCGTCCGCTGCGATACAGCACGTTCGTCGCCAGCGAGACCGGCAAGGAATATAAGAAAACCGACCTGACGTTGCCGCCCGAGACGGAGCACGCACTGCAGCGGTGTGCCCGATTGGCACAGACCGAGGACTTCTTTGAAGACACCGGGGCGCGAGACGAGTTGTTGAAGATCGCCGAGGACCCGCAGCACGGTTTCTACGCGCCTTATCTGCTGGCGAGTTGGTACCAGGCCAACGGCGAACAGGGCGAGCACGACCACTGGATCAGCATCGCCTACGACCGCGCGGACGGGGCGCTCGCCCAGCGGCTGGTCGATGAAGAAGGCGGCCCGGTCGCCGGCTACACGCTCCCCCCGATCGCGATCGGCTATGACCGCGTCATCGACGGGGAGCGGAACGCGATGCTCGTGCTGATCTACCCCGCACCGACCAGTGAAAGCAACGGGTTCGTTTACCTGCCGACGTTCCGCAGCGTGTACCGACTGACCGACCCCGCCCTGCCGCCCGGCGCGGACCCGAGTATGCACCCGATCCGGCTAACACTGCTGCCCCAGCCCGCGATTGGCCGGGACCAGCCCAACTGGTTCGCCGTTCCCGACGGCGCTGTCGGCCGGTTTGAAGACGCGGTTATTCCGCGATCGGACCGCGTGATCCAGGGAACAATCAAGACCCTGCAAGAACGGGTCGTGCCCGGGCGTGACCCACTGCTGTTTGATCAAGATGAGCAAACGGGAATATCTGATCAATAGCAAACCGCTATCATCGACGCTTTCCCGCAGCCACGGAGGGCCCCGATGACCGCCGCGCCGACCCACCCAACGACACAACCCGCCGCCGCAACCGTCTGGCGGTTCGAAGTCCGCGCGCTCGCCGGGCAGGCCGACCCGATCGCCGACCGTGCCCGGGCCGAGGCCGCGGAGAAACTGCCGGGCGCCACATCCATTACCGCGGCCAAGGTGTTCCTGATCGAGGCCCCGCTATCCGACGATCAGGCTCAACAAATCGCCAGCGAACTGCTCGCCGACCCGGTCATCCAGACGGCTTCACTCGGTACGGATGAAGTGGCAAGCAACGCGCGTTTAATCGAAGTCCACTACAAGCCCGGTGTCATGGACCCCGTCGCCGAGTCCACCCGCGACGCGATCTGCGAGATGTTCCCCGAGGTCGATCCGGCCGGTGTCTACGTCGCGACCGGCGAGCGGTACGACATCGCCATTCCGGCGGGCGAGTATGATGGCACGAGGCTGACCCGCTTCGCCGAGGCCGCGCTGGGCAACCCGGTGATCCAGGATGTCTTCCTCTCGCCGCACCACCCCGACAGCTTCCCGCACGGCAGCGCCTACGACTTCCGGCTCGCGCACGTCAACATCCGCGAGCTCAACGATGATCAGCTGATGGCCCTCTCGCGCGAAGGGCACCTCTTCCTCTCGCTTGATGAGATGAAGTGCATCCAGAACTACTACCAAGACGCGGGCAGGGAGCCGACAGATGTCGAGCTCGAAACGCTCGCGCAGACCTGGTCCGAGCACTGCGTGCATAAGACGCTTAAGGCCACGATCAAATACAGCGCGCCAGGTGTTGCGGACAGCGCGATCTTCACCGACAAACCCAATCACAGTTTCAACGAAGATGGCAGCATCACCATCGGCAACCTCCTCAAGTCCACCGTCGCCGCCGCGACCTTCAAGCTCAAGGAAGACCCGCGCATCGGCGACTGGCTCGTGTCTGTCTTCGATGACAACGCCGGTGTCGTCAAGTTCGATGACACGCACGGCGTCGCGATCAAGGTCGAGACACACAACCACCCCTCCGCCATCGAGCCCTATGGCGGCGCCGCGACCGGCATCGGCGGCTGCATCCGCGACATCATGGGCACGGGCCTGAGCGCCAAACCGGTTGCGAATACCGACACCTTCTGTGTTGCCCCGCCCGACACAAGCAGTCTCCCCACAGGTGTTTTGCACCCCAAGCGCGTCCTCCGCCGGGTCGTCGATGGCGTCCGCGACTACGGCAACCGTATGGGCATCCCAACCGTCGACGGGGCCGTGTACTTCCACGAGGACTACCTCGCCAACCCGCTCGTCTTCGCCGGCTGCGTCGGCCTGATCCCGCTCGATAAGTGCTTCGGAGACCCCAAGCCCGGCGACCGGATCATCATCCTCGGCGGCGCGACCGGCCGGGACGGCATCCACGGTGCGACCTTCAGCTCCGACGAACTCACCGACACCCACGCCGACGAGTTCAACCACGCCGTCCAGATCGGCAACGCCATCACCGAAAAGAAAACCCTCGACGTCATCCTCCAGGCCCGCGATTACCGCGACCCGAACACGGGCGAAGAGCGCTGCCTGTTCAATGCCATCAGCGACTGCGGCGCAGGCGGCTTCTCCTCCGCGGTCGGCGAGATGGGCGAAAAGGTCGGCGCCTACGTCACCCTCGAGTCCGCCCCGCTCAAATACCGCGGCCTGAGTTACACCGAGATCTGGATCAGCGAGGCCCAGGAACGCATGCCGCTCGCTGTGCCGCCGGAGCATGTTGACACGCTGAGGAAACTGGCTGAGGCCGAGGATGTGCCCTTCTGCGACCTCGGCTACTTCGGCTACGAAGAACAAAGCAGGCCAACACTCAAGCTGACATATCACGGAGAGGAAGTCGGCAAGCTCGCCATGCCCTTCATGCACGACGGCATCCCGACGCCCACGCGCGAGGCGACGTGGTCCCATCTCAATCCCAAATATGCGCCACCCGCGCGCAGCGCGGATGGGGATCCAAACGCTATTGCATCCAGCGCAGGTCTTGAAGACAAACTCCTCGCCCTCCTGTCCCACCCCAACATCGCCTCCAAGCACTGGGTCGTCCGCCAGTACGACCACGAGGTCCAGGGCAGCTCGGTCGTCAAGCCGCTGGTTGGTGAACAACAAGACGGCCCGTCCGATGCCGCGGTCCTCCGGCCTAAGCTCGGCTCCGACAAGGCCATTGCCCTGTCCAACGGCCTCGCGCCGCATCTCAGCGAGAAGGCCAACCACACCGGCACGGCGACCGACGGCGACTCCTACCAGATGGTCCTGCACGCCATCGACGAGGCCGTGCGCAACGCCGTCTGCGTCGGCGCCGACCCATCGCATATCGCCATCCTCGACAACTTCTGCTGGGCCAAGTGCGACGACCCCTGGCAGCTGGGCACGCTGGTCCGCGCCGCAGAGGCCTGCTACGACGGCGCGCTCGCGTACCAGACGCCGTTCGTCTCGGGCAAAGACTCGCTGAGCAACCAGTTCACCGCCGAGGACGGCAGCCTCATCACGATCCCGCAGACGATGCTGATCAGCGCGCTGGGCATCGTCAACGACGCGACCAAGGCACGCACCATGGATGCGAAGCAGGCCGGCAACGCGCTTTTCATCGTCGGTCAAACCACCTCGGACCTTGGCGGGTCGCACTACGCGTCTGTCACCGGCACCAACGGCCGGTCGATTCCGAAGGTTGACCTCGCCGGCGGCCCATCTAACGCCAGCGCCGTCGCCAAACTGATCGAACAGGGCCTGGTCCAATCCGCGCACGACTGCTCGGATGGCGGCTTGCTTGTCGCCGCTGCCGAGATGGCTTTCGCCGGCCGCGTCGGGCTGGACCTCGACCTCGCTGGCGTGCCCCATACCGACTGCACAACCGACGCGCTCTGCTTCGCCGAGTCGCCCAGCCGGTACCTGCTCGAGGTGGCGCCCGAACATGTCGCGGCGCTGATCGACACGCTGTCCAAAACAGGCGTGCCCTTCGGCCAGGTCGGCACGTTCGCCGATCATCAACGCCTGGCTGTCCGCAAGCCAGATCAAGGCCAACTGCTGGATATCGATCTGGACACCCTACGCAACACTTGGCTGAAGCCACTCGATTGGTAATGTCAAATGAAACCACAGATGCACACGGATCAACACGAATAAATTGATCCGCGTGCACCCGTGTTCATCTGTGGTTCCAAAATCGAATCGTCTTAGATGCCCACCTCCGCCCCGCCCAACACGTTCTACCTCATCGATGGCTTCGCGCAGATGTTCCGCAGCTATTTCGCGATCCGCGGGGGTATGACCTCGCCCGTCACCGGCGAGCCGACCAACGCGACCTTCGCGTTCACCGACATGCTCCTCAAGCTCTACCGGGAGTACCGGCCGGCCTACCTCGCGATGGCGATGGAGCACGAGGGCAAGACCTTCCGCGACGATTTCTACCCCGAATACAAGGCCAACCGCGACCCGGCACCCGACGACTTCAAGGCCCAGGTCCCGCGGATGATCGAGATCGCCGAGGCGTTCGGCGTCGTCATCCTCCAGGCCGAGGGCTACGAGGCCGACGACATCATGGCGACCCTCGCCGTGCAGACCCAACGCGGCGACTTCGATTCGTTGTCGCCCGACCTCACGCTACGGATGGTCAGCAAGGACAAAGACCTCGAACAGGTCCTCGCCGACCGGGCGGTGCTGTTCGATGTGCACACCGACACGATGATGGACGCCGGGGCGCTCTTCGAGAAGCGAGGCATCACCCCCACCCAGGCGATCGACTACCAGACCCTCATCGGCGACAGCACCGACAACGTGCCCGGCGTCAAGGGTATCGGCCCGAAGACCGCATCCAAGCTCATCAACCAGTTCGGCAGCGTTGACGAACTCATCAAAAACCTCGACCAACTCAAGGGCAAACAAAAAGAAAACGTGCAGGCCGCGATCGACACCGGCGGGATCGACCTGTCCCGCCGACTCGTCACCATGGCGACGGATATTGAACTCGGGTTTGACCTCAACGATGCCGCGACTGATGGCACGGAAAAGATCGACGGGCCGCTCCTGCAGGAACTGTTCCGCGAACTCGGATTCAACCGGATGCAGAGTAACTTGGCTAAGTTGCTGGGTGAATCCATGCCGTCTGAAGGATCTCGCCCAGAGGCGCAGAGGCGCAAAGATAAGATAGAATCCAAGCAAGACGACCAGGCAGGATTCGGCCTGTTTGCGAATCACGGTGATGAATCGGGAGAAGATGTACCGCCAAACCGTGAAGTCAACGCCAACTACCGCGCGGTAACGACCGCCGATGAATTGATCGAGCTTGTCGGGTCCCTCCCGGGCCAGGAACTCATCGCCATCGATACCGAGACGATCGGCCTGGGGCACACCGCCGAACTCTGCGGCGTCTGCCTCGCCTGGGAAGAGGGCGCGGGCGTCTACATCCCGACCCGATCGCCAGAGCAGGATACGCACCTGGACACACAACAGGCACTTGATCTGATTCGGCCGGTGCTGGAAGACAAAGCGATTCCGAAGTGCGGGCACAACATCAAGTATGACGACCGCGTGCTACGGAGCGCGGGGCTGAACTTACAGGGCGTCGTATTCGACTCGATGATCGGCGCCTTCCTCGCCAACGCGCCCGGCATCGGGATGGACGACCTCGCGCTGTCTGAGCTCGGCCACAGGTGCATCCCGATCAGCGCACTCATCGGTCCAAAGCCTCGGCGGAAGTCCGACCCGCCGCAGAAGACGATGGACCAGGTCCCGCTCGATCAGGTCACGCAGTACGCCGCGGAGGACGCAGACATCACCCTGCGGCTTTGCAAGCGCTTCCGGCGCAGACTCGACGACCTCGGCATGACCGATCTTTACGAGCGCGTCGAGATGCCGCTGGTCGGCGTGCTCGCGACGATGGAGCAGCACGGCATCCGGGTGGACCCCGCCATCCTCGACCAGCAGCGTGACCAGCTCCAATCCCGAATCGATGCACTGCGCACCGAGATCCTCGACCGCGCGAAGGCCGACTTCAACCCCGACAGCCCCAAGCAGCTCGGGGATGTCCTCTTCAACCAGCTCGGCTTCAAAGCCATCAAAAAGACGAAGACCGGTTTTAGTACCGATAGCGAGGTCCTCGAAAAACTAGCCGCTTTGCCCCCGGAGGAAATAGAAAATGTCCCCGAAGACGCTAGGCCGATGCCGGGGCTCATGATTGAATACCGCATGCTGACCAAGCTGGTCGGCACGTACCTCATCGCGCTGAAGGAAGCGATCGAAAAGGACGGACGGGTCCACGCGAAGTTTAATCAGACCGGCGCGGCGACCGGCCGGCTGTCGTCATCCGACCCGAACCTGCAGAATATCCCGATCCGCACGGACGTCGGCCGGGACATCCGCAGGGCCTTCATCGCCGAGCCCGGAAACAAACTCATCGCCGCGGACTACTCGCAGATCGAGCTGCGCGTGCTGGCGCACCTGAGCGAAGACGAAGCGCTGATCAAAGCATTTAATGAGGGCGTAGATATCCACCGCGCTGTTGCTGCTCAGGTGTTTGGCGTCCCGCCGGAGGAGGTCGATAGCGAGCAGCGTGGCCGGGCGAAGGTGATCAACTTCGGGATCATCTACGGCATCACCGCGTTCGGCCTGGCCAGGCGGATCGAGGGGCTGGACAACAAGGCCGCGGCAGCGCTGATCGACGACTACAAAAAGCGTTTCCCCGGCATCGACACGTTCCTTGATAGCTGCGTGCAGAAGGCCCAGCAGGACGGCCACGTCGAGACGATCCTCGGCCGGCGGCGGGTGATCGACGGGATCGCCGACCGCAACCCGCAGCGGCGTGCCCTGGCCGAGCGGCTGGCGATCAACTCGGTCGTGCAGGGCAGCGCCGCGGACCTGATCAAGGTCGCGATGGTGAACCTGCAAGGACGCATGGAGCGCGAGCTGCTGCCGTGCAAGCTCTTGCTTCAGATCCACGACGAACTGGTCATCGAAGCCCCCGCCGAGCACGCCGAGGCGATGGCGGAGATACTCGTCGAGGAGATGCGCTCAGCAATGAAACTGAAAGTCCCACTGGACGTCGAGGCGGGGATCGGGGCGGACTGGTTTGAGGCAAAGTAGGTCAGGTAATCTTTGAGCGAAAGCCGCCGCCGAGGACAGAGGTGAAGACGTCGCGGTCGATGTTGCCGCCCGATACGACGACGGCGATTCTTCGGCCGGCGATGCGGGATCGCTCCTGCGCGGCGGCGGCCACCGCGGCGGCGCCAGCGCCTTCACAGGTGTTGTGGGTGCACTCGAATAGCGTGCACATGGCCGCGGCGACTTCGTCGTCCGTGACCTGAACGATGCGATCCACACCCTTGACAATCAACTCGAGCGCATCCGGATCGGGTGTGCGGCAGGCCATGCCGTCGGCCAGCTCGGTGGTCGCTGGTGCTTCGACGAGGCGCTTGGCCTTGAAGGACTGGGCATAGGCGGTTGCATGGGCCGACACGACACCGACGATGTCAGTCTTGAGTCCGAGCGCATCGCGCACCGCGATCATCCCGCAGATGCCCGACCCCAGGCCGATGGGCACGTAGGCGGTATCGATATGCTTGACGGCCCGCAGCAGTTCGAGGCTGTAGGTCGCAACCCCGGCCACCAGCAGCGGGTGGAAGGACGGCACCATGTGCAGCGGCTGCTGCCCGGTAAGGGCCTGCGCGTGCTCGCGCGCGGCTTGGAAGTCATCGCCGTGCTCGATCAATTTAACGCCCAGTGCGCGCATCGCCGTGTTCTTGTCGAGGCTGTTGCCGCGGGGAACAATGATGGTCGCTGGCACGCTGTAACGTCGAGCGGCAAACCCGAGCGACTGGCCGTGGTTGCCACGGGTTGCGCCGATGATGCCGGCCGGCATCTTTCCGGACCGGGCAAGGTCCGCGAAGTAGGTGAGCCCGCCGCGGATCTTAAAGGCACCCACCGGGGTGTGGTTTTCGTGTTTCGCCCAGACCTCGGTCCCCAGGCGTTCACAGAGCAGCGGCCAGCAATACTGCGGCGTGGGCGGCATGGTTGAGTAGACCGTCTGTGCCGCGTTTTCGATGTCCTTGTGTGTCGGCTGCACGGGCGTAGCTTAAGGGGTTTGACTCTGATAAGTGTTTGATCGGACGGACGCGACGGCCAAGGTACTGATCAACGAGATGCGGCCAGAGATAGAATTAAAGGTGCCACTGGAAGTCGAGGCGGGGATCGGGGAGGACTGGCTTGAGGCAAAGTAGGGGTTGGTTTTTGAACCAGAACAACCTCACCCTACCTCATCCAGCACCCGCTGCGTCAGTTCCCAGAAGCCTAACTCCCTGAACGGCGTCGCGGTGCCGGGCAGCATGGCGTGTCGTTGGGCGTGGTGGTTCCACTCGGACTGGGCGGAGAACATCCGGGCCCGGGCGTCGTCCGCATTATCTCTTGAACCCGTCGATAAGAATCGGCGGTAGGCGACCAGGCCGGCGGTGAGGTCGCGCATCGTGGCGTACAGCGACTCTGCGTAGATCAGCGTGTTGACCAGCGATTGCAGGCGCGGGTGCTGGCGGTCGCCGACGAGGGTCTGCAGCGTGTGGCGGTCGCTGGTGATCATCTCCGCGGCGCGATCTTTTTCTTCGATCGTCTGGTCGAGCTTGTCCTCGGGGATGCGTTGGATGATCCGCCAGCAGGCCTCGGCGTTGAGCTGGTCGTCGCTGACCCAGTCCGCCGCGGGGTGCCAGGGGTTTGCCTTGGTTTGCGCGAACGGGCCGAAGTAGAACGCGAGGCGGGCGGCTTCGGCTGAGCGTCCGAGGATGCCGCAGACCGCGTCGATCAGCTCGGGCTCATCCAGTTGCAAACGCCCTTCCGCCCAGCGCTTGGCGAGCTCGCGTGGGTCGGCTTCCGGGTCGTCGGCGAGTTGGGGGACGGCGACGACGTTCGTGTCGATCCAGGCCTCGTCCTGGACGAAGGGTCCGCCCCAGCCGCCGCCACGCACCCAGGCCCAGAGGCCGGCAAGGTTGATGCTGCTGGCGATCCGAGCGAGGCCGCCCTGCTCGCTTTCTGTTGACTCTGGATGGCCGTCGCGCCAGAGCGGGGGCTGGTAGTTGGGCAGGCCGCCCTTGCCTTCGAACTCGCGCTGGCACTGGAGCTCGTAGAGGACCGGCCGGCCGCCGCTGGCAAGCGACGCCTGGTTCCAGGGCTGATACCGCCAGAAGTCGGTCTGCGTGAACTTGAACGACAGGATCAGGCGGTCGTCGGTCGGCTCGCCGGGCAGGCGCGCGACGACGCGCTCGGCGAGTTCGGGTGAGTCGTGCAGGCCCAGCGGGCGGACGTTCCAGGCGCGCACGATCAGTCGGCGGTTGTGCTTTTTCGCGACGAGTTCATAGGCGTGCTCAATCGCGGAGACGACGCGGTCGGCGCGGCCGAGCTGGCTACAGCGCGGGCAGTGCGGCGCGTAGATGTCGTTGCCGGTGAGGTACGGCAGTCGCCTTGCATCGGTGTCGCCGAGGCGCAGGACGACGCCGGCGGTGCGCGGTAGCCGGCGGATCAGCGCGTCGAGCGCGTCGATGCTGCGCCGAAGCGTCCGTTCGCTCGCGGGGCAGAGCATGTCGGCCGAGCCCTTGCAGCAGACGGCCTCGGCGTTGCGCTCTACGTGCGCGGCGGGTAGCACGAGCATGTCGTAAGAGAGATAGACGTCCAGGCCCGCATCCGCCGCATCCTGCACGCGGCGCGCGGCCTCGTCGAGCTGCTGGCCGACCCAGCGGGCCAGCTCACGGTCTGCGATGTCTTCGGGCGAGTTGACGCCGGACAGCCCGGTCGTGCTGTACAGCACCAGGCCGTTGTAGCCGAGGTCTTTCAGAACCCCGGGCTGTTTGTACTGGCTGCTGATCTCCGGTTCGCCGGGGTTCTGTAGCAGTGTGGCGAGCTTGAGCATGCGGTCAGTTTAGAGGGAGTTTGCCTGTCACGCAGGTTTCATGCTGAAGCGCAGCAGCCAATAGACAATTAGTTTAGTCGTAGCCGAGGTCGGCCAGATCGTCCTCATCCAGTCCGAACTGGTGGCCGATCTCGTGCAGGAGCGTGATGCGGACCTGCTCGATGAGTTCGCCACGGTTTTCCTCGCGCCCGTTGGCGAGGCGGTAGCCGGCCAGGCGGATGATCGGGCCGCGGAAGAGCATGATCTGCGTGGGCAGCATGTAGGTGTCGTCGACACTCTGCTCGGTCTCGGGGATGCCGTCGTGCAGGCCGCATAGATCGTCGGCCGAGGGATCCATGCCGAGCGATTCGAGCAACGCCGGGCTCGGTTCGTCCTCGACGATGACCGCGGATTCCTCGACGACCGCCGCGGCCTGCGGGGGTAGCGCCGCGAGTTCGTCTTCGAGGATGGCGTCGAAGGTGTCGCGGAGTTGCTGGGGGAGCATAGTGACAAGTGTAGCCCGCACGGGACGCTGCGCGTCGCCAGCGGCACGGCGGGGTAAGATGGAATGGTGAGCAGCAAGCGCGAACACATTTTTGACCTGACGCCGGACGAACTGGCGGGGGTGGTGGAAGGCTTGGGCATGCCCCGCTTCCGGGCCCGGCAGGTGCTTGAGTGGGTCTACGGCAAAGGCGTCGCGGACCCGTTGGCGATGACGAATCTCTCAGCGCGCGACCGTGAAGCCCTGGCGGAGCATGTCGATTTTGTCGTGGGTGGCGTGCTGCGGCACGAACGTGCGACGGACGGGACGCAGAAACTGCTGATTGATTGGGGGTTGGATTCTGGGGGGAATCCGGGTGCTGAAGCGCCCTACGCCGAGGGGTTGTTGGTGCTCAACAACCCTTCCGGCGGAGGCGTGGACACGCAGACCGAATGCGTGATGATCCCGGCGACCAGCGAGGAATCGGGACGCGAACGCAAGACCGCTTGTGTCTCGAGCCAGGTCGGCTGCCCGGTCGGTTGTAAGTTTTGCGCCTCGGGTTTAAGCGGGCTGGACGGCAATCTATCCGCCGGTCAGATTGTGCAACAAGCCTGGCAGTTGTCCCGGCTCCCTGGGGTCGGACGGATCAGCAACGTCGTGTTCATGGGCATGGGCGAGCCGATGAGCAACTTCCCGCGCGTCGTCAGGGCGGCCAAGACGATGTCCGCCGACTGGGGCCTGGGGATCTCCGGTCGGAAGATCACGATCAGCACCGTCGGCCTGCCCTCGCCGATGAAGCGGCTGGCGGATAAGGACCTGCCGTTCACGCTGGCGATCTCGCTGCACGCTCCCAATGACGAGATCCGCAAACAGATTATCCCGTGGGCGGAGTTCGTGTCGATCGCGGACCTGATAGACGCCGGGCGGTACTACTTTGACAAGACGGGGCGTGAGATCACGCTCGAGTACATCCTGCTGTCGGGCGTGAACGACAAGCCGGAGCACGCGCGCGAGTTAGCGCAGGTCAGCAAGCAGCTGCGCAGCAATATCAACCTGATCCGCTACAACGAGGTCGCGGGGCTGCCTTACATCCGCCCGCGGAACGAGGATGTGCACCGTTTCCAGCAGGTGCTGCGCGACGCCGGCCGCGTCGTGCATATCCGCGCGAGCCGTGGCCGGGATATCGCGGCGGCGTGTGGGCAGCTCAGGCATGAACACAGTGGCTGTTGAGCGCGGTGCGTAACAACAGAAAAACCCCCGCTTCAGCAGGGGTTTGACCATGCACCCGGCAGGGCTCGAACCTGCGACCTTCGGTTCCGGAAACCGACGCTCTATCCAACTGAGCTACGAGTGCGATTAAGACGCGTGACCCTACAGAATAACGCGCTAAACCGGCGTCAACAACCACGACCCAACATGAGACGTGGACAACCCCTCTTTCTGGAGAGGCTGTCCACTTGTTTACGCTCAATACAAAACCAGTGTCGGTCTACTTAATCTCGCGGTACTCCGCGTCGGCCTCGCCGGTGATCTCGAATCCCAGACGTACCGTGCCCTGATCGATCTTGACCTCGGCGACGACGTCCATCTCCATCTGCACCTGCATCGCGCCGTCGCCGGATTCTGGGTCGAGCGGCAGCAGGCCGGACATGTTCATCTCGCCTTTGCTCTTAATGATGTTCAGTCCCTGCTCCTTCGCGCCGGGGACGGAAAAGTCGCGGAGCTGGACGGAGACATCGAAAACAGCGGCCTTCTGGCCGGCGAACTCGGCGATATCGAGGAACTCGAACTCGCTCTCGATGCCGTCCTTATCGATAACAAGTTCGCCGCCGCTGGCGATGTCCTTGGCCAAAAGCTCGTTATCGCATTCCCACTTCGAACCCTTCTCGCGCGGCTGATCGAGCTTGAACATCTTGTCGTCCGACGCGTCCTCGGGGTCTTCGTCGACCATGAACATGGCCAGGATGCCCAAGACCTCGGCGGCGTCTTCGCCGATCGCCGTGCCGTCTTCGTATTTGAAGGTGGTGTCGCCGTCGACGGCGGAGACGATGATGCGTTTGGCGGTGTCCAGCGTGATCGCCTTTTCGCCGGCGGCACCCTCGAACTTCTCGACCCGGATCGCAACGCTGCGCACCTGCTTGTTCTCGTGCACGGCGAGGATTTCGGCGACCGCGGTGAGCGCACCCGAGAGCTTGCGCTCTTCGCCGCCGACCTGCTGACCGTTGAGCGACTGGGTCTGCTTCTGGGTCTGCTCGCCCTGGACGCGGACCTGGTACTTGGCCCCGACCGGCCGGACACGCTCGAGCGTGAGCTCGTGCTGCTCGGCATCGGCAACGCCGGCGGGCAGCAGCAACGCAACAAACAATGCAACCAACGCAAACGGATAAGCGGCGAGGCGTGTCATGGCGGGTCCTTTCGGGTATAGGCCTGATCAGCCCATAAGCGTACCGCAACGGGCCAAGGCGTGGCAAGCACCTTGGCGTATGATCCAGCGGTGACCCGGCCTGACTCATCAACACCCCCGCCGACACCCGACCCGCTGGACCTGTACCGGCTGGCGGTGCAGCACCCGCTGGCAGAGGTCGCGTTTATCGAGCGCTGCTGGGCGCACCACCACCCGGACGCGCCCCTGGGAGCGCGCGAACCGATGCTGCTGCGCGAAGACTTCGCCGGCACGTGTGCGGTCGCCGCGGCGTGGGTCGCGTCCGACCCGGATCGGCAGGCGATGGCGATCGAACTCGACCGCCCGACTGCGGAGTGGGCCGCGGCGAAGTTCGACGATGCCGACCTGCACATCCTCGCTGAAGATGTGCTCGCGGTCGATGGGCCGGCGGTCGATGTCACCGTTGCGCTCAACTTCTCGGTGCTGATCTACCACGATCGGCCGGCGCTGCTGAGCTACCTCCAACACGCCCGGCGGTGCCTCAACCCCGGCGGGCTGCTCATCCTCGACCTCTTCGGCGGGTCCTCGGCCGATCGACCCCTTGTCCAGTGCCGCCCTGTACAGCCAGACGAGGGCGGGATCGAGCCCTTTGACTATGTCTGGGATCAGGGCGCTGTGGACACCCAAACTCGGCGGATTGGATGCCGGATCCACTTCGAGTTGGATGGTGGCACGCGGCTGGAAAACGCTTTTATCTACGATTGGCGGCTGTGGCGGCCGGGGGAATTAGTGGCGGCGGCGAAAGAGGCGGGCTTCGCGGAGGCGTCCCTGTGGTGGGCCCCGGGCAACGGCTCCGGGCGTTTTTTGCCCGTCACAAGCGAGCCGAAAGCGGCGGACTGGGTGGCCTACATGGTCTGCCGGTCGCCGGGCTGAGGCGGGCCGGATTCCCACGGGAACCTTGATTATCCCCCGCCGTCAGCTAAACTTAAAGTCCCCCGCAGGGTTCAGGACACGAGGTGTCGGCGGTCCCAAATACCTCGTTCTGGGCCCGAAGTCTGGCCGACCGGCGACCCGGCCACCCGTGCAACAAGGACGACTGACCGTGCTGATCCTGATCATCGCCGGCGGCCCGGACAAGGGCCGCATCTACGAGCTGAACAACGACGCGCCGATCGTACTCGGCCGCGAAGGCGATCAGGTCAAGCTCAACGACCGCAAGGTCAGCCGCGAGCACGCCCGGCTGTGGTCCGAGGGCGGGCAGTGGTACCTTGAAGACCTCGGCTCGCGGCACGGCACGTACCGCAACCACGCGCCGCTGGAATCCACCCAGCGGGCCAAGCTCAAGGACGGGGATTACATCCAGATCGGCAACACCGTCATGGTGCTGGGCCGGATGCCCGCCGAGCACGCCGAGAAGCTCGCGCTGCTCGCCGAGCAGACCGCGGCCCGGCCCTCGGCGATACGCAAGCCCGCGCTGATCGCAACGGGCGTATCGATCGCGGCCCTGCTCGGGCTGGGGGCGTACCTCGCGTTCGAGCTGCACCAGCTGCGCGGTGAAACGGTTTCGCCCCAAGCGTTTGCCCAGTTGCAGCAGGACCTGGCCGACGCGCAGCAGGCCCACGCCGAGCGGATCGAGACGTCGCTGGATCAGAAGAGCGCGCGGGACCGGGCCCTGGGCAGCCGGCTGCTCACCACGCTGGACGAGACGACGGAGGCGATGCAGCGGCACGGCAGCGCGGTCGCCGAGGCCGCGGAGGCGATGGAGGGCGCAACCGACCCGATCCTCGCCGGCCTTGAGAACGTCAACACCATCGCGACCCAGCAGCAGCTTGCGATCGAGCGGCTGGGTGAGATGCTCGCGCACCAGCAGGAGAGCGACAGCGGCCCGCAGGTGCTCGCGGCGGTGGAAGAGATGAAGGCGCTCATGGCCGACCAGCCGATCGGCGACACCCTCGTCGCCAGGCTGGAAGAAGCCATCGAATCCAACGCCGAGGCCACGGGCCTGGCGGTGCAGGCCGCGCTGGCCGAGCACGCGCTGGCGAACCCCGACTCGCCAGTCGCTTCCGCCAAGAGCACTGACGAACTGCTGAACCGTGTGCTCGATCAGCTCGCCCAGGTGCCCACGCGCGACCAGATCGCCGAGGAAGTCCGCTTGGCCGTTGCCGAGGCGAAGGTGCAGGACGAGCAGTTCATGCGTCTGCTGCTCGCGGAGCTGCGGCGGACCGGCGACCAGATCACCACCGACGTCGCCGCCGCGATCGACGAAGACGCCGGCCAGGCCCAGCGCCTCGCCGAAGAACTGCGTGCGACCGACAACGAGTCGGCGGCGAAGACCGCGTCCATGCTCGAGGCGCTGCTGCAAAAAGTGGACGACCAGAAAGCGCTCTCCGAGCAGATCCTCGCGCTGCGTGACCAGATCGAGTCGCTGCCGGGGCGGGACGACGCGGCGGTGCGGGCGGTGCTCAGCCGGCTGGACCAGCAGGACCGCAACAACACCGCGATGCTCGCCGCCATCGCCGAGCTGCGCGAAGCGATGCCCGACGACCTGCCCGGCCGTCTGGACGAGGTGCTCGCCCAGTTGGACGAAGAGGTCCGCACCCAGCAGATCACCGACGCGATCGAGCAATCGATGCAGCGCCTCGCCGCGGGCAAAGACGAGCAGACCGCCGCCGCGCTCGCCGAGTTCAGCAAGCGGCTGGACGCGCTGCCGAGCACTGAGGAGCTCGCCGAGGTAACACGCAGCCAGCAAGCGCTCGCCAGGCTGCTGGACGAGAGCGACGCACGCGAGGCCGTGAGCGCGCTGCGGGCGACGCTCGAACAACTCGCCGAGAAGCTGCCCGAGGCGCAGGACGAGAAACTGACACAGGTGATCGCCCTGCTCAAGCAGCGTGAAGAGGCGGACCTGCTGCTGGCGGAGCTGCACGACGCGATGGGCGATCAGTCTGAACAGACCGAAGCGCTCAAGCAGGAACTGCTGGACTCGGTCGCGCAGATCAACGGGCAACAAAACAACGAGACGCTGCAAGAGCTGCTCGGCCTGGTGCGTGACCGGCTGGCGACGGACGAGTCGGTCCGCCAGGCGATACGCGACGAGGTGCGCGGGACGCTGCTGCCCAACCAGATGGCGCTGACCGACGCCCGCGACGTCACGACGACCCCGAGCAGCGCGGGCGAGGAGTCGGCCGACAGCGGGGACGGCACCGCCCGCCCGCGCCTGACCAAGCTCGAGCTGGCCTACAAGCGATCGTTCGAGTCGGGCAAGCCGGTGACCGTCGGGGCCGGCACGGTTGACCCGGACACCGGCCAGGTCTCGGAGGGCCGGCGGATCGACCCCGAAGTCGCCAGGGCGTTGGGTTTCGAGACCTGGCGCGACTGGTACCTGACCGACCGCCACGCCGAGCAGATGCGCCTGCAGCAGGAGGCGATCCGCCAGCGTAATCAGAACGAGGCACGCGACACCGGCACGGTCGAGTTGCCGCCTTCGCGGCTTGATGAGGACGAGCAGGGGTGAGGCCAGCTCGATCCTGACAAGCTGGATCAAACCAGAGCACAAAGCGTCAATAAGCCGTGGCGGTCACCGCGCCTCGCGACGCAAACGGTTTAACATGCTTGCAAAGTCTTCGGGTAACGGCGCTTCAACGAAGATATCCTCAAATTCAACCGACGCCGCGTGCAACATGTGGCGGTGCGCGCCGTAAAGCGGCAGGCCATCGCCGTACTGTGCGTCGCCAACAACCGGATGACCCAAGGCGGCCGTCATGACGCGGGCCTGATGCAGAAAACCCGTGTGCAGGTCAATCTCGATCAGGCAGCCTGCTACGCCTAAACGCTCGACAACCCGCCAAGCAAGCGAGCACCGCCGTACACCGTGCGCTGCCTCGCCGGAGTCGAAAACCTTAACATGCGCCGGGGCGTGCCTTGCGACGCGCAGGTGCATCACCGATTCGCCGGTGTCAGCGGGTTGGCCGTGGACCAGCGCGAGGTAGCGTTTGCGAATGCGGTGGTCGGTGAACGCTTGGCGGAGCCTGCCCCACGCCGGCTGATCGGTCGCAACGAGCATCACGCCGGACGTGTCGTTGTCCAGCCGGTGGACGACCCCGCTGCGCAGCCCGCCCTCGCCGATGCCGGCCAGTTGTGGGAAACGGGCAATAACCGCGTTGAGGATGGTCCCGGTCTCGTCGAGCCCATGCGGTCGGACGGGCACCCCCGGCGGCTTGTCCACCGCTAACCAACCGTCGCCTTCCGCGAGCACCTTCAGTGGTGTTGAAGGATCAGCCCGAGGCGCTTCCGGTCGCACAAACGGGCCCGCGATTTCAAGCGTGTCGCCTGCGCACAGCGGGCGGCCTTTATCCCGACGCGCTGCCGCCCTGCCATTGAGCGACACCGCCGACGTGTCGAGCAGGCGCAGGACCGCGGCGCGCGAGAGGCCGCACCAGTCGGCGAGCAGGCGGTCGAGCCTCGCGCCCGCGTCTTCGCCGCCGATAACCAGCCGTTTACCGTCTTCCGCATGGGGACGATCCATCGTATTCAGCCTAGCATCATCACCGGCCGGCAGTTGAATGACATATCAACCCAGCCGATAGTACCACCGGGCCTGCACACCGCTATTGTTGCTGCGATGAACGACGCGATCGAAGACCCCCTGCACGAGCAACGCAACCCCCGCCTCGCCGCGGCCGGGGTGCTGGTCTTGCTCGCGATCGCCGCGCTTTATCGGGCATGGCTGGATATCGCCACGATCGGCTACGTCGATCCCGAGCAGAGCCAGGTCCTGCTTGCGCTGCCCGTCTGCGCGGTGCTGCTCTACGCGAGGCGGGCGGCACTGTCGCGGGCCGTGCTGCGCTCGAGTATCTGGGGCGTGGTCCTCGCCGCGGCGGGCTGGGCCCTGTCGTGGTACGGCTACACCAACGCGGTCCAATCGCTGTGGCACCTGGGCGCGGTGGCCATGGCCGTGGGCGCGGCGTGGTCGGTGCTGGGCAACCGGGCGGTGGTCGTGGCCCTTCCGGCGGTGATCGCGCTCGCCGCGCTCGTGCCGGTCCCGAACCTGCTGCGACAGGACATCGCCCTGCCCCTGCAGAAGATCACCGCGAGCGGGGCCGAAATTGTCCTGGTCGCGTTCGGCTTTGACGTCCAGCGCCTTGGCCAGACCCTGTTCTACAAGGACAAGCCGATCACGATCGAGGAGGCCTGCAACGGCATGCGCATGGTCTTTGCGCTGCTGCTGGTCTGCTACTGCTTCGTCATGGCCCAGCGGTTCAACCCGTTCGCCCGGCTGGTGCTGATCGCGCTCAGCCCGCTGCTCGCGGTCCTTTGCAACATCATCCGAGTGGTGCCGACGGTCATCATCTACGGCGAATCGGGCGACACGGCCGGCGACATGTTCCACGACATCAGCGGCTGGGCGATGATCGCGCTGGCCGCGCTGATGATGCTGGGGCTGATCCGCGTCCTGAAGTGGGCGGAGGTACCGATCGAAGCGCCCGCCGCCCGGCCGACGCGCGAGCCGTTCACCGACCGATTCCGCCGCAAGGCCCTGCCCTGGCCGGTCGCGCCGTTGGCGGCGCTCCTGGTGGTGCTCGCGGTCCTGGGCCACAGCCTCTCGCTGCCCACCGCGGCCGACGCCCGGCCGTACCACGAGACGATCACCCAAGTCTCCGAGCAGACATCGATCAAGATCGACGGCCTGGACGAGCTGCCGCTGGAGATCCCCGAGGGGTCGCTCAAGATGCTGCGTGCCAACATGTCGCGCGCCGTGCAGTACACCGACCCGGGGACCGGCGCGACCGGCCAGTACCTGATCATCCAGAGCAAGGACGCCCGCGACCTCTCGGGTCACTACCCGCCACGCTGCTACCCCAACGTCTATGGCTATGTCGAGAAGAGCAACAAGCCGCGGCAGTGGGAGATCAGCGGGCTGAAGATAGACGGCACCGAGTATATCTTCGCCGAATCGAATGCCGCGGACGCGACGCGCTGGGTCGTTCTGCACTGCTTCGTTGTGCCCGATGCTGGGACGACCGGGCAGCTGCGCGTGATGCGTGCCGCCGCCGCCGACTACCTCCGCCGGCACCACGGCGCGGCGCAGGTGCAGATGCTGTTCCGCGAGACCGCGGCCTCGCCCGAGGAGCGCGATGCGCTGTTCATCAAAGTGATGGATGCGAATCGAGACCTGCTGCTCGCGATCCTCGACGGCCCGAGTGAGAACGACGACACCACGCCCTGACATATAACCGGTAGCCCAGTCATGCCCAGACTCGACCCAGCCCGAAACCGTCGACGCATCATCCGGCTCAGCATCCTGGCCGGGGTCATCGTCTTGCTGGTTGGCGGCATCTACGCGCTGTTCCAGGTCCAACTCAGCAGGCAGCGACTCGACACCGACCAGGTCCTGCAGCAGGCGCGCGAGGCGCACGAAGCCGAAGACTACGCGCGTGTCCTGAAGCTGCTGGAACAGACCAGCAGCGCGAGCAACATGATCCCCGAGATCCGGGACGACGCGGCGCTGATCAAGCTCTACATCGACGCCCGCCGGGAAACCCCGCTCGACCGGGGCGAGCACCTGCTCCGCATCGTCCCCCCGCTCCAACAGGTCGTCCGCCTGACACCCGACGACGAGCAGGCCCGGCGGGACCTGTTCGAGCTGATGCTGCTGCTCCAGCGCCACAGCGAGACGAAGCGGCTGGCCGAGCAGCTGCTGCAACAGTACCCCGAAGACGTGGAGCTCTGGCGGGCGCTGGGCACAGCGAACACGGGCCTGGGCGCGAACAGCAAGGCCATCGATGCCTACCGCGAGGCCGGCAAGCTCGACCCGCTGGATGTCTACATCCAGGTCGAGATCATACGACTGCTGCAGGACAGCGGCCTGCCCATCGAGCCCTTTGTTGACAACGCGAAAGCGGTCTACGCCCAGCACCACGGCGACCCGCGTGCCGAACTCATGCTCGCGCTGGCCAACCTGGCCAAGGGCGAGGTCAAGATCGCGGAGGGTCTGCTGCGCATCGCCGCCGACCGCGAGCCGCCCGACGAGCGGTTCGTCCCGGTCCTGGTCCACTGGCTGGACAAGGCCGAGCTGTTCGATGTGTCGCTGGCCTACCTGGAGCGTGTAAGCGAGGGTGGAGTCGAATCCTACCCGGCGCGTGAAACCATCTACCGCACCTACGACGCCGGCGACATGCGTGGCGTGCTGGACCGCCTGCGGGACGCTGACCCGGCGACCGCCTACCCGGACCTCGTCGCGGTCTGGGCGCTTGCGAGCGCTGCGCAGAGCGACGACGACAAGGCCGGGCGCCTTGCAGCAAGCCTCGCCGATCGGCCCGAGCCCATCGCGCAGGCCTGGGCCAGGGTCCTCCCGCTGCTGCTGGAAGAACAGGACACCGCGGGCCTGATGATCGACACCGTCAACGAGGTCCTGCAGCGCGACGCGGACAACCCCACCTCGATCGAGGTCAGCAGCCATCCATACCTACACCTGTTCCTCGGCGAGGCGTACCTGAAAGTCGATGAGCCGGACGCCGCGATCCGCGCGTTTGTCACCGCGGCCTCCAACCGGCCATCCTGGGCAGCGCCCCACTTCTCTCTAGCAGAGATCTATCTGGGTCAGTTCCGGGCCAGAGAGGCGCTGCTGCACGCGCAGGCCGCCTGGCTGCGCCAGCCCAGCACCGCCACCGCCGCGCTGCGCGTGCAGGCCGAGCTCGCCGCCGCCGACCCCGATGACCCCGCCGACGTCAATGCGGCGCTGCAGAGCGCAGACCAGCTGCTCGCCCAGATCCCCGACCACCCGGGCATCCTCCCCGAAACCGTCGGCCTGCTGGCCCGGTCCGGCCGAGCGACGCAGGCCCGGCAGCGCATCGCCGACGCGCTGCGGCTTGACCCGCCCGCGTCGGCCGGCTTGCTCACCGCGCTCGCGGAACAGGCCCGGCGTCACCAGCTGCAGCTCACCGAAGCGGTCTGGAGCGGGCTCCGGGCGTTGAGCGATCAATCACCTGCTTTGGTTCTGCAGCGCGCCCTCACCCACGCGCAGTCGGGGCAGCCCGAGCAGGGCCGGTCGCTGATCGACCAGGCGATGCCCGACAACGCCAATGTTGCCTGGCGTGTCGCGCTGGGGCGTTACCTGAACGCGGTCAACGACGAAGGCGCGACCGTCTATTGGATCACCCTGGCCAACGACCTGCCCGACAACCTCGGCATCCAGCTGGAGGCGCTCCAACAAACCCGCGCACGCAACGATACCGCGTTCACGCAGCAGGCGATCGAGCGCCTGCGCAAGATCTCTGGCGAATCATCGGTCCACTGGCGCCTCGAGCAGGCGCGCCTGCTGATGCGCACAGGCAGCCCGGAAGAACAGATCAAACAGGCCCTGGCGCTATTACAAGACGCCGAGCGGCTCGCGCCGACACGGGTGCAGACGCACCTGGAGCTGGCCCGCGGCTATGAACGTCTCGGCGATCTGAATACCGCGGAAGACAGCGCACGCGACGCGAAGCGGCTCGCGCCGAACGCGCCAGGCGTCACCCTGCGGCTGGGCGCTATCCTGCACCGGCTCGGGCGGTTCGATGAAGCACGTGTCGAACTGTTGGCGGTGGCGGACGACCCAGGCACCACGCCCGGGCAGCGCACCGATGCGTGCATGCTGCTTTATCAGCAAGGCGAGCGCCAGGTGTTGCGCCCGCTGCTCGAGTCGATGCGTGAGGACAGCACCGCGGACAACACCGCCCTGCTGCTGCTGGCCCGCGTCTACATCGCCCTGGAAGAATACGCCTTGGCCGACGCGGTCTGCGACACGCTGCTCGCCTCGGCCGATCTCGACACCACGCTGTTCATCTCCGCCTACTTCGAACAAACGGGCCGGCCACAGCGCGCCGAGCAGGCCCGGCAGACGGCCGCCCAGGGCCTGACCCCGGCGGATCGGCTGACACTGGATTCAGAAGGTGCGCTGCGGCTTGGCAGGATCGACGACGCGATGCGTCTGATCGTCGAGGCCGCCGACACCGAGCCCACCAACGCCCGGCGTTGGCGCAGCGCCGTGCGCGTGGCGCTGCTGCTCTCGCGCACCGACCAGGCGATCGTGCTGGCCCAGCGCGGGCTCGATCAGGCCGGGCAGGACGCCGGTCTCCAGACGCTGGTCGATCACCGTGAACTGATCAAGCCACTGCAGGTCGACCGCTCGCTCATCCCCTTCGGCATCGCGATCGTCAGCGACGAGAGATCGCGGCAGACCGCGGTCCGTGTCCTGCGTGCGGTTGCTTTTGAAACCGACGCCTCCGCCGGCGCACAACAGCTCGCCGAGCTGGCGGCAGATGAGGCGGATTTTCAGGCCCTGCACGAATTGGCGGCGGAGCGCCTGTTCGCCGCCGAGCAGTACCGTGAGGCGTACCAACTCGCGAAGAGCGCGATGTCCCGGTTCCCCAACAGCGCGGTCTCGGCGCGCACGACCGCGCTCGCCGCGTACCGGCTGAGCGATTGGGTTGCGCTGCTCTCCAGCGCCGAGGCCTGGCGAGAGCGCGACCCCGCAGGCCGGCACTACGCCGACCTGCTCACCGCCGCGGCCCAGGACGCGCTGCGGCGTTACGGCGACGTGGTGCAGACGCTTGAGCCTCACTTCGGCAAGCTCGAAGGCGGGCCAGACGCAAACCCACAGCACTACATCCTTTACACACGCGCGTTGGTCCGCTCCGAGAAAGCGGAACAGGCACTAACCCTGCTCAGGCCGCTTGTCCAATCCAGCGAGATGGCCTGGCAGATCGCGATCGAGCGCATCGGCGAAGACCTCGCAAGTCATCAAACCGTAACGCGCTGGCTTGAGGCGCTTAACACCGTGGCGGGCGACAACCCCGCCATGCAGTTCGCGTTATCAGAAGCCTCCTTCTCTGCCGGTTTGCGCTTGAACCACCCCGAACTGGTGGCCTCCGCCCGCCAACGCCTGGACCGCCTGTTCGAGTTGCAGGGGCCCCACCCTGTGCAGGCCTACGACCTGCTCGGCCGGATCGCGCAAGCGCAGGGCGACCTATCTATCGCGGAATCGAGCTTCCGCCGCGTTTATGAACAGACGCCGGACGACCCGCACGTCCTAAATAGCCTGGCGATGGTCCTGGTCCAGCGGAATACGAGCCTGGAGGAGGCCGAGCAGTTCGCCGAGCGCGCGAATCAACTGCAAAACGATGACGCCAACCTGCTCGACACGCTCGCGCTCGTGCGCCTGCGGCTGCGCAAGCTGGACGCCGCGGAGCAGGCGATCACCCGGGCGATCCACCTCGAGCCGGACAGCCCGGCCTGGCGGCTGGCTCACGCGGACATCCTCGAGGCCCGCGGTGAGACCGAGCGCGCCGCGAAGATCCGCGAGCGGTACGCCCAGCAGGAGAACAACTAAAGCAGCGGCCCAAGCAGCCGCGCGATATTCTCGATCAGCCGCGTGTGGAACGGCCGAGCCTTCCAGGCCGATTCGTCCAGCTCGGAGGCGTCCTGCGCGTAACGCGCCTGCATGGCATGGACCTGCGCGGCAAACGCATCATCGTAAACCGCGAGCGTCACCTCGAAGTTCAGCCAGAGGCTGCGCATGTCCAGGTTGACGGTGCCGATGAGCACCGTCCTGCGGTCCGCCACCAGCGTCTTGGTGTGCAGCAGCCCTTCGCGGAACAGCATGACCCGGATGCCCGCGTCCAGCAGGTCCGCGTACTGCGACCGGCTGGCCAGGCGGGCCATGACCGAGTCGATCCGCTCGGGCACGATCAGCGTGACGGCGACACCGCGCTTGGCCGCAGAGATCAGCGCCTCAAGCAGCGGCTCGTCGGGCACGAAGTACGGCGTGGTCAGCACGAGCTCCTGTTCGGCGCCAAAGATCGCGGTCAAGAGCGTCTCGCGGATCGCCTCGCGCGCAAAGCCCGGGCCGGACGGCAAGAGCTGTGTCACCGTGTCGCCGGTCGGCGCAACGCGGTGTAGCCCGCCTTGCTCCTCGAAATCGCCGAAGGTCGCGTCCGTCTCGATGTCGAAGTCGCTGAGGAACACCAGCCCCAGCGTCTCGGCCGCCGGACCGGTCACGCGCACCATCGCGTCGCGCCACCGCCCGACGCCGGCCCCCTGCTTGAAGAGCGTCGGGTCGGCCATGTTCATGCTGCCGGTGTAGCCGACCTCACCGTCGATCACCGCGATCTTGCGGTGGTTGCGCAGGTCCTGCCGGCGGAACACCATCCGCCAGAGACTCACGGGCAGGGTCGCAATCACCTCGACGCCAAAACCGCGCAAACGGGCGCAGGCGGGCGAGCGCAGGAACGTTTTGCTGCCCACCGCGTCGGCGAGGACCCGGCAGGTCACGCCTCGCTCGGCGGCCCGCTCCAGCGCATCGATCACCGACTCGACCCGCCCGCCCGGCCACCAGATATAGAACTGCAGATGGATTGAATGCTCGGCCGAGTCGATGTCCTCGATCAGCCGGTCAAACACGGCGCCCGTATGATCGAGCAGTTCCAGCTGATTGCCGCCAAGCAGCGGGAACCCGTACCGGTTGAAGCTGTGGTTCACCAACGCCCGCTGCGGCGGCGCGAGCGCCGCGCGGTCGGCCGCGGCGTGATCGGCCAGCCGCTGCAGGTGCGCGTGGATCGCCGGGCGGATGTGCTCGAACCGAACAAGCCGGACCCGGCCGATCCGGTTCTCGCCAAGCATCAGGTAAACCACCGCGCCAACAAACGGCAGCAACAGGATCACGCCCAGCCAGGACAGCGACACCCCGACCGGCCGACGACGCATCACGACGCGCAGACCCAGGCCGATGCGGATCAGCCAGTCCAAGACCAGCAGCGTCGTCGCGATCCCGGGGATGTCGGTCAGGCTCGGCATGCGTCTGTGAGATGAACATCGTCATCATAACGCGGCGCCGCGGCCCCCGACATACACAGCACGACTTTACACCAACAGGTCTCTGACGACGTGCCCGTGCACATCGGTCAGACGGTGACGCCGGCCCTGGTGCTTGTGCGTCAGGCGTTCGTGATCGATACCCATCAGGTGCATGATCGTGGCGTTGAGGTCGTGGACGTGAACCGCGTCGGGGTGGCCGTCGGCATCCAAAGCCGTCAGCGGCTTGCCGTCACGGTCGATGATGTTGTAGCCGTAGTCGTCGGTGTTCCCGAACACGAAACCGGGCTTCACACCCCCGCCGGCCATCCACACCGAGAAGCAGCGCGGGTGGTGGTCGCGGCCGAACGCGTCGCGCGTCAGCTTGCCCTGGCAGTACGAGGTCCGGCCGAACTCCCCGCCCCAGATCACTAGCGTGTCATCCAGCATACCGCGCTGCTTGAGGTCGGTCACCAGCGCCGCGGAGGCCTGATCGGTTTCTTTGCACTGCTTGGTCAGCCCGCCGAGCAGGCTGCCGTGCTGGTCCCAGCCCTGGTGGTAGAGCTGGATAAAACGGACATCCTTCTCCGCGAGCCGGCGGGCGAGCAGGCAGTTGGCCGCGAACGTGCCGGGCTGGCGCGCGTCTTCACCATAGAGCTCATACGTCGAATCGGGCTCGTCACCCAGATCGGTGACTTCCGGGACGGAGGTCTGCATACGGTAGGCCATCTCATACTGCGCGATACGCGACTCGATCTCCGGGTCCAGCTCGCGCTCGAACTGCTCACGGTTGAGTTCGTTGACCGCGTCGAGCATCGCGCGTCGGCCGGACTGGCAGACGCCGTCGGGGTTGGTCAGGTACAGCACGGGTTCCTTGCCCGCGCGCAGCTGCACGCCCTGGTGACGCGAGTCGAGGAAGCCCGAGCCCCAGAGGCGCGCATACAACGGCTGGCCGCCCTTGTTCTTGGTAACCAGCACGATGAACGCGGGCAGGTTGTCGTTCGTGCTGCCCAGGCCGTAGTTGATCCATGCGCCGACCGACGGCCGGCCGGCGATCTGCGAGCCGGTCTGGAAGAACGTGATCGCCGGGTCGTGGTTGATCGCCTCGGTGTACATCGAGCGGACCACGCAGAGGTCGTCGGCGATCTTCGCGGTGTACGGCAGCAGCTCGCTGAACCACCCACCGCTCTCACCGTGCCGCTTGAACCTGAACGGCGATCCTGCGAGCGGGATCGACGCCTGATTCGCGGACATACCCGTGAGCCGCTGGCCGTCGCGGATCGAGCCCGGCAGCTGCTGGCCGTGCATCTCGTTGAGCTTGGGCTTGTAGTCAAACAAGTCCTGCTGCGCCGGCCCGCCGGACTGGAAGAGATAGATGATCCGTTTGGCTTTGGGCGCGAAGTGCGGCGCGCCGAGTACGCCGCCTGACACTTGTGGTTGAGCAGGATCCGACGAAGCAGATACACCGGGTAACATGGCGCCGAGCGCGATCCCGCCGAGCCCGAGCGCCGATCGGCCGAAGAAGTGCCGCCGGGTGATCCCTGCCATGCTGGTCGGTTCGTGGTCCATATCGGGTCTTTCATTTGCGACGACTAGCGCAGCCAGATCGTTGCGTCCAGGTTCAGGATGGCGTGCATCGTCACCGCGAGCGCGGCGTGCTCGGCCGGGTCGAATGATTCGTCTCGCTTCGAATCGCCCATGCTCAGCAGCGCCTTCGCCTCATCGGGCTTCTGCTTGAACAGCTCGCGCTGGGCCTCAAGCAGCTCCGCGAGCCGGGCCGCCTCGGTGTCGGTCGGTGTACGCCCGGTGAGCAGGCGGAAGCCGAGCGCGATGCGACTCGAATCGTCCGCCTCCGCCCGGGTGACGCGCTCAGCGAGCACGCGTGCCGCCTCGACGTACTGCACGTCATTGAGCAGCACGAGCGCCTGCAGCGGCGTGTTGGTCGGCGAGCGCTCAGCGGTACACGCCTCGCGCGACGGGGTATCGAACGCCATCATGTTCGGCACAGGGACCGCGCGCTTCCAGACCGTATAAAGCGATCGGCGATACAGCGACTCGCCCTTGCCCACACGGTAGGTCTCGCCGTTGACCTCTTTCCACAGCCCCGCGGGCTGGTAGGGGTACGCGGGCGTGCCGCCCTGCTTTGTCACGAGCAGGCCCGAGGCGACCAGCGCGGTGTCGCGGATCATCTCCGCGTCCAGCCGCCGGGCCGGGCCGCGGGCGAGCAGCGCGTTGCCCGGATCGATCTGCCACTGCTCGCGCGTTGCCCCCGAGTCTTGGCGATAGGTCGCGCTGAGCACAATCCGCTTAAGCATCGCCTTCGTGTCCCAGCCCGAATCGATGTAGTCACGCGCGAGGGCGTCGAGCAATCCGGGGTGCGTGGGCAGCGCGCCCTGCAGCCCAAAGTTATCGACCGAGCCGACCAGGCCTTTGCCGAAACACTGCTGCCACAACCTGTTCACCGCGACGCGTGCGGTCAGCGGGTGGCCCGGGTGCGTCAGCCATTGCGCCAGGCCGAGCCGGTCGCGCCGGATGCCTTCACCCCACGGCATCACGCTCTCGGGCACATCGCGTGTCACACGGTTCTGATCGGTCCGCGGCGCGTCATACAGCCCGCGTGCGAGTGTGTGCGTCGGCCGGGGCCTGGGCATCTCCTGCATGACTGCGATCTCGGGGATGCGTGTCTCGTGCTGGATCAACCGTTTGCGGTGCTCGGCGAGCTCGGCGGCCGCCTTGCGGACCTCCGGATCGACCGCCGAGAGGTAGTAGTCCCGAAGCGCGGCGCGATGCGTTTGCGGCTCCGCCCGCGCCAACGCCTCGCCGTCGAACAGGTGCTTGGCCTCGATGTCGGAGACAGTGCGGCGGATGAGCTTGACCTCATCGATCATCCCGCCGGACAGCCCGCGGTCGCGGAAGCGTTGGGCGAGGATGAGGTTGTGCCCGCCCGGGCCGTAGGGGCTGCCCCCGCCGACGGACTTGAGCATCGGCCCGTCGCGGACAACCTCGAGCTCGACGGCTTGACCGTTAATATGCAGCGACAGGCCGTCCGCCCGGCTTGACCCGTCGTACCGCCAGACGACGTGGGCCCACGCGCCTGGCTCGACAACGTCGCCGGTCCGTACGCCGATCGCGTTGCCCGGCCAGTGCCGGTACGCCCGGGCCATGATGCGCCCGCGATCGAGCATCAGGTCGAACCCGTACGGCCCGACGTCCGTGCCCGAGGTGCGCTTGATGATCACACGCGGCGCGCCCGTGTCCAGCTTATCCACCTTGAACCAGAGCGACACCGTATACGGCGTCCAGCGGTCGATGTCGGTCATGCCCGGCAGCTGCGCAAAGTTGTCGCCATCGAACCGTAGCGCCTGGCCGTGTACGCCCGCTTCGGTTTGTGGGTTGTGCGTCGATTCGTGCTGGCCGACCTGCCCCGCCGCCCCGCCCTCGACGCGGTTAATCAGTTTGTTACCCTCCGGCGCGTCGAAGCCATAGTCGCCGATGAGGTCGGTGATCGGCCGCTGATCCGCGTGCGACGCAAGCCAGTCCGCAAACGCTTGATCACGCTTGGCGATCAGATCACCAAGGTTTCGCTCGGCGTCTTGCACGGCTTGCCTCAATCGGTCAAGCTCGGCCTGCTGCTGTTCCGTCGGCAGCAGCATCGACGGCGGCGGGACGATGTCCGGCCGGCGGTACTCGGTCGTGCCCGACTCGTCGATGCTGTTGAAAAACGCGAACAGCTCGTAGTATTCGTCCTGCCCGATCGGGTCGTACCGGTGGTCGTGGCAGCGGGCACACTCAAGCGTCAGCCCCATGAACGCCGTGCCGAACGTGTGCAGCCGGTCGGCGACGCCCTCGTTGCGCCACTCCTCGGGGATCGCCCCGCCCTCGCCGTTCAAGCGGTGCAGCCGGTTGAACGCCGTCGCCAGCCGCTGGTCACGCGTTGCGTCCGGCAGCAGGTCGCCGGCGAGCTGCCAGGTCAGGAACTGGTCGTAGGGCAGGTTGTCGTTGAAGGCCCGCACGACCCAGTCGCGCCAGGGCCAGACAGTACGGAAGCCGTCAACCGTGAAGCCATTTGTGTCTGCGTAGCGCGCCATGTCCAGCCACGGCACCGCCATGCGCTCACCGAAATGCGGCGAGGCGAGCAGTCGGTCAACAACTTTCTCGTACGCGGCCGCGTCTTGATCGGCCAGGAACGCGTCGATCTCGCCCGGCGTCGGTGGCAGCCCGGTCAGGTCGTACGTCACCCGCCGCAGCCAGCGCTCGCGTGATGCTTCCTGACTCGGCGAGAGCCCCTCCGCCTCCAAGCGCGCGAGCACAAAATGGTCCAGCCGATCGCGCGGCCAGCCTGCCGCGTTGACCTTCGGCGGATCGATCTGTTCAGCCAGCGAGACGAACGCCCAATGCGGCTCGTACACGGCGCCCTGCTCGATCCAGCGCTCCAGCAGCGCCTTCTCATCATCCGTCAGCGTGACCTTGAACCTCGGCGGCGGCATCACCATCCGAGGCTTCGTCGAATGGATTCGATGGATCAGGTCGCTGGCATCCGGGTCGCCGGGCTCGATTGCGAGGTTTGCACCGAAGTACCGGCCGTCCGGGTCGTCTTCAAAGACATCGAGGCGCAGATCAGCCTCGCGCGCGGCGCTGTCCGGCCCGTGGCAGGCGAAGCACTTGTCCGAAAGGATCGGCCGGACGTCGCGGTTGTAGCTGATCGAGGCGTCTTGGCCTGCAGAGATATCGGCCGCGAGTACGATCTGGCCGCCGCTGTCGCCACCGCCCTGCGAACAGCCGGACAGGGGGAAAAGACCGGCCCCAAACAAGAGCAGTATGGACCTCGATATCCGCAACATGACGCCCTTCTGGGTGCTTGATAACCCAAGCAATCTGGACCTGATTGTAAAGGTCAGATGCTCGGACACGAATCGATGATACACCTCATGCCAGAATTTCACGGGCAGGCGATACCGTGTTGAGGACCCAAAATGGCCGATAGAGACGGCATGAACGATGAGAGAGCACCTGATTCGCAGGGGCAGGTCCAGGCCGGCCTGCCCGCCCTCGCGGTGCGTGGCGGGGTCGGCGGCGTCCTGATGGGCCTGGCCAATCTCGTGCCGGGGATCAGCGGCGGGACGATGCTGCTCGCCGCGGGCGTCTACCCCCGTTTTATCGAGGCCATCGGCGAGGTCACCACACTCAAGTTCAGGCGGGCCTCGCTGGTCGTGCTCGGAAGCGTCGGCGTCGCGGCGGCCCTGGCGGTCTTCCTGCTCGCCGGCACCGTCAAAGACCTCGTCGTCCACCACCGCTGGGTCATGTACGCGCTGTTCATCGGGCTCACCCTCGGCGGCGTGCCCGTCGTCTGGCGCCTCATCAAGCAGCCGACGCTGGATGTAGGAGAAACATCGGCCGACTCAACACAGCAAACCGACGGATTGGGGGCGGTGTTGATCGGCGCGGCCATCGGGTTCATCGGCATGGCGGTACTCGCGCTGGTCCAGTCTTCTGGCGCGGCGGGGTCGGCGGAACGCGACGGCTTTATCTTCCTCCTGCTCGCCGGAATCGCAGGCGCATCGGCGATGATCCTGCCGGGCGTCAGCGGCGGGTACCTGCTGCTCGTGCTCGGCGTCTATGTGCCGATCCTTGCCGGGGTCGATGCGTTCAAGGAGGGACTCCGTGCACAGGATACCGCGGTCCTCTTCGACATCGGATTGAAAGTCGTTCTCCCCGTCGGGCTCGGTATGATCG
>JANQKT010000207.1 GCA_028280965.1 Phycisphaeraceae bacterium
CGAGTTCGTCCGGCTGGCCGACGACTTCAACCGCATGGCCGACGATCTCGCGGCGCTGTACCAGCAGCTCGAAGACAAGGTCCGCCTCCGCTCGGCCCAGCTCGCGCAGAGCGAGCGCCTCGCCTCGGTCGGCTTCCTCGCCGCGGGCGTTGCGCACGAGATCAACAACCCCCTGGCGATCATCGCCGGCGAGGCCGAGCTGGCCCTGGGCGCGCTGCCCGAACGTGATGCCCCGGCACGCACGGCACTCACCGCGATCCGCGACGAGGCGTTCCGTTGCAAAACGATCACGCTCAAGCTCTTGTCGCTCGCCCGGCCCGGCAGCGGCAAGCGCGAAGCGGTTGAGCTTCACAGCTTGGCCAACGAGGTCGCGGCGCTCGTCCGCTCATTGCCTCAGCACGATGGCCGGGGCGTTAGCGTGCACGGGCAGGCCACCGTGCAGACCGACGCGTCGCAGGTCAAGCAGGTGCTGCTGAACCTGGTCATCAACGCGCTGGAGGCGACGGACCCCGGCGGCAGCGTGCGCATCAAGATCGACCGCCAAGACAACGCCGCTGCGCTCGCGGTGCACGACAACGGCAAGGGGATCGATGGCGAAGCGCTCGGCCGGGTCTTCGAGCCGTTCTACACCGAGAAGCACACGCCCGCGACGCCCGGGCTCGGCCTGGGCCTGTCGATCAGCCACGCGATCATCGAGGACCTCGGCGGCCGACTCACCGCGCACTCGGACGGGCCGGGCAGGGGCAGCGTGTTTACGATCGAGCTGCCCATCGCAATGAAGAAATGACAAGCCGTCGGGCGCCACACGGCTTGCTTCAGCAAGCTGTGTGCGAGCAAGTGTTGATCGATAAAGGGCAGATCGTACATGGCTGCCTTCGGCAGTTATGTGGCACCCCAGGCGTGCAGTGTTACACTCACCCCATGCGCCCCCAGACCCGCCCCAACGTGTTGGTCGTTGACGACGAGCAGCGCCTGCGCGACGTGCTGGTACGAGGGATCACGCAGATGGGCTACGACTGTGCCGGCTCGCCCCACGGCGAGGACGCGTTGAAACAGATGCGCGCCGAGCCGTTCGGCGTCACGATCATCGACCTCAACCTGCCTGGCATGGACGGCATGCGGCTCTTCGAGAAGCTGCGCAAGGGCTGGCCTGCGGTGCAGGTCATCGTGCTCACCGGCTTCGGCGACCTCGACGCCGCCAAGCAGGCGATCCGGCTGGACGTCGTCGATTTCCTCACCAAGCCGACGCACCTGGGCGAGCTCGAGCAGGCGCTCGGCCGGGCCTGGCAGCGGATCGATGACGCGGTCGGCCTCGACGCGGTACAGCTGCCCGAGCCGGCCGAGGACGAGCTCGCGCTCGATCACGCCGAGGACCAGTCGGCCAGCCTCGCCGACGCGCCGGCCCACGAGGGCGCGGCCCTCAAGCCCGGCGAGTCGCTCGAAGCGCTCGAACGCCGGCACATCCTCGACACGCTCGCGCGTCATGACGGCAACCGACGCGAGACCGCCGAGGCTTTGGGCATCAGCCTGCGCACACTGTATTACCGGCTGAATCAGTACCAGAAAGAAGGGAACCTGTAACAAACGGCTGATGTCCATCAGGTGTACTTACTTCTTCTTCAGCTTCCCATTGCCCGTCCGCGGGCCGGACATCGTTTCACGCCAGGCCCGATACGCCGCCTTCAACTCGGCGACGCGGTCGGGGTGGTCGGCGGCGCGGTCGGCCGTCTCGCCCAGGTCGTCTTTGAGGTTGAACAGCACCGTCCCGCCGGGGTAGGCGTAGTCCTGCTCGGCGGGCTCGGCCAGGCCTTCGTCGTTGATCACAAACGCCGAGTGCGTCCACGCGCAGCCGACCGCGAGCTTCCAATCGCCCATGCGGATGACCCGCGCGCCCCGGCCGTTGGACCAGCACAGCATGTCGTGCGCGTCCGCCTCGCTCGCCGACTTGATCTTGCCGACCAGTGATTTGCCGTCGAGGTTGTCGGGCAGGCCGGCGTGAACAAGGTCGAGTACGGTCGGCACGACGTCCATCGCCGAGGTCACGCCGGCGAGCTGCCGGCCGCCGGGCAGCCGACCGGGCGCGGCGATGATCATCGGGATGCGCAGCCCGCCCTCGCCGAACATGAACTTCCACCCGTTCAGCGGTCCGTTGTTGGCGTAGGTGTTGATCGTCCCGCCGTTGTCTGAGACGAAGACAACGATGGTATTGTCCTTCTCGCCGGTCTTGTCGATCGCGTCCAGCAGCCGGCCGAGATTGTCGTCCAGCGCGAGCAGGTGCGAGAGGTAGCGTTTGCGCCCCTGCGGGTCGATCTCACCGAGGTGGCCCCACTTCCTGTGCCACTGCTGCCAGGGGATGTCGTTCGGCTCCCAGAAGGGGAATTCCCACTGCTTCGCGTCGCGGTCCCAGGGCGGCTGCTCAACGCCGAGCTTTTTCGCGTAGTCCGGGTCGCAGACGTAGGTGGGCATATGCATCGCGTTGTACGACAGGTGCAGCAGGTACGGCCGATCGCCGCGGTCCTCTTCGATGAACGCGATCGCCTCGTCGGTAAACAGCTCTGTTGTGAACGCGCCCGGGTCGTCGACCGACTCGGGCTTGCGGTCGCGCATCAGCGGTCCGACGCAGAGGATGCCCAGCCGGCCGCGCTGGCCGTTGACACGATCGAGGTACGCGTCGAGGTCGCGCCGGCTCAGGCGGATGTAGTCCCAGGTGTGGTGGATGAAGCCGAAGAACCGGTCGTAGCCGTGGTCCAGCGGGTGCTGGGCCGGCCCGCCGCCCAGGTGGGTCTTGCCGACCTTCATCGTGTCGTAGCCCAGCGGCTTGAGGTGCTGGGCGAGCGTGGTCTGGTCGTTAGGCAGACCGCCCTCGCTGTACCAGTAGTTGCCCCAGCGCTGCTGGTAACGCCCGGTGATCAGCCCGGCGCGCGAGGGCGAGCAGATCGGCGAGGTCGCGTAGGCCTCGGTCAGCAGCGTGCCGCTCGCCGCGAGCCGGTCCATCGCCGGCGTGCCCAGGGCCTTGACATCGTCGGGCGCGTGGGGGGAAGTCCCGAAGTCCGCGTAGCCCAGGTCGTCGATCACGATCAGCACGACGTTGGGCCGGTCCTCCCCGGCCAGAGCGGGCTGGTGGGGCAAAGCGAGCGCGATCCCCAGCATCAGCAGCAGGGCGGGCCAGGGCGGGTTCATTCGGGCGGTGTGTCGCATCGCGGTCCTCGGTCGGGTGGGTTGGCTGTTTCTTATAAAAGACTCGCCGATCCGCCCTGATTGTTACAGGTCACCGCGCAGGATACAGCGGCCGTGCGCAAGATCACGTCGCCGGCCCGGGCCGAACCGCCCGGCGGCCCCCGGCAGTAACCGTGCCACATGCCACGCGTCATCTGATCGAGCGTTTCGGCCCAGTGTGATCCCGCGTTAACATGATGGGCCCGACATGACCCACAGAACCCCGATGAAAACAACGATGACACACCACCTCCACCGCTTGTTGATGCCCGCCCTCGCCTGCCTGCTGCTCGCCCTGCCCGGCCAGGCGCAGGACAACAACCAGCCGCCCGAGGGCTTTAGCGCGCTCTTTAACGGCGAGGACCTGACCGGCTGGGTCGGCGGCACGACGATCGACCCCGCCAAGATCTCCGCCGAGCAGCAGGCCAAGTGGGACCAGGAGGTCCTCAAGCACTGGTCGACGGATGGCATCGTGCTGGTCAGCGACGGCAAGGGCCCGCACCTGGTCACCGAGCGCGAGTACGGCGACTTTGAGCTCTGGGTCGATTGGAAGCTCACCAAGAACGGCGACTCGGGCATCTACCTCCGCGATGTCCCGCAGGTCCAGCTCTGGGACCCGACCAACGAGGCCGCTCACAAGCACGGCTCGGACAAGGGCTCGGGCGGGCTGTGGAACAACGGCGGCAAAGGCAAGCACCCTAGCGAGCTCGCGGACAAGCCGATCGGCGAGTGGAACCGCATGTACGTCCGCATGGTCGGGCCGTACGTCACCGTCGTGCTCAACGGCAAGACGGTCGTTGATAACGCCCCGCTCGACAACTTTTTCAACCGCAAGCAGCCCGTGCCCATGACCGGGCGGATCCACCTGCAGACGCACGGCGACGAGACGTACTTCCGCAACCTGTTCGTCCGTGAGGTCCCCGCCGAGGAAGCGAACGAACTGCTCGCCGAGATCACCGGCGACGATAAGGCGTACACGCCGAAGTTCAACGGCAAGGACCTAAAAGGCTGGACCGGCGCGACCGGCGACTACGAAGTGGTGGACGGCGCGATCCGGTGCAAGCAGGGCCGCGGCGGCAACCTGATCACGGAGGATCAGTACAGCGACTTCGCGGTGCGGCTGGAGTTCAAGCTCCCGCCGGGCGGCAACAACGGCCTGGCGATCCGCACGCCCAACGCCCAGGTCAACCCCGCGGGCGCGGCGCTCGAGCTGCAGGTCCTGGACAACACGCACCCCAAGTACGCCAAGCTGAAGGACTACCAGTACCACGGCAGCGCGTACGAGATCAAGCCCGCGCTCCGCGGCTACCTCCGCCCGGTCGGCCAGTGGAACTATCAGGAGGTCCGCGTGGTCGGCGACCACATCACGGTGGACCTCAACGGCTACCGCATCCTCGATGTGAAGCTCAAGCAGGCCAAACCCGACCACCCTTCGGCCAGCCAGACCGCCGGCCACTTCGGCTTCTGCGGGCACAACGACCCGGTGGCGTTCCGCGCGATCCGGATCAAACCGATCAAGTAGGCGCGTTAGGATGGTTCGGGCTGGCGCTGGCCGCCCCCGATCTGTCCCATCTGCTGTCGGTGATTCCCGATGCCTGAACGCTACCTCATGATCCGCAGTGCCGACGGCAACACCGCGCCGCGCGCGCTCGACCCGGGCTCGGCGTACAGCATCGGACGCTCGGCCTCGGCGGACATCCGGCTCGAGCACGAGCACATCTCCCGCCTGCACGCCCGGCTCGAGTACGGCGCCGGCTCGGCCTGGCGGATCAGCGACCTGGGCAGCCGCAACGGCACGTGGGTCGATGGACGCGCGATCGATCGGCCGACCGAGTTGCACGACCGCCAGCTGATCCAGCTCGGGCCGTTCGATCTTTGGGTCCAGCCGACGCCCGAGCCGCCGACCGAGTCGGTCGGTGCTTCAACGATGCAGCGGCTGGTCGCGCCGGTGTTCGATGAGGGCTACACGACGATCCAGCCGGCAGTGCAGGCGGTGTCGGGCATCGACCTGTCGGTGCTGGACAGCCTCAACGCGCTGAGCCTGTCGCTGGCCGAGACCGACGACGCGGCCGGGCGGATGCAGGCGGTCTGCCGGTTCGTCTACGGCCAGAGCCGGCTGGTGTCGTACTGCGCGGTGCTGGGCGTGCGCGAGGACGAACCGGACCCCGGCGCGGTGCACGTGCTGCTCGCCTGCCCGCCCGACGCCGAGGACCGGCCGTACCTGTCGCGCACGCTGCTGCGCAAGGTGCTGACCGACCGCAAGCCGATGTTCCTGGCGACCTCGCCGATGCAGACGATGAGCCAGCCGATGCTGTCGATCGCCGAGAGCGGGCCGCTGTCGGCGTTCGCCTGCCCGATGCTCGAGGGCCCGGGCAGCGCGCTGCTGTATGTGCTCTACGCCGCCGACTCGGTCGATGCGTACTGGCAGAGCCTGCTGCAGCTGGTGATCAGCCACTACCGCCACGCGGACGCGATGCAGCGGCTGGTCGGCCGGGCGCGGATCGACCGCGAGCTCAACAACGCGCGCGAGATCCAGCTCGGGCTGATCCCCAAGGCGCTCGGCGGCCTGCCGGTCGATGTCGCGATCGGGTTTGACCCGTGCTACGAGGTCGGCGGGGACTACGCGGACGTCATCGTGCAGCCCGACGGCCGGGTGCTGATCGCGCTCGCGGACGTGTCGGGCAAGGGCATGCCGGCGGCGATGCTGTCGTCGAGCCTGCACACGCTGGTGCACACCGTCGCGGACGCCGGCGGCGGGCTGGTCGAGATCGCGAACCGTGTGAACCGGTACCTGATCGATTACGCGCCCGTCGGCGCGTTCGCGACCGGTGTGCTGATCTTGATCGATCCCAAGACCGGCGAGATCGAGGTCCTCAACGCCGGCCACATGCCGCCGATCCTCGCCGACGACAGCGGGGCGGCCGATGAATTCGACGGCGAATCGTTCACGCCCTTCGGCGTGATCGAGCAGGACTACGCGGTCAGCGCAGCGCGTCTGGGCCCGGGCCAGCGCGCGGTCGTCTACTCCGACGGCCTGAGCGAGCTGGCGACGCCGACGGGCGCGATGCCCGGGATGGAGGGCGTGCGCGACGCGGCGGCGCAGGCATCGACCGGCCCGGCGCAGGACACGGTCGCCGGCATCCGCGCCTGGGCCAAGCAGCTGGCCGCCGGCACCGCGACCGGCGACGACATGACCGTGGTCGCGGTGCGGCTGCGCGGGTTGAGTTAACACCTATCAATCCATGCCGGCCGTGTTAGCCGCCGCCTGCAAGGCGACGCGTCCGTAGACCAGCCGCCGCGTC
>JANQKT010000226.1 GCA_028280965.1 Phycisphaeraceae bacterium
ATACCGACCCGGACGCGACCGGCTACGAGTACATCGTTACCGGCCGGGACGAGCCCAGCGCCAACACGCGGTGGTGGTTTGAGCGTAACCAGCTGCGCTGGGCGGTGCGGCCTGAGCTGGACGAGACGGTGCTTAGGCACGTTGTCCGGGCCGGAGCGCTGACGTCGCCGGGCGAGGCGGCGCGGTCTGTGGAAGCGATCCTTGCCTCGCTGCCGGGCCGGGTCGAGGCGCACGCGTTCGAGGCGGTGCAGGACACCAGCGAGGACGAGCCGATCCACATCATCGAGTGCTTCGCCGCGGGCGTGACCAAGTGGCGCGGGATCGCGTGGGTCGCCGAGCAGCACGGCATCACCGCGGACCAGGTCGCGGTCATCGGCGACCAGATCAACGACGCGCCGATGTTCGAGCGCGCCGGCTGCGCGGTGGCGATGGGCAACGCGATCCCGGCGATCAAGGACGCGGCTCACTACCACACGCTCCGCAACGACGAGCACGGCGTCGCTTACGCGATTGCGAAGATGCTGGATGGTGAGTGGTGAGTCAGGCGGTAGCCGTCGCCACCGACTTCGCCAGCCGCGCGTAGTCCTTCGCACCGTTGGAGTCCGACGCGTAGGTCAGCACGCTCTGCCCGAAGCTCGGGGCCTCGGCGAGCTTGATGTTCCGCCGGATCGGCGGCTGGTAGACCACCGCGTCGGCCCAGGGCAGCGCCGTGCCCTTCGCCTCTTCGAAGAAGCCCTCGACGTCCGCGACAACATCGCTCGCGAGGATCGTGTTCGCCTCGTGCATGCACAGCACGACGCCGGACACGGTGAGCGCGGGGTTGATGCCCTGGCGGATCATGTTGATCGTCTCGAACAGCTTGCCCATCCCCTGCAACGCGAGGAAGTGCGCCTGCATCGGCACGACGATCTCCTGGGCGCACGTCAGCCCGTTGATCGTGAGCAACCCCAGAGAAGGCGGGCAGTCGATCAGCACGTAATCAAACTGCTCGATCAGCTCGGCGCACTTGTTGCGCAGCAGCGTCTGCGCCAGCCCGGTCTTGACCTGCTCGGCCAGCTCGCTCTCGATCCCCGCGAGGTTCGTGTCGGCCGGGAGGACGCCGAGGCGCTCGCAGCCGTCAACGGTACGCACGACTTGTGCCGCGCTGACATCGCTCTCGATCAGCAGATCGTAGATCGACAGGTCGAGCGTTTCGGGGTCCAGGCCCAGCGAAAGCGTCAGGTGCGCCTGCGGGTCCAGGTCGATCATCAGGACGCGCAGGCCCGACGCGGCGAGCGCGGCGCCGAGGTTGACGGTCGTGGTGGTCTTGCCGACCCCGCCTTTCTGGTTGATCAGCGCGATCTGCCGGGTCGATGGCGGCGCGGGCAGCGGGCCGAGCGTCGGCAGGGTGGGGGTGGACGGAACTTCAGCACCGTCGTCGGCTTCTTCGCCTGGCTCGGCTTGTTCGATAGGCGCGGCTTCCAGCGCGTCTGCCTCAACAGGATCGGCCTGGATCGGTGGGATGACCGGGGCGTGCTGGTTGGGCACACCTGCGGGCGTCGGCGCAGGTGTGACTTCAGCCGAGCGCTGCTGCTCGACCCACGCCGGCTCGGGGACCGCGTCCGCATCGATATCGATGGGAGTCATGGGTGCGGTCGGCGGGGTTGTGTCGGCGGGCTGGTCCACGGGACGCCTCCATGCGTCAGAGAAATGCTGTTCCTTGGCAGGCCAGTATATCACGGCTGTGCCCGGCGAAACAGGTTCATTTCATAGGCGTCCGTAAGCTAAGCTCATGCCTTCTGTTTCCCCAATTCATCCGGAGACCCGCGATGCGTCGAATCCTGCCGGCCTTGCTTGTCACGTTACTGACTGCCATGTTCGCCCCTATCCCGGCGGCGGCCGCGGACGATCGGCCGAACATCGTCTTCGCCTTTGCCGACGACTGGGGCCGATACGCCAGCGCCTACCGCGAGGCGGACCGGCCGACGATCAATGACGCGTTCGAGACGCCGCACTTCGACGCGCTCGCAAAAAACGGCGTGCTCTTCTGGGACGCGCACGTGAGCTGCCCGTCCTGCACGCCCTCACGCACGGCGGTCCTCACCGGCAGGCACTTCTACCGCAACGGCAGCGGCAGCCAGCTCCACAGCCCGTGGGTCGGCGACGACCCGGACCCGGTCAAACAACTCGAGAGCTATCACACGATTCTCGATGCCGCCGGCTATCACACCGGCGTGACCTACAAGACCCACGTGTCGATGCACCTGTTTGTTGACAGCAAGCACCAGTACAACCAGGCCGGCCGGCGGGTCAACGGCTTCTCGCAATTCGTCTCGAAGTTCAACACGCCCGAAGAACGCGAAAGCGCCGAGCAGAAGCTGCTCGACGAGGTCCGCGGCAACATGCGATCGTTCCTCGATGCGAGGCAGGACGGCCAGCCCTTCTGCTGGTACTTCAGCCCGACCAACCCGCACCGCGCCTGGACCCGGGGCTCGGGCAAGCAGCTGTGGGGCATCGACCCCGACGCACTCAAAGGCAAGATGCCCGCGTTTGTCCCGGATGTCCCGGCCATCCGCGAGGACATGGCGGACTACCTCGGCGAGTGCAAGGCGTTCGACCAGCAGCTGGGCGTGATCGTTGATGAACTCAAACAGCGCGGCCTGCTGGACAACACGATCATCGTTGTGTCCGGCGACCACGGTGCGCCCGGCTTCCCGCGCGGCAAGACCAACCTGGTCAACTTCGGCACGCAGGTCCCGCTGCTGATCCACTGGCCGAGCGGCATCGCGGGGCCGGGCCGGCGCATCGACAACCCGACCTCGACGATCGACCTCGCCCCGACGTTCCTCGAAGCCGCGGGCCTGGCGGTGCACAGGCAGATGGACGGCCGGTCGCTGCTGCCGATCCTGAAAGACGGCGGGGCGAAGGGTTTTACACCGCTTGGCAATGACTCCATCATCACCGGTCGGGAGCGCCATCACTACCAGGGCCGCCCAAACCACCTGCCCTATCCCGCGCGGGCGATCCGCACGAAGGACTATCTTTATATCCGCAACTTCAAGCCCGACCGCTGGCCGCAGCTCGAGCCGCCGCTGAGCCCGGCCGCCAAGACGCACGGCGACTTCGACGGCGGGCCGACCAAGCAGTGGTTCACCGACAACCAGGACGACCCGGCGATCGCGCGGTATGTCGATTGGGCCTGGGGCAAGCGCCCGGCCGAGGAGCTGTACGACCTCAAGAACGATGCCGATCAGATGATCAACCTCGCGCAGCTGCCGCTCAAAGCTGAGCACGCCCAGATCAAAGAGGAGCTCAGCGCGCAGCTCATGCGGGTGCTCAACGACACCGGCGACCCGCGTGTCGTCGGCGAGGGCGATGCGTTTGACCGCCCGCCGTATTACAAGCGAAGCGGCCGGTGATGGGTTTGCACATGCTCAGGCGCCAGCAGAAACACGTACTTGCTTGGTCTGCCGCACCGATCGGCGGAGGCGCTTGCCGACGATCAGCGCGATCAAGCCCGCCGGCACGATTACGACCAGCCAGGGCGTCAAGCCGACGACGAACAGCGACAGGCTGGTGAGGAACCCGCCGACCGCGTCGATCGATCCGGACCAGGCGCGCGCGACCTGTGTCGTGTAGCCCGGCTCCTCGGTCGGCGGGGGCACGAAGTCCTTGATCTCCTCGACCGACAGCGTCACCGTGGACAGCGCGGTCAGGTCCTTGAGCACGTTCAGCCGGCCCTCGATCCGCTCGGCCTCGCCGCGTACACGCGCGATCTCACGCTCGACCTCGAGGATGTCCTTGAGCGAACGCGTGTTCTCATTGAGGTGCTTGTGCAGGCGCTGCTCCTCGGCGGTGAGGTTGCGGACGCGCGCTTCGAGATCGATGTACTCCGCGGTGACCTCCTGGCTGTCGCTGTTGATCGAGCGGACCTGGCCGAGCGCCTCGGCGCCGTTGACGAAGGCGTCGTAGCGCGCGGACGGGATGCGCAAGGTCCAGTCGCCGCGCCTCGGCTCGCCGTCGCTGCCGCGGATGCTGGAGCCGGCGACGAACCCGCCGTGCTGCTTGGCGAGCGCACTGACGGAAGCGGGGACGCCGGCGAAGTCATCGACGACGAGGCTGATCTCGGCGGTATAGATGATCTTGCGGGCATCGACCTTGATCGTCGAAGGGTCCACCGCGGCTGGCGGCCCGGCCCGGCCCTCGTCGAGCGCGACGGAGTTGATCGCCGGTGTGCCTGATTCAGCCGCCGGTTGCGTGACGGCGTAGTCGGCGGGGGCGTCGGCTGATTCGGCGAGTTTTGCGCCGTAGTCCTCCTCCGCACAGGCGCACAGCCACAGCAGGCTCAGCGTGAGCAACACGGTCAGGGTTCGGGTCAAACGCATGGCGGTTCTCCGGACAGGAATTGAAAAGGCCCGCCGATGTAGGGGCCGGCGGGCCTGGAGGGTTCAACGGTTTGTCGGATTGGATCGTGTCCGGCCGGTCGGGCCCGTTACTCCAGGTTCAGCTCCCGGGCGCTGATGTACTTGTAGTCCCCGCCCGTCTCCTCCGCGAGCAGCTGCAGCGTGCCCGTCAGGCCGGCATCGGTCAGCGGATCCGGGTACAGGAAGTGCAGGGTGTTGAACTTAGCGGGCGGGTCGGCCGAGTTCGCCTGTTGGATCATCTTTATGAAGTCTTCCTGCATCACGTCGTGCTGGGTCTTGCCCCGCCCGCCGCCGATCGGGTTGTCCGAAAGCAGGAAGACGACCTCGGGTTTGTAGAGCAGGGCGCGTTTGATCGCGGCTTCGACGTGCTTGCTCCCCGGCCCGCCGGCCTCGTACTTGTGGTTCTTGATCGAGAGCCACGCCTCGATATCCTCCTTGAACTTAACCCCGGCCGGGCGCAGCCCCTTGACACCGCCACCTCCGGGCACCTCGTAGACGCCTTTGCCGCTGAAGAGTATGACCGTCACGTTCTGCTCTGCATCCAATCGGCCGACAGAGTTCTTGACTTCCCTGACCACAAACGGCAGCAGATCGACCATCGAGCCCGAGGCGTCGATGAGGTAGACGATCTTCGAAGCGTTGGTCTTCGAGCCGAACACCGTCGCGCTGTTGTCCTGCGCCTCATCCGCGTTGCCCCCCTGGAAGGTCAGGCCCATGAGCTGCGTCGGGATCGGTGTGTTCGTTACGGTCGGCGTCGGACTGGTCAGGGTCGGGTCCACGACCGGCACGGTCATCGGCGTGTCTGACGACTGCTCCGCGACCTCCTCGATCACCATCGGTGCGCCGGGGTCGCCATGGAACCAGACCAGCGGCTTGTGCTCTCGCAGGACGAAGGGCTGGCGGCTGCTGCCGGAGATGTCGGGGAAGATCAGCACCTGCTCGCCATCGTGCTCTAGCAGTTGGATGTCGTAAGTCCGGCTGCGGTTGCCCCAGACCAGCGTGAGCCGGCCGTCCTGCTCCGACCACCGGCCGGTCGGGGCCTCGGCATCGCTGCCTTCTTTCGGGATCAGCACCAGGGCCGGGTCCTCTTCGCCCGAGCGTGCCTGCAGCCCGGCCGGCTCTCCGATGCAGAGCGTGCCGTCGGGGTGCAGGCTGTAGGCCAGGTACCGGGGTCGGCGGTTGCTGTGGTGGGGCCGGTCCAGGTCCCCGCCGACGAAGGTCCGCGCGAGCTTGTGCTGGCTGTTGACGAACGCGTGCGGCTGCGGCTCGCCCGCCGCGATCGTCGTGGCGATCATGCGTACCAGGTCGGGCCGCCGATCAACCAGCCCGGCCGCTGACTGACCCAATGAATAGATAGGCGAGTTGTCCCCCTCGATCCCCCGGGGCTTGCGGTCCAGCGACCAGATGAAATAGACGCGGTCGTTGAGGATCGTGACCGAGTGCTTGCTGTGATAGACAAGGCCGTCGCGCTTCACGAGCTTGCAGGTGAAGTTGGCGAAGGAGGCGCTGGGCGTTTGTGCCCTGACGATCTGGCTGCGCTCAAAGCCGCGGTCGAAGAAGCTGTGTGTGGCGACCAACTCGTCGTGCCGCGCCAGGATCCAGTCGGCCGCCGGGTCGGTCTCGCCCTCGGCCGGGAGCTGCGCGACGTAGGCGAGCTCCGGGGCAGTGTGGCTGTGAATCGCAAGCTCGGCGCCGCTCCCCCCGGTGAGGAAGTCTTTGGGGTACCGGAAATGGGTGCCGTCCGGGAATGTGTGGGTGGCGGATGCGTCCAGGGTTTCCGAGTCAAGCGGCTTTAAGACGATGACCGACGTGTCTGTTTCCACTTCTTCCGCGGACGCGTCCGCTGGCGTGCTGGGCGGCGTGTCGGCGGCCGCGCTTGACGATTCGACCTTCTGTGATTGACCGCCGCACCCGATCTGCACAACGCAAAGCAGCAGTAGTGTCAAAAACCAAGCAATATGAGTCTTCATCTTGTATCCCCATGGATGAGCCCTGAGTGGGCCGACGACATCTTTACTCTACATCGTCTCTTGATCGGAGTCTATGGTTTTCCACGCCGCGGGTTCGGGTCAAACGCATGGCGGTTCTCCGGATAGGAATTGAAAAGGCCCGCCGATGTAGGGGCCGGCGGGCCTGGTGGGTTCATTCGGTTTCTGTCATTCGTCAGGGACGAATCAGCGTAGGGAGACCAGATTCGCGCGGTGTTAGAACTCATGCACGCGGCGTCCGAGCTCATTCGCGCGGCGTTTATACTCCTCCCGCCGTCTTTCCTGCTCGATGATCTTCTCTTTGGTGGCCGCGATCTGTTCTGCGAGCGTGCGGACGGTGGCGTGATCCTCGCCGTGTTTCAGCAGCAGGGCGTTCTGTTCTGCGGTCAGGGCGTCGAGCTGCTGGCGGGTCGAGCCGATCTTTGCTGAGATCGCTTGGATCTCCGCCATCATCGCGTTTTTCGCCTGCTCCAGCTCGGCACGCTCCGCCAACCGCTCACGACGCTGCATCTCTAACTCGCGTTCCCGCTCGTTCTGGATCGCGGTGCGTCGTTCGACATGGTCGCTGATCTGATCGAGCAGTTTTCGCGCTTCGTTGTGGGCCTCTTCCGTCGCGGTGATGATCAAAAACTCCTCGAACGGCTGGACGCGGATCGCCCGGTTGCCCTTCGTGTTGACGGTCGCGACGGTCTGCTCGACGGCGTTGGCCAGCGCCGCGGTGCGGTCCAGCAGGTCCCCGCGGTTGCGGTCGGCCCGGAGGATCTCGGTGCAGTCCACGACGTGGATCGCGAGCTCGAGCCGCGGCTGTGGGGCCGCGCCTGGGCCGAAGCCGCCGCCGAACTCGCCACCGCCGCCGAACTCGTCTCCAACAGGATCGTCAAAGCCGCCGAACCCGCCCCTGCCCGGGCGTGAGTCAAACTCGCCGAACGCGTCGCCATCCTGCGCGACCGCGGCGGGCTGGTTGGGCTGGCCGCTCTTGTTGTTCGGGACCAGCAGCATGACCGCGAAGGTCACGGCGGCACAGGCGGCGATCGTTCCAAATGTCGTTTGCATGAAGTGTCTCCTTGTTCGTATCCGCTCGGGGTTGGTCCGGGTCAGGTCCTTAGCTAATCCGCTGGCGTCGCCGAACTCGGCGAGCGCGGTCTCGATGGCCTCTTCACGCTCGACGCCCTGCAGCGTCAGCTCACCCAGGCGGGCCTCCATGTGGTCACGCAGTTCCGCCGCGATCGCGTCGCGCTGGGCGTCGCTGAGGCGCAGTGTCCGGGCCAGCAAAGTGAGGTAGCGTTCGAATTCGTCTTCGGGCATGGGGGTCCCCCGTTTCGTTCAGTTTTGTGCCGCGACCCGCCGGACCGCCGGCAGCACCAGCCCTTGCAGCCGCGCGATATAAGCCTGCCAGTCCGCGGCGGTCTTGCGCAGCTTCTTCTCGCCCGCCGGGGTCAACTCGTACCACTTGCGTTCGCGGGCCGAGCTCTTGTCCCAGGTCGCGACGATCAAGCCCTCGGACTCCAGCCGGTGCAGCAGCGGGTACAGCGAGCCGGCCTGGATGGTCTGGCCCGAGTGGTGCTTGAGCTGCTTCTGGATGGCGTAGCCGTACTGCCGGCCGTCGGCGAGGACGGCGAGGACCATCACATCCAACGAGCCGCGGAACAGGTCGCGCTGGGATTTGTCGAGGGGGTCTGGCATATCGTGTTCCAATATATCAATGAAACATATATCGTCAAGATATATATTTGGGTTGCAGTGATTTTTTTTGAGAACTACACTCCGCGGCCCGAATCGCCGCAAGCGGCGGCGCTTCATTTACTAGGACCCCAGACCCCAGACCCCAGACCCCAGACCCCAGACCCCAGACCCCAGACCCCGGACCCCGGACCCTCAAAAATGGCAAACGGCACGATCTCCCAGGTCATCGGCTCGACCTTTGACGCCCAGTTCCCTGAAGACTCGCTCCCGGACATCTACAACGCCCTGGACATCAGCTACCAGGTCGGCGACGACACCGTCAAGCTCGTCGGCGAGGTCCAGCAGCACCTCGGCGGCGGCCAGGTCCGCGCCGTCGCCCTCGGCTCGACCGACGGCCTGACCCGCGGCGCGAGCGTCACCGACACCGGCGCACCCGTGTCGGTTCCCGTCGGTGAAGAGGTGCTCGGCCGGGTCTTCAACCTGCTGGGCAACCCGATCGACGAGGCCGGCGAGGTCGGCACCGACCGCCGCAGCCCCATCCACCGCAAGCCCCCGGCGTTTGCCCAGCTCTCGCCCAAGACCGAGATCCTCGAGACCGGCATCAAGGTCGTTGACCTGCTCTGCCCGTTCGTCCGCGGCGGCAAGATCGGGCTGTTCGGCGGGGCTGGCGTCGGCAAGACCGTCATCATCCAGGAGATGATCGCCCGTGTCGCCAAGAACTTCGGTGGCTACTCCGTTTTCTGTGGCGTCGGCGAACGCACCCGCGAGGGCAACGACCTCTGGGGCGAGATGGCCGAGTCGGTCTACACCGACGCGGACGGCAACGAAGCCCGCGTGCTTGATAAGGTCGCGATGGTGTTCGGCCAGATGAACGAGCCGCCGGGCGCGCGCCTGCGTGTCGCGCTGTCGGGCCTGACCATGGCGGAGAACTTCCGCGACGAGTCGGGCAAGGAAACCCTTATTTTCGTTGATAATGTGTTCCGCTTTACGCAAGCCGGTTCGGAAGTGTCCGCGCTGCTCGGCCGGATGCCCTCGGCGGTCGGCTACCAGCCGACGCTCTCTACCGAGATGGGCGAACTCCAGGAGCGCATCACCTCGACCGACAAGGGCGCGATTACTTCGGTTCAGGCCATCTACGTCCCCGCGGACGACCTGACCGACCCCGCGCCCGCCACGGCGTTCAGCCACCTGGACGCGTTCGTCGTCCTGGCCCGTGGCATCGCCGAGAAGGGCATCTTCCCCGCGATCGACCCGCTGGCGTCCACCTCGACGATCCTCGACCCCGGCGTGCTCGGCGAGCGGCACTACGCCTGCGCCCGCCAGGTCCAGTCGATCCTACAGCGGTACAAGTCGCTGCAGGACATCATCGCCATCCTGGGTGTCGATGAACTGAGCGAAGAGGACAAGCTGATCGTCAGCCGGGCCCGCAAGATCGAGCGGTTCCTGTCTCAGCCGTTCCACGTCGCGGAGGTCTTCACCGGATTCCCGGGCGTGGACTCGACGCTGGAAGAGACGATCGACTCCTTCGAGCGGCTCTGTGCCGGCGAGGGCGACGACCTGCCCGAATCGGCCTTCATGTATGTCGGCACGCTCGACGATGCCCGCGCCAAGGCCCAGAAGATGGCCGCGGACGCGTAGCCGGCCCGCCAGGCCCACGCCCCCGATCTTTCCCAGGCCCGCAGCCCTCCGCTGCGGGCCTGTTTTAGTTTCTGTACATCTCCCTTAAGAGGTTAGCGGTGTATGGTTAGGGCGTGCCCGATAAAAAAATCCAACCAAACCAAACAAAGCCGGTACATGCAGCGCTGGTGACAGGCTGAAAACGTCGTTCATTGCGTGTGAACAGCGTTTTGATGCCTTTGTTAGCGATTTGCGATTTTTTGCCTTGAAACTGCCTTGGCCCTTGACTCAGAGCCTGCCCAGTGTATATTACTCCATGTGGGTACTTCCAAATAAGTACCTATCACAAGCTAGCATTTAAGGTGGCTGACGTGACGTTCATGCGGCCACCACGACTCAATGCCGGGACTCGTCCTGGAGGAAAAGGGATGACCATGAAGATCAAGACTGCAACGATGCTCACCGCCGCAGGCCTCCTCGCTGTTGGTGCCCAGGCCGGGACCATTACCGAGGTTCAGGAGCCTGCTGATGGTGAAAAGAGCCACGAAGAGATCTTCGAAGACATCTTCGGCGGCGACTTCAGTTCAGACGGCGACAACGGCTTCACCGACGGCTCTATCGATCTGGTCCGCGTCGATGACAACGATGACCAGGTCTACAACTTCATCAGCTGGAGCGCCGAGGCCCACGCGGTCTGGGCCAAGGCCTGGCAGATGTTTGGCACCTCGGATGACGGCAGCCTCCTGAACGTTGAGGGCGAAGGCGACGACGCCAGCGGCTCGCTAAGCGATGTCGTCGGCGACGGCTCGGTCGTCTTCGGCCGGTTCGGCGACGAGTTCCTGACCTCCGACGTCTTCACCGACCCGACGCTCAACGGCGACGGCCTGGACCACGTCGTGACCTACCGCTACGTCGGCACCGCCGGCGAGGGCGGCGAAGAGCAAGTCAAGTACTTCCTCTTCTTCGAAGACCTGCTCGACGGCGCCCCCCGCCACGACTTTGATTACAACGACCTGGTCGTCGAAATCGAGGGCGTCGTGCCCGAGCCGACCTCACTGGCCCTGATGGCCATCGGCGGCCTCTGCATGCTACGCCGCCGCCGCTAAGCGACAGAGCAATCAAGCTTCCTCCCGGAACGAGGATGCAAGCCCGCGGCTTAATTGGCTGCGGGCTTGTTTCCTTGGTTCCTGCTACAAGGCCCTGCGGGTATCTTGTTGTGCATGAAGAAGCCCACCCTTGTCGCCGTCACTGTATTGGCCATGGTCCTCGTCCTGCCCGGCTGCCAGCAGCGCACGTCGCTGGTGCTGGTCTCGGCGCAGGCCGAGGCGGACCGGATGCCCGCCCAACAGGTATCCCAGCGCACACGGGCCGCGGCACAGGCGGTCCTCGCCTCGCTCACCGATGACCAGCGGGAGCAGGCCGTGCGACCGATCAACGACCCGCTCCGCAAGGACTGGCACTTCGTCCCCCGCAAGCGGCAGGGCGTCCTGCTCGGCGACCTGGACACCCAACAGAAAACACGTGTTCACCAACTGATGCAGACCGCGCTGTCCGACTCGGGCTACCTCAAGGCGACCGACATCATCTGGCTGGAGATGCTGCTCTATGAGATGAGCAACCGCAGCACGATGCGCGACCCGGGCAGGTACGCGCTGGTGATCTTCGGCGACCCGGCCGACGTAACCGCCGCATGGGGCTGGCGGCTCGAAGGCCACCACCTGTCGATCAACCTGACGTACACGCCCGAGGGCATCGGCGTGACGCCGATGTTCTTCGGCACCAGCCCCGCGGTCGTGCAAGACGGGCCGCTGGCGGGCAAACGCGTGCTGGCGGACGCGCACAACCTGGCCGTTGAATTGGCCAAGTCGATGACCGAAGAGCAGCGGGAGAAGATGATGCTCGGCGAGAAGCCCAGGGATGTGATCACCGGGCCGGGCCGGGAGAGCGCATTGAAGGAACTCGTTGGCATCTCTTCTAGCGAACTCAATACAGAGCAGCAGTTGGCGCTCTTAAAGCTCGCTGGGACGTATTGGGATGCGCTAGAACAAAGGCACCGTGCAGAACTGGTTTCTCGCGTCCTGGTGGGAGGTGATTGGCCTGAATTGTTCCGCATCGCATGGGCGGGGCCGATCGATACAGACGGTGTGTTCTACTACCGGATTATGAGTCTGAGTGGGAATTTTGTCATCGAATACTCCTGCCAGGGCCGCAACCACGTCCACGCCGTCATCCATGACCTGACCGACCCGCTACAGGAAGACCTGCTCAAGCAACACTACGAGCAGCACGAGCACTGAGGACTTCGTGCCGCGGGTGACGCGCAGCGTCCCGGTCGAACCGTGACAGATGATTTGCACGGGACGCTGCGCGTCACCCGCGACACGGTTCTTTCGACCTACTCGATCACAATCGCACTCGGATCAAAATCCGCCTTGGGCGGCCTGGGGTCCATCGCTTCGAGCGTGTCCACCAGGACTTTCGTGATCAGCAGGTTGCGGTACCACCGCCGCTCGGCCGGGACGACGTACCACGGCGCATGCTTATGGCTGGTCTGGCCCAGCACCTCGCTGTAACGCTCCTGGTACTGCTCCCACCGGGCGCGCTCGTCGAGGTCCGCGACGTTGAACTTCCAGTGCTTGTCCGGCCGGTCGAGCCGGCGTTGCAGGCGCTCCTTCTGGTAGCCCTTGCTGATGTGCAGGAAGAACTTGACGGTGGTCGTGCCCTCGTCGGCAAGCATGCGCTCGAAATCATTGATGTGGCCGACGCGTCTGGACCAGACCTTCTTGGGCGCGAGGCTCTTGACCGCGACGGTGACGGCGTCTTCGTAGTGGCTGCGGTTAAAGACGCCGATGTACCCGCGCTTGGGCAGCCAGTGGTGGACCCGCCAGAGGTAGTCGTGGGCGAGCTCTTCGTCGTTGGGTTTCTTAAAGCCTTTGACCCGGCAGCCCGCGGGGTCGACGGGGCCGAAGACCGCTTTGAGTGTCGAATCCTTCCCGCCCGCGTCCATGGCCTGGAGGACGACCAGCAGGGCTCGCTTCTGCTCGGCGTAGAGGTTTTCCTGCAGGTCCACCAGCCGGTCGCGCAGCAACTCGAACGCGTCCTTGCCCAACTGCTTGTCCAGCCCGCCGTCGTCGCGCGTCGCGCGGTCGTGCAGCGAGAAACGCTTGCCGGGGTTGACGATGTACGGCCGAGCGTCGAACTCGATTTTGGCAAGCGGGGCGGGGGAGGCTTCGGTCATGGTGCAGTTGTAGCCGAAGCGCGGCCTGCCTGCATGTTCGGCACGCGGTTTTCTGTGTGCGCTTACTAGGCAGCTTTGTTTCGGATTACTCGCTGCGGCACGCGGATCCGGCCACGCTTTTTGGTGCTGCCACCAGATTGTGTTTGATTATCGAGGTTTCTTGCGGTTATGCAAAGGCGAACGTCGTCCGCCGAGCGGCGCGGCACGCGCTTTGTCTGTTCCCGGTCTTGCGTGCCCCGACGTTCGGGGTAAAGACACACGTATACCTGGAGACCACGATGTACGGCCTTCTGATCGATATGGACGGGGTGATCTACAAGAGCAGCCAGCTCATCCCCGGCGCGGACCTTTTTATCAACTCGCTGCGCGAGCGCGGCGTGCCTTTTCTTTTTTTGACCAACAACTCGCAGCGGACCCGACGGGACATCGCCGCCAAGCTCCAGCGCATGGGTGTGCACGCCGGGCCCGAGCACGTGTTCACCTGCGCGATGGCGACCGCGCGCTTCCTCGCCAACCAGAAGCCCGGCGGCACCGCCTACGTGCTCGGCGAGACCGGCCTGACCACCGCGATGCACACCAACGGCTTCGCCATCGTGGACAAGGACCCGGACTACGTCGTCGTCGGCGAGGGCAGGACCTACACCTTCGAGATGCTCGAGCACGCCACCAACCTCGTGCTCGGCGGGGCCAAGCTCATCGCCACCAACATGGACCCGAGCTGCCCGACGTCCAGCGGCACGCGCCCGGGCTGCGGCGCGGTCGTCGCGCTCATCGAAGAAGCGACCGGGCGCAAGGCGTTTTCCGTCGGCAAGCCCAGCCCGATCATGATGCGCGCCGCGCGCAAGGAGCTCGGCCTCGACGCCGACCACACCTTTATGATCGGCGACACGATGTCCACCGATGTGCTCGGCGGAGTCCAACTCGGCTACCACACGATCCTGGTCCTGTCCGGCGGGACCAAGCGTGAAGACCTCGCCCACTACTCCTACCAGCCCGACACGATCGTCGAGTCGGTCGCGGAGCTGTCGCCCGCACGGTTCGAGCAGATCATGCAGGGCATCGGTGCGCCCCGGCAGCTGGCGGCGACCGCGTAAGCGTGACCCGAACGAAGATTCCTCCTGCTCCGGCGGCCGTTGTCGATGCGGCCGTCGGGGTTTTACTCGGAGGTGCGGTTGTGTTTTACAGGACGCTGCGCGTCTCCCGCTAAACTGCGGGTGCCATGGATGATCGCACGCGCCTCGTTGTTGGCTGCATGACCGGCACGTCGCTGGACGGGCTGGATGTCGCGCTGGTCAAGATCGCCGGCACGGGCCTGGACATGCAGGCCGAGCTGCTCGCCCACCACGCGCTGTTGATGCCCGATGACCTGCGGGCGACGCTGATGTCGCTGGCATCGGGCGAACCGAATGAGCCGATCGCGTACATGCGCGCCGCGCGGGCGCTTGGTGAACTGCACGCCGACGGCGTCGAGCAATTGATCGCGTCTTGCCCCCTCTCCCTTGAGGGAGAGGGCCGGGGTGAGGGTGAATCTCAAAGCAGGCAAGCCGCTTGCGATCAGAACATCAAGCCGAAGATCGACTTCATCACCGCCCACGGCCAAACTATCTGGCACGCCCCCGCCCCCGGAAGTACAGCAAACAATCGTGAGAACAACAAGCCGGGCACGAGCTGGCAGCTCTTCGACCCCTGGCCGATCGTCCGACGGCTGAAGCTGCCGGTGTGCTACGACCTGCGCCAGGCGGATCTGATCGCGGGGGGTGAGGGGGCGCCCCTGACGCCGATCGCGGATTGGGTGATGTATCGATCGTCTACCGCCCGCACAGTTATCAACCTTGGTGGTATCAGTAACTTCACGTACCTGGGAGTGCAGGGCCCAGATAGAGTTCGGGCTGCAGATCAATTTGCGTGTAACTTGCTGATCGATGGGGTTACTCAGCGTCTCTTCCCCGGGAAACGCTACGATGACCGAGGAGAGATTGCAGATTCAGGCATTGCGGTTTCATTTGTAAAGTCCTTTGTCTTCGAACAGATGAAGACGACGGGTTATCGAATGCCCATTCAAGGCGTACCCGATCGTCCTGAACCCGGGCAATCATTAGGGCGTGAACTCTTCTCATCGCAGTGGCTTGATTCATTGATTGAGGCAGCCCCTGTCGGCACTTCACAGCCGAACATTCTGCGGAGTGTGGTGGAGTATGTGGCAGAAACGATTCCACTCATGCCAGGGGAGGTCGTCCTTGCGGGCGGCGGTGCACGAAACGATCTGCTTGTAAAGCTCATTGCTGACAGAGCTGTTGAATGCCATGGGCCTACAACTGTGTTGCTCTCCGGCGACCTCGGCATCCCCTGCGAGGCCCGCGAGGCGATGGCCTTCGCCGTGCTCGGGGCGCTCTCGCAGGACGGCGTGCCGATCTCGCTGCCGCAGGTGACCGGGGCGATCGAACCCGGCGTCGCGGGGGTTTGGGCGGGGTTGTGAGGGGTGCCGAACAGGCAGCGAGGCAGCCGCCGCGTCACCACGCGGGCGGGCAAAGCAGCGCAACAGCACTTGATGGTTGTGGCCAGTGATTCGCCCGCCCGGGCGTGGCCCGGCGGCTGCTTTCACTCCGGTCTCGGCAACCGGTTAGACTCCCTGATGCCGTGTCCGACCAGCCACCAGCACCCAACGGCCAGCCGCCAAACGACCGCGGCCACCTCGCGACCGAGCAGCGGCTCGCCGCGGCGGCGGCGATCGACGCGCTGTCGGTCGAGGCGACGCTGCGGCTGATGAACACGCAGGACATGGAGGTGCCGCTGGCGCTCCGCCGGGCGATCCCCGTGTTGGCCAAGCTGATCGAGGCGGTCGTCGCGGGCATGCGCGAGGGCGGCCGGCTGATCTACTGCGGCGCGGGGACGTCCGGGCGGCTGGGCGTGCTGGATGCCAGCGAGTGCCCGCCGACGTTTTGTAGTGACCCCGATCAGGTCGTCGGCCTGATCGCGGGCGGCGACGGCGCGCTGCGCAAAGCGGTCGAGGGCGCCGAAGACCAGCGCGACGGCGCCGTGCCCGCGCTCGAGCGGCTCAGGCTGACCGAGCACGACACGCTCATCGGCATCGCGGCGGGCGGCACGACGCCCTACGTCTGGGGCGCGATCGACTACGCGCACGCTCAAGGCGCAACCACGGCGTTGATGACCTGCGTCCCGGTCAAGACGCTGATGGCCCGCCCACGCGCGCCGGTCGTCAAGCCCAACGAGCCGGTTAGCGTCCCGCCCAAGCCCGAGCTGCCCGCGCCGGTCTATCACAAGATCGAGCTGCTGGTCGGCCCGGAGGTGCTTACCGGCTCGACACGCATGAAGGCCGGATCGGCGACCAAGCTCGCGCTCAACATGATCTCGACCACCGCGATGCTCCAGCTCGGCAAGGCCTGGGGCAACCTGATGGTGGACCTTAACGCGAGCAACGCGAAGCTGCTGGACCGATCGATCCGGATCGTGTCGAGCCAGGCACGCGTGTCGCGCGACCACGCCGCCGAGCTTTTGAATGAAGCGGGCGGGCGGGTGAAGGTCGCGCTGGTGATGGCGCTGCGTCAGGTCGGGCCGGACGAGGCGCGTCAGCTGCTGGACGAGCACGACCAGAAGCTGCGCCCCATCCTCGGCCCGCCGCGTTGAATTTTGTGTCGCGGGTGACGCGAAGCGTCCCCTTGGTTCGGCGAATCGCCGGGCCCGTATTTTCGGGCTCGAATGGGACGCTTCGCGTCACCCGCGACACGGATATCATGGCTCCATGACCACCACCTCGCCTATCACTACCGTCCCCTGCCAGATCAAACGCCTCGAAGGCAACCCCTCCACGCCGCTGCCGGCGTACCAGTCCGAGCACGCCGCGGGGATGGACGTGCATGCGCACTTACAAGAGAACGTCACGATCGCTCCCGGCAAGATCGCGCTGATCCCGACGGGCTTCGCCATCGCGGTGCCCGAGGGGTACGAGGCACAGCTCCGCCCGCGGTCGGGCTTGGCGTGCAAGTTCGGCGTGACGCTGCCCAACTGCACCGGCACGATCGACGCCGACTACCGCGGCGAGGTCAGGGTCGCGCTGATCAACCTCGGCCAGAACGACTTCACCGTCGAGCCGGGCATGCGCATCTGCCAGATGATTATCAAGGAAGTGCCTAAGTGCGTCTGGCAGGAGGTGGATGAGCTGAGCGAAACCCTCCGCGGTGCGGGTGGATTCGGGCACACGGGGCATTAAACGCGCATGGAACGCTACGCAGACGCAATCGGACTGACACACGAGCAGCTAAGGCTGTTAATAGGTGATCCTACCGATGTGAGTGCCAAGACCAAACAAGGCCAGCCTGTCATTTTTAAGTACGACGCGATCGAATATCACTTTGGGCTGGATAACCGCGTTTTTCTTGTGTATTCAGAAGACGACGAAGGCAATCCAGCGGTACATGCAAGGGATGAGTAATACTGAGGTTTAACGCAGTACTAATCACCCCGAAAACGCCTCGAAGTGCGCGTTCTGGATCGGCGTGACGACCTCGATGATGTCGTGCAGGATCGTCGCCGGGCTGCCGATCGAGTCGATCTCGATGATGTTTTCTTTCGGATAATGCCCCAGCACCGGCGCGGTCTCGCGCTGGTACACATCCCAGCGGTTGCGGATCACGTTCTCGTCCGCGTCGTCCTGGCGGTTCTCCTTCAGCGCCCGCCGACGCAGGCGCTCGAACATCGCGTTCTCGTCCGAGCAGCTGAGGTGGATCACCTTGTAGACGTGGATGTGCTCGTCCATCAGGTGCGCCTGCTCGACGGTCCGCGGGATGCCGTCGAGGATGAGCAGGTCGTCGTGCGGCTTGTAGATCCCAAGCGTCACCCGGGCCGCGATGTTCCTGGCCCACATCTTGACGGTGATCTCGTCGGGCACCAGCTCGCCACGCGAGGAGTGCTCGTAGAAGACCTTGCCCAGGTCCGAGTTGATGTCGATGTTGCGGAACACCTCGCCGCAGGACATGTGGAAGAACCCGGGGATCCGGCCGAGGATGTTGCCCTGCGTGCCCTTGCCCGCGCCGGGGGCCCCGAACAGGAGGATGGTCTTGTAGCGTTTGTCTTCAGGCATGGCTTGACCTTGGGGAGTTGATCTTCCGGGGTCCGGTCCGGTTGTAGCGTTCCGAGGGCGGACTGCGGATTTTAATCTTCGGCTAATGTGCTGCTTGGCTTGTCCTGGCCGATTTGACTGCTTAGAATGATTCCAAAGGTCAAATTACCACTTTTTCCCGCCTGACGGGCCGTCAGGCGGGTTATGACAGGGATATTATCCGCCATGAGCCTGAAACTGCCCATTTACCTGGATCACAACGCCACCACGCCGATGGACCCGCGGGTGCTGGACGCCATGCTGCCGTACTTCACCGAGAAGTTCGGCAACGCCGCGAGCCGCAACCACCGCTACGGCTGGGAGGCCGAGGAGGGCGTGGACTACGCCCGGGAGCAGGTCGCCAACCTCATCGGTGCGTCTGCGAAGGAGATCGTCTGGACCTCCGGCTCGACCGAGTCGAACAACCTGGCGATCAAGGGCGTCGCCGACATGTACGGCAAGAGGGGCAGCCACATCATCTCCGCGGTCCACGAGCACAAGGCCGTGCTCGACCCGGTCAAGCGCCTGCAGAAAGAGGGCTTCGATGTGACCTGGCTCGAGCCGAACAGCGACGGCATCATCACCGCCGAGGCGGTCGAGAACGCGTTGCGTGACGACACGATCCTCGTCACGATCATGTGGGCGAACAACGAGCTGGGCACGATCAACGAGATCCCCGAGATCGGCCGGATGCTTAAGGACAAGCACAGCGAGAAGGATAAGCCGATCCTGCACACCGACGCGACGCAGTGGGTGGGCAAGATGCCGACCGATGTCGAGCGCGACGGTGTGGACCTGCTCAGCGCTTCCGCCCACAAGATGTACGGGCCCAAGGGCGTCGGCTGCCTGTACGTGCGTCGTCGCCGGCCGCGCGTCCGCCTGACCCCGATCATCGACGGCGGGGGCCACGAACGCGGCATGCGCTCGGGCACGCTCAACGTCACCGGCATCGTCGGCATGGGCGCCGCCTGCGAGATCGCGGGCAAGGAGATGGACGCGGAACAAGAGCGCCTGCTCAAGCTCCGCACGCGCCTGGAAGAGGGCATCCTCTCCAAGCTCGAGATGGCGGTCGTCAACGGCCACAAGACCAAGCGTCTGCCCGGCACGACCAATATCAGTTTCCCTTACGTGGAAGGCGAATCGCTGATGATGGCGATCAAAGAGATCGCGGTGTCGTCCGGCAGCGCCTGCACCAGCGCGTCGCTCGAACCGAGCTACGTCCTCAAGGCGCTCGGGCTCGGCGACGAGATCGCCCACAGCTCGATCCGCTTCGGCCTCGGCCGGTTCACCACCGAAGAAGAAATCGACTACACGATCGAGAAGGTCGTCAAGAACGTCCAGCACCTGCTGGACATGAGCCCCCTGTGGGAGATGGTCCAGGAAGGCATCGACCTGGACAGCATCGAGTGGGGCGCACACTAAGCCCCGGAAGTGTATGGAACCCAGGCGCCAATCACGCCGATAGAACAGACAAAGGAGCCGGCCATGGCCTACAGCGATAAAGTCGTTGACCACTACGAAAACCCCCGCAACGTCGGCACGATGGACAAGGCCGACCCGGACGTCGGCACCGGCGTTGTCGGCGCCCCCGAGTGCGGCGACGTCATGCGCCTGCAGATCAAGGTCAACCCCGAGACCGGCAAGATCGAGGACGCCAAGTTCAAGACGTTCGGCTGCGGCAGCGCGATCGCGTCGAGCTCGCTGGCGACCGAGTGGCTCAAGGGCAAGACCCTGCACGAGGCGGACCACATCAAGAACACCGATATCGTCCAGGAGCTGGCGCTGCCGCCGGTGAAGATCCACTGCTCGGTCCTGGCCGAGGACGCGATCAAGCATGCGCTGGAGGATTACCTCGAAAAGCACGGCAAAACGATGGATTCGCTGCACGAGCACGAGGATGCACATCAGGACGCGCAGGCGTAATTGAAACCGGCTCGCAGCGTCGGGTATACTGTCTGAAGCTCGGTGACCGCCTTCGCCGGGCTTTAACACGAGATTTGCAACAGAGGTAAACCTATGGCCATCGAACTGACCGAGACCGCCGCCCGCGAGATCAAGACCATCGTCGAGCAGCAGGAGCTGGACGCCGAGAAGGTCCGCCTGCGCGTCGGCGTCAAGGGCGGGGGCTGCTCGGGCTTCTCCTACCTGCTGGACCTGACCGAGACCCAGCGCGACACGGACGAAGAGTTCGAACTGCACGGCATCAAGGTCGTCTGCGACCCCAAGAGCTACCTCTACCTCAACGGCACGTCGATCGACTTCAAGGACGAGGTGATGGGCCGCGGCTTCGTGTTCAACAACCCCAACGCGAACAGCACGTGCGGCTGTGGGTCGAGCTTCAGCGCTTAAATCGTAAACAAGTCTACAGCTTATGAAGAAGCCCACGCTCAACGAGCGTGGGCTTTTCGGCTATTGATTCCAGGTGGTTATCACTACGCCGCGATCTCCTCGTCCTCGTCCTCTTCAACCTCTTCGTACTCATACTCCCACTCGCTGTCTTCGTCCTCATCCTCCTCGTCTTCTTCGTACTCACCTTCCTCCTCGTCTTCGTATTCCCCCTCGGCGTCTTCGTACTCGTCTTCCTCGTCTTCTTCGTCCTCCTCGTCTTCGTATTCCGTGCCGTCTTCATCGACGACCTCGTACTCTTCGTCGTCTTCCTCATCCTCCTCGTCGTCGAAGTCTTCCTCGTCGAGGGAGGCGACGGCTTCGACTTCGAGGTCTAGGTCGTCTTCTTCGTCTTCGTACGAGTCGTCGCCGGCCATGTCGTCGTCGGTGATGACCTCGCCGGCGTAGCGCAGCGGCGGGGTGTCGTCGTCTTCGGCCTGGCCTGAGTCCTCAGCCGTCGTCACCGACCCCTCCGCGATGGCCTGCTGCTGCGCGGCGGCCTGCTCGGCCTGCATCTGCTGCATGGCCTCCCACTCCTCGGGGGTGATCTGCACCTCGCGGGCCTGGCTGCCCTTGTGGTCGCCGAGGATGCCCGACGCCGCCATCGCCTCGATCAGGCGTGACGACCGCGCGTAGCCGATCGTCAGCCGGCGTTGCAAGAGCGACACGCTGCCGCGCTTGGTCTCGAGCACGATCGCGACCGCCTTCTCGAACAACGGGTCGTTCATCGATTCCTCGTCAACGCTGACCTGGTCGGCGCTCTTGAGCTGCACGAGCTGCGGCTCGAAGCTCTGGGTCGCGATCGTCTTGAGGAACTTGACGGTCTTGCGGACCTCCATGTCCTCGATCAGGCAGCCCTGGGCGCGGGTGAGCTCGCTCGAGCGTGGCGAGAGGAAGAGCATGTCGCCGTGGCCGAGCAGGAGCTCGCCGCCCTTCTGGTCGAGCACGATGCGCGAATCCATGCCCGAGCTGACCTTCATGCAGATGCGGCAGGGCATGTTGGACTTGATCAGACCGGTGACGACGTTCGCCGACGGCCGCTGGGTGGCAAGGATGAGGTGGATGCCGACCGCGCGGGCCTTCTGCGCGATGCGGACGATGAAGCCCTCGACCTCCTTGTTGGTCATCATCAGGTCGGCGAGCTCGTCGATGACGAAGACCATGTAGGGCAGCTTCTTGGGGATGCGCGCCGCCTCGTCCTCGGTCGCCGGCTCCATGCGGTCTCTGATCTCGTCCCAGCCGAGCTTGTTGTAGGTCCCGATGTCGCGGACGCCGACCTCGGCGAGCAGCTCGTACCGCTCGTCCATCTTCGTCACGGCCCACTCGAGGATCGCCGCGGCCTTGCTCATCTCCGTGACGACCGGGCACATCAGGTGCGGGATGTTCTTGAACATCGACATCTCGACCATCTTCGGATCCACCAGCACGAGCTTGAGCTCGTCCGGGCGCTTGGTGAACAGGAAGGACATGATGATCGAGTTCATACACACCGACTTGCCCGAGCCGGTCGTGCCGGCGATGAGCATGTGCGGCATCTTGTTGAGGTCTTCGACCAGCGGGTTGCCGCTCGCGTCCTTGCCCAGGTACATGGGCAGGTTCATCTTGGTCGCCGCCTCGGGCACGGCGCGCATGAGCTCGCTGATGCGCACGAGCTCGCGCTTGAGGTTGGGCACCTCGATGCCGACGGTGTCCTTGCCCGCCATGTTCGGCACGATGCGGATATTCTGCGCCTTCATCGCGCGGGCCAGGTCGGTGCTGACGCCGTTCAAGCGCGAGACCTTGGTTCCAGGGGCCAGGCGGACCTCGAAGAGCGTGATGACCGGGCCCGAGTCGATGCCGACGACCTCGCCCTGGATGTTGTACTGCTGCATCGCCGACTCGAGCTTGACCGCCTGGTCGCGGACGATGGCCTCTTGCTCGGCGGTGAAATCGTGCTCGGGTTCGTCCAGTAGGTCCTGGCCGGGGAATTTGTAACCGGACAGGTCCTGCTCGACTTGAACCGCGGGCTGGGTCGGGGTCTTGGGCGCGAAGTTGATGGGCATCTGGGCCATCTTCTGCTTGAGCGCCTCGGGGTCGAACTTCTGCCTGCCCTGCGCGTAGGCCTCCGCGGGCTCGGCGTCGACTTCCTCGTCCTCGCTGTTCGCGATCGTCTCCATCGCCTGCTTCGCCGAGGGCGTCGAGTCGGCGGCCCGGGCGCGGTGGCTGCGGACCTTGACCGGTTTCTTCTTCCTGCGCTTCGGCTCGGCGGCCTCTTCTTCCAGGCCCTCTTCGACATCGGTTTCTGCGCCGTCCCACGCATCGCGCGATCGAGCGAAGCGCGCGGTGATCGGGCCCAGCAGCGTGCTGAACTTTTCTTTCAGGCCCAGCTGCGGCAGCGGCAGCTTCTTCGGGTCGATATCGCAGAGACGTAGGATGAGCTCGGTCGCGGCCTTGGGCACGGCGAGGACCAGGCGGTCGGCGGTGAGGATCGCGCCGACCCAGAAGCTGACGCCCAGCAGCACGACCGTGCCGACGATGGCGAAGCGCTGGGTGAGGTGGTCGTTGATGAAGATCGCCAGCAGCCCGCCGGTGCCTTGCGGCGCGGAGGAGGCGAGGGCGGGCTGGTAGCGCGCCGCGATGGCCCAGAGCGCCGAGAGCGTCGCGGCCATGAGCACGACGCCGATCGTGCGCAGTGCGAGCTGGGTGTTGGGCCGGCCGGTCGCGGTGCGGTAGAGGTAGACGCCCAGGCCGATGACGACCGCCCAGACGCCGGGCCCGAGCACGGTGTACAGCCGATAACTGACCGCGGCGCCGGCCATGCCGACCCAGTTGTGCGTCGGCGAAGAGACGACGCCGACGGCGTGGTTGGGCGCGTCATCGGGGTGGTGGCTGACCAGGGCCGCGACGATGAGGACCCACAGCCCGGCGACGACGGCCCAGCCGACGCCGCGGTAGGCCGCCAGGGCCTGCGTCGCGGAGGGCGGGGCCTGTTTCGTGCTCTTGCGTCGTTTTCCCATCGCGTGATCCGGTAAGGGTTTAGGTTATCGGGCGTGGCCAAACAACAGGCGCACCGCGCCCCCGGAAGTGGCCCGGTGACATTCACAGGTCATCGGCCAGCGCGTGATCGGCGGGTCAAAGTTGATTGAGGTTAGGGCGGCTGAAGCGCGGTTCAATCAGGCGGGCGATCGCCAGATTGATCCCCGTTCGAAGCTCTATTTGACGTCGGTAAGGAGGACAGGCATTCCTGCCTGTCAGCAGGCCCAAGGCCTGATCCGAATGAGGTTTCGGCCGTGCCGAACGACAGGCAGGAATGCCTGTCCTCCTGGTTGAATGGTTGGCGACCGGACTTAGTCCGCCTTGGCTTTGAAGAAGTACGCCCGGTACTCGTACCAGTGCCGGGTCGAGTCGTGGCTGCGGCGCTCGTACTCGTAGCCGCCGTCCGAGCTGTTGTATCGGCGGAAGCTCTGGGTGTCGCGTTCGACGGTCGAGTCGAGGTAGGCGAAGTTGTAGAGCACCAGCGTCGCGCCGAGCTGTCGGCCGGCGTCCGCGGCGGCGGAGTCGCGCAGCGGGGTCGCGGAGATGATCGTCGAGCTGCCCAGCCGCTCCTGGCCCGCCTCCGCGTCGGTCATCGCGCTGTCGAACGACCGCATCTGCAGCGGGTCCGCCCGGTTGGCGCCGATCACCGCGACCGGTGCGTCCTTGGGCAACGGCACGCCCGCCCGCCCGGTGAAGCCGTCGAGGTACGGGTTCGTGCAGCCGGCCAGCGGCAGGGCGGCAGCGATTGTGAAGAGTAAGGTGCGCAAACTTTTCATCGGGGTATTGTAAGGCCGCCCGTTTTAGTTGATCCTATCCAATATGATGCACAAGATCACCCTGTCGTTACTGGCGCTGTCATTCTTGTTCTGCCTGTCAGCCCCCGCCCAGGCTGCGGAGCCGGTTAAGGTCTTCATCCTCGTCGGCCAATCGAACATGCAGGGCCACGCCTCCATGTTCACGCTCGGCCACCAGATCAAGGACCCGCGCACCAAAGACACCTTCGCCCACCTGCACGACGGCGCGGGCAACTACAAGACGCGCGGGGACGTGTCGATCCACTTCATCGACCGCCACGGCCCGCTCACCGTCGGCTACGGCAAGAACAAGGACTGGTTCGGCCCCGAGCTCGGCTTCGGCTGGGTCGTTGGCGAGCACTTCGACCAGCCGGTGCTCATCATCAAGGCCGCGTACGGCGGGCGCTCGCTGTTCCGCGACTTCCGCTCGCCCTCCGCCGGTCTGCCCGACGACGATTACCTGCAGCAGGAGCTCGAGAACGCGCAGAAGAACACCCAGCGGAACAACGAACGCCGAAACCGCAAGGACCCGCTGCCGACGATGGACGACGTCAAGGGCAGGTACGGCTTCGCCTGGCGGGACATGGTCGGCGAGATCGACAAGGTGCGCGACAACTACAAGACGCTGTTCCCCGAGTTGGCGGGCCGCGAGCTCGACTTCGCCGGCGTCGTCTGGTTCCAGGGCTGGAACGACATGATCAACGCGAACAACTCCGCGCACTATACCCAGAACATGAAGCACTTCATCAACGACATCCGCAAAGAGGTCGGCGTGAAGGACCTGCCGTTCGTCATCGGTCAGCTCGGCGTCGACGGGCCGTACAAGGGCGACAACGCTGAGAACGACAAGAAGGAAATCTTCAAACGCAACCAGGCCGCGGCCGCGGAGGGCATGAAACGCGTCGCCGTCGTCAAGACCGACCAGTACTGGGACGAACTCGCGGCGGAGAAGTTCAAGACCTGGAAGGACGACATCGACGAGTGGCGCAAGTACGGCAACGACCGCGGCTACCACTACCTCGGCAGCCCGCTGATCATCTACCGCATCGGTGACGCGTTCGGCAAGGCGATGGTCGAGCTGCAAGAGTGATGGTCTGTTAGCCGTCGCCTGCAAGGCGACGCGTCCGACCCGCCATGTGGCAGCGCCCACAGCACCCGGCGCCGATCACCAGCAGCAGAGCAGCTGATGTGGGCTCCGGCACATTGACCGCGGGTACGACTGCGGACTGCGTCCAATTCGCCAGCACCAGATCGACTTCGGTCATGCCGACTAAACCGTCGCCGTCCCAGTCACCCTCGGCCAGGTTGAACGGCGTCGTCGGCCGATCAAACCGCGTAAGCACGACCTCAAGGTCGTCGGCATCCACCACGCCATTGCCGGTGAAGTCACCCGGGTCGTGCAACGCAACGAAGGCGGCGTCCGCAAGCACCGCGTGGGCCGCGGCGGTGGGGTGGATCTCGTCCCAGAAGACGTACTGATCCGGGTCCGTCGCCGCGGGGTTGTCGAACGCCGGGTCGGTCGTGTTCGTGAAGCCGAACGTGCCCGGCTCGGCGAGCAGGCGGTCGAACGTTGACTCGACATCGAACAGCGTGATGTCGATGTTGAGACTGGTCTCGAGTGCGGCCATTTCAATAGCGAGTGCGTCGTTAAACGCGGTGCTCTGGCTGTTGAGCGTGGCCTGCGTGCTGGTTCCGCGGTGGCGCGGCACCTCGCCAAGTCGGGGTAGGTTCATGATCAGGAAGCGCTGGGCGCCGTCGCCCGCCAGGGCGCTGACGTAGCTGGCCATGTCGGCGCTGACCGAGGCGGGGGTGCCGACGCCGTCGAAGAAGTTGTTGCCCCCGCCCCAGAGGATGAGCAGCTCGTTGCCGGCGGGCGTGTTGCTGCTGATGTAGTCGCTGACCTGCCGGCCGATGTCGTCGATAACGCCGAGCGTACGCGAGCCGTTGCCGGTGCGCGCCCCGCCGTGCGCGTAGTTGTCGCCGCCGGCGTCGCTCCGGGACGACGCCGAGCCGGGCAGGCCGAGCCTGGCCGACAGCGGCTCGACCCAGACCGGGCCGTTGGAAAACCGACCGTTGATGACGGCGTCGAGGCTACCCACGTCGAACAAGTCGGCGAGCTGCGCAAAGACATTGTTAGCAGTATTCCCGACGTCCGACAGCGAGTCGCCGAAGACGACGACGCCGGAGAAGTCCACGGCCTGAGCGCGGGCGGGCAGGGCGGGGCCCAGCAGCGCAATCAGGCCCAGCAGGGCGGCGGCATATCGTTTGGGAGGCGTCATGGTGCTGCGCGACCGGCGAGAATACCGCGAGCGGGCGTGAATGGGTTGAGGTTTGAGCAGCCGTGTCGTCGGCGCGGTGTGGATCGGATACGTTGTATCAACCAGCTTCACCACAGAGGCCAACCGCGATGAAACCACTGTACTGGATGCCTGCGTTTTTGACGATCGTTTTCTGGCCGGTTTGTTCCCCCGCTCTGGCCGACACACAACCCGAAGAACCCGAGACGGTCACGCGCATCGGCCTGCTGGGCTGCCATAAGCAGTGGCTTCCGGCGCCGGCGCTCTTGAACTACGTCGAGGCCAGGCCCGACCTGGCGCTCTGGGTCGGCGACAACGTCTACGCCGACGCCGACACGGACCCCGCGCACATCCAGCGGTGCTACGAGCAACTCGAAGCCAAGCCCGCCTTCCGCCAGCTCCGCGAGCAGGTGACCTTCCTCGCGACGTGGGACGACCACGACTACGGGCTGAACAACGACGGCAAAAACTACAAATTCAAAGAAGAAAGCAAGGAACTGTTCCGCAAGTTCTGGCGGCACGAAGGCCGCATCCCCGAGGACCGGCCGGGCGTGTACCACGCGGACATCTTCGGCGAAGGCGAACAAGCCCTGCAGGTCATCATGCTCGACGGCCGGTTCAACCGCGACGACGAGGGCGACAACGGCGACACGCTTGGCGAACAACAATGGCAGTGGCTCGAAGCCCAGCTCAAAAAGCCCGCCAGGCTCCGCCTGATCGTGTCCGGCTACCAGGTCTTGCTCGACCGGGACAGCAAGTTCGAGACCTGGGCGAAGTTCCCCAAGGCGCGCAAGCGTTTGTTCAACTTGATCAAAGACACGGGCGCGGAAGGCGCCGTCTTCATCGCCGGCGACCAGCACTACGGCGAGGCCAGCCGGATGCGCGACGCGCTCGGATACGACGCAATCGAGCTGATGTTCGCCGGCATCAACCAATACGAGCCGCACGTGTTTAACTCGTACCGCGTCTCCCCGGTCGCGCACGCCGAGCACGCGTACGCGCTGATCGACATCCAGTGGCGGCAGACCGCGGGCGACGACGCGGACGAGCCGCACCTGCTGTTCCGATGCTTCGATGCGAGGACGGACGAGGTCGAGCTGACCTACCGCGTGAACTTCGACGAGCTGGTTCAACCAGCAGACAACAGCGACTGATACGCCGCTCCCAAGCCCACGACGTGCCTGCTCCGGGGCATGCCGTGGGATCGCATTTGCGCGCCCTGATAAACTGCCCGGTCATCCCCAACCAAGGACCGCCCGTGCAGACCGCCACCATCCAGGACATCAAGATCGGCCCGGACCGCCCGCTGGCCGTTATCGCCGGGCCGTGCCAGATCGAGTCCGAGGACCTGTGTCTGCAAGTCGGCGAGGCCGTGCGCGACCGCTGCAACCAGCTCGGCCTGCCCTACATCTTCAAGGCCAGCTTCGACAAGGCCAACCGCTCATCGATCCACACCCCGCGCGGCGAGGGGCTCGACGAAGGTCTGGCCATCCTGCAGCGCGTCGGCCAGACGCTCGGCGTGCCAACGACCACCGACATCCACGAGCCCTACCAGGCAGACAGCGCCGGCCAGGCCGTTGATCTCCTGCAGATCCCCGCGTTCCTCTGCCGGCAGACGGACCTGCTCGTCGCGGCGGCGAAGACCGGCAAGGCCGTCAACGTCAAGAAGGGCCAGTTCCTCTCCCCCGGCGAGATGAGCAACGTCGTGAACAAGCTGCAGGAGGCTGGCTGCCAGTCGATGCTGCTGACCGAGCGCGGCACCTTCTTCGGCTACAACCGGCTGGTCAACGACTTCCCGGGCCTGCAAGACATGATGGACCTGGGCTGGCCGGTGTGTTTTGACGTGACGCACTCGACGCAGCTGCCCGGCGGCGGCGGGACCCACTCCGGCGGCCGGCCCGAACGCGCACCCCTGCTCGCGCGCTGCGCCGTCGCCGCGGGCGTTCATGCGCTGTTTATCGAGACGCACCCGGACCCGAAGAGCGCGAAGTCGGACGCGGCGACGATGCTGCCGCTGGGTCAGGTGCTCGAACTACTCGGTCAACTCGCGAAGCTGCACGAAGCGATTCGAAACCTGACTGACTGAATCGTTTACTCAGATGCGCTTTGGCTCTTGCGATTCAGCAGCTTCCGCACCGGCCAGGTGACCTGCAGCCAGAGCACGGGGTAGCTCATGAGCATCAGGATCAGGACGCGGTACTCGCTGAACCCGAGGTCCATCGCGTAGCCGATGCTCACGTGCATGCCGAACGCGCTGATGAAGTAGAGGTTGCGGATGCCCCGGCCCATGAAGATCATGAACGCGGCGAGCTCGAGGATCAGCGTCGCGATCGACAATCCCGCGAAGACCCAGGTGTGGTTGAGCCGGTCGCTGAAGACCGGGTGGCTGTACCGGCCGTAGCTGTGGTTGACCAGGCCGGCATCGTCTTTCCACGGGAAGGTGTCGGCGTGTTCGGGGTCGGCGAAGAACGGCTGGCCGAGGTCTTTCTCCGCCTGGTGCGTGCCGTCGAGGTAGTAGCTGAGGGTCTGCCCGTCGTACCACTGGTAGTCGGAGAAGCGCAGCTTC
>JANQKT010000249.1 GCA_028280965.1 Phycisphaeraceae bacterium
TCATCGGCGAACTGATCGCCGAGCACTGCGGCGACCACGTCGAGGTCGCGACCTTTGAGGGGCTGACCGTTGACTTCGCGCGCTCGAGCGGCGCGACGGCGATCCTCCGCGGGCTGCGCAACGTGACCGACCTCAACTTCGAGTTCCAGCTCGCGCTGACCAACCGCGCGATCGCCGAGATCGAGACCGTCTTTGTCATGTCCGGCGAGAGCTACGGCTTCACCAGCTCGACGCTCATCAAGCAGATCGCGGCGGGCGGCGAGATCGACCGGCTGCACCCGCTGCTGCCGCCGAACGTGCTCACGCGGCTCAAGCAGAAGAAGGACGAGCTGGGCGGGACGCTGCCGTGGAAGCACGTCGACCACCTCACCGGAGAGTAATCGAGAAGCCATGGACTACCGCGTGATCAGTATCGGTGCGCTCAGCATCAACGACCTCTGGGACAACCCCGGAAGCGGCCCAAGGAGGGCCGGCACGCCGCACGCAACAACGACGCTCGTGCGCAGCGGCGACAAGCGTATCCTTGTTGATCCTGCTTTGCCGGCACAGGTGCTCGTCCCGCGCCTCGCCGAGCGTTCGGGCCTGACGCCCGAGGATATCACGGATGTCTTTTTGACCTGCTTCCGCCCGGCGCACCGGTACGGCCTGAGCGCGTTCCCCGACGCGGACTGGCTGATCAGCGAGCAGGAGCGCGAGGTGGTCGGGCGTGAGCTGCTTGCGCGTTTCGAGCAGGAGGAGGGCGACGAGGAGGTCCGCGACCTGCTCAAGCAGGAGATCGCGGTCCTGCAGAAGTGCAAGGCCGCGCCGGACTCACTGGCGGATCAGGTGGACTTGTTCCCTTCGCCGGGCTACACGCCGGGCACGTGCGGGCTGATCCTCAGCCACAATCGCTCGACGACGGTGATCGCCGGTGATGCCGCGGCGACGGTCGAGCACATCGAGCACGGCCGGGTGCTCAAGGGGTGCTTCGATACCGAGCAGGCGCAGGCGTCGCTGCAGGAGATCATCGAGGTCGCCGACGAGATCGTGCCCGGGCACGACAACGCGGTGGTCAACCCGGCGCGCGGGCCTTTCTAAAAGACGTTTCGCGGGAGACGCGCAGCGTCCGTTGTCGAACCGCATGAGATTCAACTAGGGACGCTGCGCGTCTCCCGCGAAACATCAAGGCCACCGCGCGACCCGGTCCGCGTGCAGGCTGTGCGTGAGGGTGTGCTCGGTGTTGAGCCGGTCGTTGGTCTGGTACCAGTGCTCCGCCGCTTCGGGTGTTCGGCCGTGCCGGATGTGGCGCTCGATGATCCAGCGGTGCGCCTGCTCGACCGGCGTATCCAGGAACACGGTGAGGTCGGCAAGCGGGCCGATCGCGTTCCACGGCATCGATTCGAGCAGCAGGTAGTTGCCCTCGGTGATGACGAAACGCGTGCGGTGATCGGCGGTGTGCTCAGGCTTGCCGGTAAAGACCGCCTCCTCGATCCCGCGGTCGTAAACAGGGATGCTGACCGTGCGCTTGGCGTCGCGCAGCTGAGTCAGCAGCTTGATGTAGCCCTGCGTGTCAAAGGTCTGTGGCGCACCTTTGCGGTCAGACAACCCCAGCTCGGCGAGGCGCTCGCTCGGCAGATGAAACCCGTCCATCGGGTAGACCATGGCGCTGCCGGGCTCGGCCCGGTTGAGTTGGCCCGCGATTGCCTGCGCGAGCGTGCTCTTGCCGCCGCCGGGGATGCCCGCGATGGCCAGGGCTGTGCGCGTCGTCGGGTCGGCCGAACGCTGTTTCAACGCGAGGGCCAGGGATCCGATCCCCGCTTGGTCGAGCGTGATTACCGGGGGCGGCGGCTTGTCCTGCGGCGTCAGCGGCACGGGAGCAGTGTACCGCGACCGCCGCGCGCTGAACCGCTAAACTCCATGGGTGGCCAGTCAACCGCCCGAGTCTGTGATCGAGTTGCTCCAGGCGATGGTGCGCATCGATACCGTCAACGGCGCGCTCAGCGGTATCCCGCGGGCCGAGGCGGAACTCGTCGAGCTGCTCGCCACTTTCGCGGGCAAATGGTTGCTCGAGGTCGAGCTGTTGCCGGTTGAGGGGCACGCCGATCAGCTGCTGCTGACCTTCCGTGTCGGCGCCGATCGGCCGTGGGTCCTGTTTGACAGCCACCTCGACACGGTCGCGGTCGACCACATGACGATCGACCCGTTCGGCGGCGAGGTCACAGACGGCAAGCTCCTGGGCCGGGGCGCGTGCGACACCAAGGGCACCGGCGCGGCGATGCTGTGGGCGCTGAGGCGGTACGCGCAATCGACGGACCCGCCGAACAATATCGCGCTCTTGTTCAGTGTCGATGAAGAGGTCTCGATGGCGGGGATCCAGAGCTTTGTAAACAACGACCTGCCGCGGCTGGGCTGGTCGCCGGTGTTGGTGATCGTTGGCGAGCCGACCGAGCACATCCCGGTGGTCGCGCACAACGGCTGTGTGCGCTGGGAGATCGCGATGCACGGCAAGGCGGCGCACTCCTCGACGCCGTGGGAAGGCCGCTCGGCGATCAGCGATATGGTCAGGGCCTTGTCGCTCGTGCAGTTTGAGTACATCGACAAGCTCGACGCCGAACACGACCTGACCGGCCGCGCGGTCGCGAGCGTGAACCTGATCGCGGGCGGCAGCGCGCCGAACATCATCCCCGAGCGCTGCGTGTGCGAGGTCGATCGGCGCGTCGTACCGGGTGAGGATCATGATGCGGTGCTGCCGCAGGTCTCCGAGTTGCTCGACTCACTGAAGGCTGGTGATGACGGGTTCAGCTACACGCAGACGCTGAAGGTCGCCCACCCGCCGCTGCTGCCCGAGTCGAGCACGGCGGTGCTGCCGCTGGTCAAACAAGCGTTGATCGACAACGGCGTGCGCAAGCCCGCGGTGGGTGCCCCGTTTGCAACACACGCCGGCTATCTCGCGCAGGCCGGGCTGCCGACGCTGGTGCTCGGGCCGGGGAGCCCGTACCCGGCGCATACCAAGGACGAGTGGGTTTCGGTGGATGAGATCGAGTTGGGGGTGAAGGTTTATGAGTCGTTGATGTGTGCGGGTTTGCCTGTTTAGCGTCCCAGGGCTTAGATCACCCGCACGGGACGCTGCGTGTCGCCCGCTAAATTGTGCGCGCACTTTTGAGTTTCTGCATCACGCTCTGGATCACGTAATAGAACACCGGCACGAACACGACGCCGACGACGGTCGCGACGATCATGCCGAAGAATACCGTGGTCCCGAGCGATCGGCGGCTCATCGCGCCTGCGCCGACAGCGATGACGAGCGGCGCGGTGCCCGCGACAAAAGAAAACGCGGTCATCAGGATCGGGCGGAAGCGCAGGCCCGCGGCTTCGATCGCCGCTTCTTTCGGGGCCAGCCCGTCCTCGCTGCGCTGCTTGGCGAACTCGACAATGAGGATCGCGTTCTTCGCGACCAGCGCGATAAGCAGGATGAACCCGACCTGTGTGTAGATGTTGATGTCGTAGCCGCGCATGTAGATGCCGATCAATGCCCCGAGCACGCCCAGCGGGATCGTCAGCAGGATCGCGATCGGCGTGGTCCAGCTCTCGTACTGGAACGAGAGCACGAAGAAGACGACGAGCAGCCCGAGCGCGAAGGCGGTGATCGCCGAACTGCCGGTCTTCAGCTCTTGGTAGGTCGCGCCGGTCCAGTCATAGTCGAAGCCCTGGGGCAGCTGCTGGGCGGACAGGTCGCGCATGGCCTGGATCGCCTCGCCGGTACTCTTGCCGGGCGCCGGCTGGGCGGTAATCGACGCGGAGGGGTAGAGGTTGTATCGGTTGATCGCCTGCGGGCCAGCGGATTCGCGGACCTCAAGGAACGTGCCCATCGGCAGCGTGTCGCCCTGCTTGTTGCGGACCTCGAGGTTCAGGATGTCGTCGGTGTCGTCGCGGAACTCCCCCTCGGCCTGGAGGTAGACGCGGAAGACACGGTTGAGGTAGTTGAAGTCGTTGACGTAGGACCCGCCGAGGTTGGTCTGCAGCGTGTCGTTGTAGACGCCCGGCGAGACGCCGAGACGCTGGGCCTTGGTCTGGTCGATATCGACAAACAGCTGCGGCGTGGTCGCGCGGTATCCGGTGAACGGCCGCTCGAGGCCCGGGTGCTGGTAGGCGCCAAAGACCATGGCGTCGGCGGCCTGCTGGAGCGCAAGGTAGCCGTTCGCGCCGGTGTCCTGAAGCTCGTACTCGACGCCGCCGGCCTGGCCGATGCCCGTGATCGCGGGCGGGGCGAAGGGGAAGACGACCGCGTCGTTGATCCCGGCGAACTTCCGGCCGAGCCCGCCGATGACGGCGCCGAGGTTCTCGGTCCGCATCTCACGCTCATCCCAGTCATCGAGGATGACGATGACCATCGCGTTGTTGGACGCGAGCGTGCCCGAGAGCAGCGAGAAGCCCTGGACGCTGAACACGTCGCGGACGCCGGGCTGGTCGGCGCACATCGCCTCGACCTCTTCGAGCACTTCGAGCGTGCGGTCGCCGGTCGCGCCGTCGGGCAGCTGGACGTTGACGAAGAAGTAGCCCTGGTCCTCGTTGGGCAGGAAGCCGGTGGGGATGAGCTTGAAGCCGAAGCCGGCGGCGGCGGAGATCCCGCCGAACAGCAGCACGGTCAGGACCGCCAGGCGGATGCCCTTGTTGACCAGCCAGGTGTAGCCGTCGCGGCTCTTGTCGAGCGTGGCGTTGAAGAGCTTGAAGAGCGGGAAGCGGACGGGCTTGGCGGGCCTGAGGATCAGCGCGCAGAGCATCGGGCTGAGCGTCAGCGCGTTGATGGTCGAGAAGCAGGTCGCGAAGACGATGGTCAGCGCGAACTGTTTATAGAGCACTCCCGTGAGCCCGCCGGTGAACGCCGAGGGGATAAACACCGCGAGCACGACCAGGGTCGTGGCGACCAGCGCGCCGGTGACCTCCTTCATCGTCGCCTTCGCCGCGTCGCGTGGGGCCATGCCTTCTGTAATCCGGCGGGAGGTGTCTTCGACCACGACGATGGCGTCGTCTACCACGATGCCGATCGCCAGGATCATGCCGAACAGTGTGAAGAGGTTGATGCTGAAGCCGAAGGCGAGCATGACCGCGAAGGTCGCGATGAGCGAGACGGGGATCGTCACGGTCGGCACGATCGTCGCCCGCCAGTCCTGCAGGAAGATGAACGTGATGAGCACCACCAGCAGCGCCGCGATGACGAGCGTGGTGACGACTTCGTTTACCGACGAGCGGACGTAGTTGGTGAAATCGAAGGTGATGCTATGCTCGACGCCCGGCGGGAACTCGTCGGATAGCTCGGCGAGCCTGGCCTTGACGGCGTCGGCGACCTCGATCGCGTTGGAGCCGGGCATCTGGTAGATGCCGATGCCGACGCCGGGCCGGCCGTTGAGCCGGGCGTTCCAGTCGTACGTCTCCGCGCCCAACTCGACGCGGGCGATATCTTTGAGCCGCAGCGTCCGCGTCACCGTCTGGTCTTCCACCTCGGCGTCGGCGGCCTTGAGGATGATGTTCTCGAACTCTTCCTTGGTCTGGAGCCGACCCTCGGCGTTCACGATGTACTCGAACGCGCCCTCGTTCTTCGCAGGGGGCGCGCCGATCCGCCCCGCGGCGACCTGGACGTTCTGCTCGCGCAGCGCGTTGAGCACGTCCACCGTCGTCAACTCGCGCGCCGCGAGTTCCTCCGGGTCCAGCCAGATCCGCATCGCGTAGTCCTGGCCACCGAAGATGAAGACCTCGCTGACCCCCTCGACCCGCGCGAGTTCGTCCTTGATATACAGCGTCGTGTAGTTAGACAGCGACAGGAAGTCATAGCTCTGGTCCGGCGAGTACAGCGTCGCGACCATCAGCAGGCTCGGCGAACGCTTCTTGACCGAGATGCCCTGCGAGCGTACCTCCTGCGGCAGGCGCGGCTCGGCGGCGGAGACGCGGTTCTGTGTGTACACCACCGCCTGGTCCGGGTCCGTGCCGAGCTCGAACGTGACATCGATCGACACCCGCCCGGTCTGGTCGGTCGTCGATTTCATATAGATCATGCCCTCGACGCCGTTGACCTCCTGCTCGATCGGCGCGGTCACGGTATCGACGATCGTCGCCGGGTCGGCGCCGGGGTAGCTCGCGCTGATCTGCACGTTCGGCGGCGCGATCTCCGGGTACTGCTCGACCGGCAGCTGGGGCAGGCTCACCAGCCCGAGCAGGAGCATCAGCAGCGCCACGACGGTGGACGCGACCGGGCGGTCGATGAAGAAGGCTGAGATCACGCGTCTTCTCCATCCGTCGGCGGCGCGGGCGCGTCATCGGTGTCGGGCGCGGTGTCGTTGCCGCCGGGCGCTTCGGCGGGCTCGGCCACAGGCGCTTCAGCGGGCTTGCTCTCTTCCGCCTTCGTGGGCTTGACCACCATGCCCGGGCGGACCTTCTGGATGCCGGCGGTGATGTACTGCGCATCAGGCGACAAGCCCTCGACGACGTACAGCCCGCCGTCACTGCGCATCACCAGCGTGATCGGCTGCCTCTTGACGGCCGGCTGGTTCTTGTCGTTGGGCACCACCGTCAGGACGTACTTGCCCGACAGGTCGGTCCCGATCGCGTCTTCGTGAACCAGCACCGCGTCCTCGATCTGCTCGAACGGGGCACGGACGCGGACAAACAAGCCCGGCACGAGCGAGCCGTCTTCGTTGTCCAGCCGGCCGCGCACCACGATCGTGCCCGTCCCGCGGTCCACCGTCCGGTCCCACCAGTCAACCACGCCGGTGTGCGACCAGGTCCCCTTCGGGTCGGCGGACGTCGCTAAATCGATCGGCGGGGGTTCCTGGGCGTAGTCCTCGCCACGCTCGGTCGCGCGGGCGATGTGCTTCTGCACGATCGCCTCGCTGGCATCGAAGTACACATAGATCGGCTCGACCTGCGTGACGCGCGTCAGCACCGTCGGCCCCCCGCCGCCGACGTACGTCCCGACATCCACCAGGTTCCGCGAGACCTCCCCGGCGATCGGCGACTTGACGTAGGTGTAAGACAGCTCGAGTTCGGCCTGCTTAAGCTGGGCCTCGGACGCGAGCCGCTCTGCCGTGCGCTGCTTGAGGTCCGCGTCGGCCAGCGTCAGGTCGATATCCGTCGCCGCGCCGCGCTCAAACGACCGCTTGGTGTTGTCGTACGTCGCCTGCGCAGCGGCCTCGACGGCCTGCGCCCGCTTGAGGTCCGCCTCCGCCGTCGCCACCGCGATCTCGTAGGGCTCGTGCTCGATCTCAAAAAGCACCTCCCCCGCCTCGACTTTCTTGACGCGGTTGTCCTCGCCCAGCAGTTCGTAGTTCTGCTTGACGAGGATGCCTGGCACGCGCGCAACGATCTCGACCTCGTTGATCGCGGCGGTGTTGCCCGTGTACTCGAAGTACCGCGTCACCGGGCGGACGACCGGGCTGGCCACCGTGACGGCCGGCGGCGGCGGCGGCTCCGGGGGCGCGCTGCCGCCACACCCCGCGAGCACGAGAACACAGACAAGCAACAGGCCGGTGAGTCGATAATTGTTCAGCGGCTGGTTCATGCAGGCATGGTACGGCCGTCAATCAGGGCTGGCGAGCGGAGGTGAACATAGATTGGGGGGCACGCCCGGCACCGTGTATCCACGACGTGCCGCCCTGGTCTACAATCCGCGTTTTAACGCAACGCCAAACGGACCGACCATGCCCGACCAACCGCTGAACAAGTACTCGTCCCGCATCACACAGCCCAAATCTCAGGGTGCCAGCCAGGCCATGCTCATGGCGACGGGCCTGAGCCTGGATGACCTGAACAAGCCGCAGGTCGGCATCGGCGCCTGCTGGTACGCCGGCAACCCCTGCAACATGCACCTGGGCGACCTGGCGATCAAGGTCGAAGACGGCGTCAAGCAGGCCGACATGGTCGCGATGCGGTTCAACACGATCGGCGTGTCGGACGGCATCTCGATGGGCACCGACGGGATGAGCTTCTCGCTGCAGTCGCGCGACCTGATCGCGGACTCGATCGAGACGATCATGGGCGCGCAGTGGTACGACGCGCTCGTCGCCCTGCCCGGCTGCGACAAGAACATGCCCGGTGTCGTCATCGCGATGGGCCGGCTCAACCGCCCGGCGATCATGGTCTACGGCGGGACGATCAAGCCCGGCTGTGCCACGATCAAGGGACAAGAGGAGAAGCTCGACGTCGTCAGCGCCTTCCAGTCTTTTGGCCAGTCCATCGCCGGGACGATCACCGAAGAAGAACGCCAGTCGATCGTCGCCAACTCCTGCCCCGGCGCCGGCGCCTGCGGCGGGATGTACACCGCCAACACGATGGCCAGCGCGATCGAGATGCTCGGGCTCTCGCTGCCCTACTCGTCCTGTACGCCGGCGGAGGACGGGCTGAAGCAGGACGAGTGCGTCCGCGCGGGCCAACGCATCCTCGGCATGCTCGAGGAGGACCTCAAGCCGCGCGACATCGTGACGCGCCAGTCGTTCGAGAACGCGATGGTCCTGATCACCGTGCTGGGCGGCTCGACCAACGCGGTGCTGCACCTGATCGCGATGGCCCACGCCTTCGATATTGAGTTGACCATCGACGACTTCCTCGCGGTATCTAACCGTGTCCCGCTCCTGGCCGACCTCAAACCGTCGGGCAAGTACGTCATGGAGGAGTTGCACAATGTTGGCGGCGTGCCGGGCGTCATCAAGTACCTGCTCGAAGAAGGCCTGATCGACGGCGGCCAGATGACCGTGACCGGCAAGACCGTCGCCGAGAACGCGGCAGACTACAAGGACCTCAGGCCGGGCCAAGACATCGTCCACCCGGTCGAGGCGCCGCTCAAAGCCAAGGGCCACATCTCGATCCTCAAGGGCAACCTCGCGCCCGGCGGCGCGGTCGGCAAGATCACCGGCAAGCAGGGCCTGCGCTTCACCGGCCCCGCGCGTGTCTTCGACTGCGAGGAAGACATGATCGCCGGCCTCGAAGCCGGCAGGATCACCTCCGGCGACGTCATCGTCATCCGCTACGAAGGCCCGACCGGCGGCCCGGGCATGCCCGAGATGCTCACGCCGACCAGCGCCCTCGCGGGCGCGGGCTTTTTAGATGATGTCGCTTTGATCACGGATGGAAGATTTTCCGGGGGCAGCCACGGCTTCATCATCGGCCACGTCGTCCCCGAGGCCCAGGAAGCTGGCCCGATCGCATTGGTCGAAGACGGCGACGAGATCACGATCGACGACGAGACCCACGAGATCAGCGTCGCGGTCAGCGATGAAGAGCTGGCCAAACGTAAGGCCGCCTGGGTGCAGCCCGCTTACAAAGCCAACCGCGGCACGCTCTGGAAGTACATCAAGACCGTGCAGGACGCCTCGCACGGGTGCGTGACGGACGGGTAACCGAAGCACGCCTCACGAACTGACAGGGGGGCGGGTGTCGTGTCCGCCGTTTTGGCGGAGCCGGGAATAGACTGCATTCAGGCTTTCGGCCTGACAGTGGGCTGGGGTAGTCTGCACCAGTTTATTGTTGATCAATCTAAGGGCGGTGCCGGCCGGTACACCCAGCGATCACGAGGGCATTGATTATAATTCCCGGCATGAATCAACTCGCCCTGACGCTCTTCACGCTGAGCTGCATCTTGGCGTTAACAGCCTGCCAAACGATCGACTCGACCGTCAAGGCACCGCTGCCCAATATCGTCATCATCCTTGCCGACGACATGGGCTACGGCGACCCGCAGTGCTTTAATCCCGACTCCAAGATCCCCACGCCGAACCTCAACGCGCTGGCTCGGGGTGGCATGATGTTTACCGATGCTCACAGCGCAGGGGCCACGTGCATCCCTTCGCGTTACGGCCTGCTGACCGGGCGCTCCCCCATCCGCGAGAAGCACAGCACGATCGACCCCGAAAGGATGACCCTTGGCAAGCTCCTGAAGCAACGGGGCTACCGGACGGCCATGGTCGGCAAGTGGCACCTGGGTTTTGACGAGATGGACAAGAGCAAGTGGCAGCAGCACATGCCCGGCGGCCCTTGCGAACGGGGTTTTGACAGCTTCTTTGGCTTGTGGGCTTCGCTGGATATCCCCCCGTACTTCTATATGCGCGACAGCCACGCCCAGGCAATGCCGACCGAGCGGATCGAGAAACGCAACGCGACCGACAACCAGTGGAACAACATCCAGGGCGAGTTCTGGCGCGGCGGCGGCATCGCGCCCGGTTTCGAGATGGAGGCGGTCACCCAGGAACTGACCGCAGAAGCGGTCAACGTCGTGAATCGATTGGCCGTGCAAGACGAACCGTTTTTCCTCTACTTCGCCCTGCCATCGCCCCACACGCCGTGGCTGCCGGGTGATAGCTTCAGGGGCAGGAGCAATGCCGGGCTGTACGGTGACTTTGTTGTTGAAGTGGACGATTGCGTCGGCCGGGTCATGGCGGCTTTGATCGAGCGAGGGGTCAGTGACAACACCCTGGTGATCTTTACCTCGGACAACGGCCCGGTGTGGTACGCGAAGGACACCGAGCGCTACGGCCACAACTCCGCGGGCACCTTCAAGGGCATGAAAGGCGATAGCTGGGAGGGCGGGCACCGCATGCCGTTTATCGCGGTCTGGCCGCAGGTGATTGAAGCGGGCGGCACGAGCAACCACCTCATCGGCTTCACCGACATGATGGCGACCTTCGCCGCTATAACCGGGCAAGCACTCCCGGACACCCAGGCGTTCGACAGCACCAACATCTACCCGCTGCTGCGTGGTGAAGATGTCCAACTGCCCACCACCCATGTCCTCAGAAACGGCACCGTCCGGAAAGGCGATTGGAAGCTCATCCCCTTCCTCGGCAGCGGCGGCTTCAGCCAACCCAGACGCATCACCCCGACGCCCGGCGGCCCCCAGGGCCAACTCTACAACCTCAAAGAGGACCCCGAGGAAAAGAACAACCTCTGGCTATCCCGCCCCGACAAAGTTAACGAACTCGAGGGCCTGCTTGAGCCATATCGGTAATACCCGATACGCTTTGCAGAAACGAATCCCCGCGCGGGAAGGCGCCTCCGGCCTGGGCGTGCTGGCAAGCCTCCGGCTTGAGGATCTTTCTGGCCGCACCTTGTGATCCGTCGCAGGCCACAAACAGCGATGTCCGAGCCCAACCCCCAACCCGGCAGCCAGCACCCGATCCTCGTCGCCGAGACCGACGCGCCGCTGCCGCGTCAGTGGCTCAGCGGGTCGCTGAAGTACACCGACTTCATGCCGCTGACCGAGGGCGGGACTGCCGAACTGCAGACCTGCCTGGACAAGAACCTGCACCGGGTGGTCGTCTACAAGACGCTGCACGACCACCTGCAGGGCTCGGAGCTGGAGACGGCCCGTTTCCTGCGCGAGGCGCGTGTGACCGCGCTGATTGCCCACCCGGGCACGGTGCCGGTGTATGAGATCGGGCGGGACCGGTCGGGCGAGCTGTTTTTCACGATGAAGAAGCTGGTCGGCCGGGACATGCGGTCGATCCTGATGGGCATCTCCGCCAAGGAGCGGGCGGCGGTGGATGCATACCCGCTCGCCCGGCTGGTCGATGTGCTGATCCAGGCCTGCCAGACCGTCGCCTACGCCCACACCCAGGGCGTCATCCACCGCGACCTCAAGCCGGCGAACATCCTCGTTGGGGAGTTCGGTGAGGTCACCGTGCTGGACTGGGGCCTGGCGAAGGTGCGCGGCGAGCAGCCCTCGACCGAGGTCGAAGAGAGTGTCGAGACCCAGGCGGCGGGCAAAAAGGCCGTCTCGATGGAGCTGACCCAGCCGGGCAAGCGCTACGGCACGCCGCTGTACATGTCGCCCGAGCAGGCCCGCGGCGACGATGCGCTGGACGAGCGCACGGACGTGTACAACCTCGGCTCGATCCTGTTCGAGGCCCTGACGGCACAGAACCTGGTCTGGGGCAACGATGTGGAGGAGGTGCTCGAGCAGGTGCTCCAGCGGCCGACGCCGATCCCCAGCGAGGTCGCGCCGGACCGGCCGATCCCGCCGGGGCTGGAGGCGGTCTGCCTCAGGGCGCTCGAGAAGGACCCTGTGGACCGATACCCGTCCGTTGCGGCGTTGGTGGCGGACCTCCAGGCCTTCCGGGCCGGTGAGCCGGTGTCGGTCTACCGGGCCGACGCCCTGACCCGGCTGATGCGCTGGCAGGCCCGCAACGCCCTGCCGGTGGCGGTGGTCGTGTCAGCCATCGCGGGGGCGCTGCTGTGCCTGGCCGTGGTCTGGCTGGTCCAGGGCATGATTTGAAGTTTTCGCCACGAAGTTTGATCGCGCCGACGGGCTTGGGCCGATAAGTTGGTCAGCCGGGGCTTGACGGGCAAGCCCAACCATAGCAAACTACCCAAGTTCACAGGGAGGTGAACTTCGATGAATGCAGGAAGCAACCCGGAATCCAACCACCTACCCGCCGGCCACCACCCCGTCGATTCGGCGACGCGGCTGACGCACCCCGAGTTCGTCATGCCCGGCCAGATCGCCGAGCCTGCGGCGGAGAGCGTGCCGACCAAGACGCCCACCTGCCTGGACCGGTCGCAGATCCTCGACGCGACGGCGCGGGTCCTGCGCGAGAAGGGCTACGACGGCACAACGATCCGGACGATCGCCAAGCAGTTGGACTGCGCGGTCGGCTCGATCTACCGCTACTTTAAGGACAAGCGGCAGCTGCTGGACGCGGTGTGCCAGCGACGGTTTGACGCCGTCGCCGAGCACGCCGAGCTGCGCAGCCCGGTCCGCAAGACGGTCTTGATGTATGCCCGCGTCGCCGCCGAGCAGCCCGAGCAGTACCGGCTGATGTTCTGGCTGGCGTCGATCGGCAAGCAGCAGCAGTCCGAGGCGCTGCCCGCGATCGTCCGCCGGATCCTCGCCGGCTGGACCGAGTCGCTGCAGGACCAGGCCAAGGCCCGGCGGACTTGGGCGACGCTGCACGGCGCGATCGGCCTGGGCCTGGCGCCCGACCAGGTCGTCACGCTGCTGGACCTGCCGGCCGACGGCGACGCGCTGGCCGAGTCTGCGGCGTTCGAGGCCTCAACCGAGCCCGCCGCGCTCAAGCTCGCGGACAGCGAGGCACCCGCGGCGTTCTGATGCACAACCCATCTTTGGTACACGATGCGGAGTAAGCAAGTTTTATTGCTTGCTCCGTTTTGTTTTTTGACCGCGGATCGCGCAGCAATGCCCATCGTCCTCGACACCACCGGCGTCAGCCGCCATTGCCCGGCGAAGCTCAACCTGGCCCTCGCGGTGGGCGACCCGCGCGAAGATGGGCTGCACCCGATCGCGAGCGTGATGGTCGCTTTGGACTTCGGCGACACACTCTATATCAACCGTTTGTTCGATGGGCCCAGCCGGTTTGTGCGCGAGTACGATCCAGACAAGTTTGATCTCGAAGCCGAGTTCGAAGCGCCGCCGATCCAGCCGGTGGACTGGCCGATCGAGCAGGACCTGATCTACAAGGCGCACGCGCTGATGGAGAAGACGGTCGGCCGTGAACTGCCGATCGAATGCGGGCTGGACAAACGCGTCCCCGCGGGGGCGGGCCTCGGCGGCGGGTCGTCGGACGCGGCCGGAATGCTCGTCGCGCTGCGCGACCTGTTCGGGCTCGGCGTGACCGATGAGCGGTTGGTTCAACTCGGCCAGTCGTTGGGCGCGGATGTGGGCTTCCTGGTGCACGCCCAGTTCGGTCGAACCGTTGCGCTGGTGACGGGCATCGGCGAGGTCATCGAGCCGATCGGCACGCTTCCTGTGTTTGATGTCGTGCTGGTCTTCCCGGACGGCAAGTGCCCGACGGCCGAGGTCTACGCGGCGTTCGATCGAGACGCCGCGCTGGCCGACGCTGAGGACCTGGTCGCGTGCGCTCAGCGTTGGCGGCTGGGTGGCGAACTGCCCGCGTTCCGCAACGACCTGTTTCACGCTGCGGAGCGGGTCTGCCCGCCTGTTTCCGTGGCACGATCGAAGCTGGCCGCCTCAGGCATCGACGCGAACCTGACCGGCTCGGGCTCGGCGTTGTTTGTGATGGCTGACAGCGAGGATCAGTCCAGTGAACTGGCCGGCCATATCCGTGGGCTCGGGCTTGTCGCGGTGGCGACGCGTGCGGCGCGATCTCAGAAAAGCAGCGATATGCTCTAATGCATATGAGTCTGGTGCGTCACTCATCACAATCAGGCCTGTCATCTCCCGGAGTCTTGAAATGCCCACGTGTTTGTCCTGTTTCACCAGTCATTGCGGCTCTGTCACCGCGCTTCTCACGCTGACCACCGCCCTGGCCGGCTGCGGGGACGGCGGCTCGGCCCAGGCGCCCGGCGATGCACGCGACGCGACGCTAGTGGCCGCGGCCTTCGACGGCCACGCC
>JANQKT010000004.1 GCA_028280965.1 Phycisphaeraceae bacterium
ACGAGCAAGCTGGGCGAAGGAGACGCCGAGGCCGCGGCGCTGCAGGCCAAGCGGCAGGCGCAGGCCGTGCTGAACCAGGCGAACGCCCAGTCGGCCCAACGCGCTCAGGTGCAGCAGGGCGCGACCCAGGCGCAGGCCGTGAATGTTACCGCGGTGCAGACGCAGCAGGCGGGCGCCGAAGCAGACACGGGCGGCGATGAGGCGCGCGGCGAGAGCACCGCGAACGCGCAGACGACGGCGGCAACACGCTCCGCCGGTAACGCCGCGGTGGCAACGACCGCGTTCACCGTGTCCGATACCTCGGCAGGCGAAGCGCGTTTGCAAATCAACCCAACCGGTAACACTCAGCAGGCCGAAGCCGCGAAGGGCATGCAGGCCCAGCCGTTGGCGGCAAACAACGACAACGACGCGGTCAACACCGCGCGGCTGACACGCGGCCTGGCGAACGCGGTGCAGCAGCGTGGCGGGGCGGTGACACTGCGGCTCACCCCGCCGGAGATGGGCACGGTGCGCATCCAGTTGCAGATCAGCGGCGGCAGCGTCAGCGCGAGCTTCCACGCCGAGTCCGCCTCGGCCCAGACGCTGCTGACCCAGCAGCTCTCGCAGCTGCGCACGGCACTCGAGACACAGGGCATGAACGTCGAGAAGCTCAGCGTCCAGCCGATGGCCTCCACCGCGCAGAGCCAGAACGCCAGTCAGAACCAGAACGACCAGAACCAGCAACAGAGCCAGCAGCAGTCGGCTAATGACGGACGCAGCCGTGGGCAGTACAGCGGTGATTCGTCCGGCGGGCAGCGTGATGAAGACACGGCCGATCAGCAGCAACGACAAACACCCCGCGGCTTCTTTGACCAGTTCACCGAGGCAGGCGACGCCGCCGCGGCTTGATATAGAGGGAACCAACCATGTCCGCAGCCATCGGCAGCGCTTCGGCGTTCGCCAACACGACCAATACGACGCCCGGCGCCAACAGCCTGGGCGAGCTGGACTCGGACGAGTTCCTGCAGATCATCCTGTCGGAGCTGAGCAACCAGGACCCGCTCGCGCCAAACGACACCGCGGCGATCCTCGAGCAGCTCTCGAGCATCCGCAACATCGAGAGCCAGGTCGCGCTCGAAGACAAGCTCGACACGCTGGTGACGCAGAACGCGATCGCCTCGGGCTCGCAGATGATCGGCAGCTTCGTCAAGGGGCTGAACAACCTCAACAACCCGGTCGAGGGCCTGGTTGAATCACTGTCGGTGCAGGACGGTCAGCCGATCTTGAAGCTCGCGGGCGGCGATGAACTCGCGGCGGACCGCGTGACCGAGGTGCTCGACCTCAGCGACCTCAACGGGCAGGTCGTGCAGAGCCTGCTGATGGATCTGCAGGTGCTTGATTCGAGCAAGCTCGTGGGCATGCAAGTGTCCGGCCAGGTGCTCGATGAGAACGGCGGTGTGCAAACCCGATCGGGCACGGTCACGGGTGTTGAATTGATCGATGGCGCGATCCAGCTGGAGCTCGAAGGCGGGTTCAAGCTGCCGCTGGTCAACGTGCTGAGCTTTGGCGAGGTCACCCAGCCGCTTGCATCCGGCGGGGATGACGCGGCGGGTGGCAATGGCGATGGTGATGAGCAACAGGGCACGGAGTGATCGGCGTTGACGGTGGACCCCGCGAGGTTGTTGCAGCTGCTCGAGCCGGCGGTCCGGCCGGGCGCCGCGGGTCAGACGCAGCAGGCGGGCAGGCCCGCGTTCGAGGACCGGACGTTTGAACAGCTGTTAAACGGCGTACGGCAGGAGGCCGACCAGCCGGTCGAAGAACCCAGCGATAGCCAGGCGAAGTCACTCGAATCACTCGGCGGGTTGGATCGGATCGAGAACGCGGCGCTCAGGGCGGTGCTCGCACAGAACCGCGGGGCGGACGGAACACAAGGGAACGCGGCCTGACGGGGTCGGACGGCTAAGCAGGATCAATTTGGAGACGCGACGATGAGTATTGCAAGGGCTTTGTTCTCCGGTCTGACCGGGCTGAACGCGAACTCGCAGACGATCGGTGTGGCGGGCAACAACATCGCCAACACCAACACGACCGGGTTCAAGCGCAGCCAGGCGCACTTCGAGACACAGGTCTCCCAGACACTGAAGAACGGCTCGGCCCCCAGCCAGAGCCTGGGCGGCACCAACCCCGCGCAGGTCGGCCTCGGCACCCGCCTCGCCGCGATCACGCGCGACTTCTCCGACGGCGGCCTGCAGCCCACCGGCGTCGCGACACACGCCGCGGTCGAGGGCGCGGGCTTCTTCATCGTCGAGAAGGGCGGCTCCCAGCGCTACACCCGCGACGGCACGTTCCAGCTCGACCGCGACTTCAACCTTGTCAACAACAACGGCGGCCGCGTCCAGGGCTTCGGCGTCGACTCAACCTTCCAGGTGGTCGAGGGCCTCTTGCAGGACATCAACATCCCCCTCGGTGTGCTGACCATCGCGCAGGCGACCCGCAACGTCAACATCGGCGGCAACCTCAACACCGCGGGCGATGTCGCGACCCAGGCCACGATCATCGAGAGCCAGCCCCTGTTCTCCGACGCCGCCGCGACAACCCCCGCAACCACTGCGACCGCGCTGACCTCAGTCTTCGACGGTACCGGCGTGCCCAGCTTCCCCGCCGGGGCCGTCGTCACCGTCGACCGCGTGACACGTGGCGGCGGCGAGCTGCCCGCGCGCACCTTCGAGGTCGGGGCCGCGAACACCACCGGCTCGGACGCCAACGGCACCACGCTCGGCGATTTCATGACCTTCCTCGAAGAAATCCTCGGCATCGAGGTCAGCCAGCCCAACGCGCCCGGCGTGACCATCAACGCCGGCGGCCAGATCATCGTCGAGTCCAACACCGGCACCGCCAACGAGATCCTCATCGACCCCGGCGACATCATCGCCAACAGCGGGCCCGGCGTGAACTCCCAGCCGTTCGAGCTGCCCTGGACGATCGCCCAGGAAGGCAACGGCGAATCGGTCCGTACCAACTTCATCGCCTACGACTCGCTGGGCAACGCGATGAGCATCGACCTCACCATTGTTCAGGAAGACCAGAACTCGACCGGCACCCGCTGGCGGTTCTACCTGCACTCGGACGATGACACGGACCTGAACAAGCTGTTGGGCACCGGCACGCTCGATTTCGACACCAACGGCCAGTTCACGATCGCCCAGGGCAACTCCTTTATTATCGACCGCACGAACACCGGCTCGCTGGACCCGCTGGCGTTGACCCTCCAGTTCACCGACCCCAACGGCACGCTCGGCTCGCTGACCGCGTTGTCGGGCAGCAACACGCAGGTCAACTCGCTGCGGCAGGACGGCACGCCGATCGGCACGCTCGAGGACTTCAGCATCGCCGAGGACGGCACGATCACCGGCGTGTTCTCCAACTCCCTGCTCCGCGACCTCGGACGCGTCCCGCTGGCGATGTTCTCCAACGACGCCGGCCTGCTCGAGGTCGGCGGCAACCTCTACGCCAACACCTCCAACTCCGGCTCGCCCCAGATCGTCAACCCCGGCACAGGCGGGTCGGGCCGGACCATCGGCCGGGCGCTGGAGCTGAGCAACGTGGACCTCGCCCAGGAGTTCATCAGCCTGATCAGCGCTCAGACCGGCTTCAGCGCCAACTCGCGGATCATCTCCACCAGCGATGAGATGATCCAGGAACTGCTCGCGTCGATCCGTTAATGGAACGATCAGCCGTCAGCTATCAGCAATCAGCCAATCCGGGCTGCCTTGCTTCTGGCTGACAGTGGATAGCTGAGGGCACAACGATGATCACCGTCACCCGACTCAGCGGTAAACAGTTCGTTGTCAACGCCGAATTGATCAAGGTCGTCGAGGAGAACCCCGACACGACACTGCGGCTGACGACCGGAGACACGATCATCGTGAAGGAATCGATGCAGGAGGTGGTCGAGCTGGCGATCGACTACGGCCGGTCGTTGCGCAAACTTCTGCCGCCGGATTGAGTTTGTACAGGTGGGACAGGCTTCCAGCCTGTCACGTTTTGTGAATTCTTTTCAGAGGGCGTTTGGAATGACAGGCAGGATGCCTGTCCCTCCGGGAGCCATTCGTAAAGGGCCCCCGAACCGAGCGCCGATAACGGCAGTGTCAACGGACTGACAACGGTTTTTCGCATGGACCTGGGCACGATATTTGGATTCATCGGCACCTGGCTGCTGATCATCGCGACGCTGCTCTTGGGCGGCAAGCTCGGGATCTATCTGGATATCCCGTCGGTCGTTCTGGTCGTCGGCGCCTCGATCACGATCGTCTTCTTCGCCATCCCCGTCAAGGTGGTCAGGGGTATTGTCGGGGTCGCGAAGAAGGCCTTCTTCTCGACCCCGATGCCGATTCAGAAGCTGATCGAGGACATGGTCGGCTACGCCGAGATCGCCCGGCGCGACGGCATCCTCTCGCTCGAAAACGCGGTCAAGGATATTAACGACCCGTTCGTGGTTCAGGGCATCCAGATGGCGGTGGACGGCACGGACCCGGAGCTGATCGAGCAGATCATGCTCACCGACCTGGACAACCTCGTCGAGCGCCACGAGACCGGCAAGTTCATCTTCGACACGATCACCAAGTACGCCCCGGCGATGGGCATGATCGGCACGCTCATCGGCCTGGTCGCCATGCTGTCGGACCTGTCCGACCCCGCCTCGATCGGCGCCGGCCTGGCGGTCGCGCTGCTCACCACGATGTACGGCTCGATCATCGCCAACGCCTTCGCCGGCCCCATCGCCGACCGTCTGTCCAAGCGCTCGGCCGAGGAGGTCCTTTATAAGACCGTGATCGTCAAAGGCGTCATGGCGATCCAGAGCGGGGACAACCCCCGCGTCGTCGAACAGAAGCTGCGCACCTTCCTCCCGCCCAGCGAACGGCCGAAGGAAGAGGCGGCGTAGTGGAGCCGTCAGCCTTTAGCTTTTAGTCATTAGCTCAAGGCAGCAGGCATTGTTCTGGCTAACCGCTAATGGCTAAGGGCTAACGGCTTCCAATGGGTAAAAAATGCAAATGCCCGCCCGCCGGGGCGCCGGAATGGATGGTGACCTATGGCGACATGGTCACGCTGCTGCTGTGCTTCTTCGTCCTCATCGTCTCGTTCTCCGAGATCAAGAAGGAAGACCAGTTCCAGGCCGTCGTCGAAGAGATCAAGAAGGCCTTCGGCATGCGTGGCGGGGGCGGCAAGCTGCCGACCGATGACGACCCGGCCCTGTCGCTGATCGAGCGGCTCGAATCCATCCGCATGCGTCAGGAGCGCATCCCCAACAAGTCCAACGTCAAGGACCCGGGCCAGTCCGGCCGGGAGCCGCGCGTCACCACGATCCGCGAGGGCAAACGCTACGCGATCGGCGGGCGAATCCTGTTCGAGCCCGAGTCCGCCGAGCTATCCGACCAGGCCAAGCAGCAGCTCATCGACCTGGTCTCGCGGCTGAAGCTCAAGGACAGCACGAACAAGATCGAGCTGACCGGCCACGCCGCGGCGATGGAGCTGGTCGATCGGGATCTGAGCCCCGTAGAAAGTTCCATGCAGCGAATGGCGTTGAGTCAGGACCGTGCGAACGCGGTCCTGCAGTTCCTCGCCGGCAAAGAAATCCCTGAGCAATACCGGCTGGATATCCGGCGTTTCGTTGCAACCGGCAGCGCAGACTATGAGCCTGTTGTCATCGGCCAATACTCCACCGCCGAGGCGCGCGGTAACCGGCGGGTCGAAATCGTCGTGACCGAGAACGTCATCCAGGATCACCAGGGCAGCGAGGGCCCACCGGACAATTGAACCATGTTTGCGTCTGATTGAACCCGGCCGCGCAAAAACTGCGGGATTGATCGTGGTGCGCAGCATGTTTGGCCGATAACTCGACCGTATGGCTGAAGAAGAAAACCAAACCGACGACGCGCCAGCTAAGCGTAGGCTCCCGATCAAGATGATCATCGTGATCGCGATCGTCATGGTCGTCGAGGGCGCGGTCATCCTGGGCGGGGTGGTGCTCTTTGGCGAGGACAAGCCCGCCGTCGCCGCGGAGGGCCTGAAGGTAGACGAAAAGGCCGCGGAGCTCGAGCTCGTCGAGGTGCTGCTTATCGGCGACAAATTCCAGAACACCCGGCAGGGCGCGCAGGCCTACCTCTACGACGCAACGATCTACGTCCTGGTCCGCAGCAAGGACCAGGCGGAGATCGAACAGGAGATTGAAAAGAATAACTCCCGCATCAGCGAGGAGATCACCGAGATCTTCTCCCGCGCCGAGCCCGCTCAGCTCAACGAGCCGGACCGCCTGACGCTTAAGCGGCAGATCTTGGAGCGTTGCGAGAAACGCTTCGGCGACGACGCGGAAGGTGAGCCGATGGTCAAGGACGTGGTCATTGCGAATTGGAAGCGGTTCAGTTCGGACCTGTAAGGGATATGCATGGCGGATCAGAACGATATCGATGACCTGCTCGCGGAGAGCCTGGCCGAAGCGTCGGACCAGGTTGGCGGGATGCAGCAGGAGGTCGAGGCGGCGCTCGGTACCAGCGCCGCGGACCAGGGCGGGATCGACATGCTCGGCGATGTCGAGCTGGACGTCACGATCGAACTCGGCCGGGCGGACATGCTCGTCGAGGATGTCTTGCGTCTGGCCAGCGGGAGCATCGTCGAGCTGAACAAGCTCGCGGGTGACCCGGTAGATGTGTACGTCAACGGCCGGCTGGTCGCGCGCGGCGAGGTGCTGGTGCTCAATGACAATTTCTGCATCCGCATCAGCGAGATCCTCGCGGACGTGCAGGAGGCGGACCTTGTCGACGAGGTGCAGCAGCTCCTGAATGCCGCGCCGGATGGTGGCGCAGCGGAGGGCGAACCCACGGCCGGCTGAGGCCGGGGCAAGTGATCAAACGGGTGAGGCTCGCCGAGGCAGGACGCCTGAACGCGAGCCAATACACGCCCAGACGGAACAAACACAGGCCATGGAGGGCCGGTTTGGAGCGAGCGTTTGGATTGAATCAGTGGGTTGGTTGGCGGGCTGCGCTCGTCGGGCTGTTGGTTGCTGCTGCGCTGCCGGTTTGGGCACAAGACTCAGCCGCGACCGACGCCGAGCGCATCGCGCAGATGCGTGATCAGGCGGATCAGCCCGCGCCGCAGCCGCCAATGCGTATCGATGGGCCGGATCAGGAATCGGCTGAGCACACAACCGCGTCGGTGGGTGCGGGGAAGCAGGCGTCCGGGCAGGATGAGGACGCGGGCAAGTACGCGGGCAACGACGGCATCGCGCTCGGCCAGAGCGAGGGCGGTCTGTTTAATAAGACGCCCGGCGGCACGGGCGCTGGCGGGGTCGGCGATAGCTGGCTGATGAGCACGCTCGCGGCGCTTGGTGTCGTGATTGCCCTGGTGTTCGGCCTCCGCTGGCTGCTCCGCCGAGGCGGTGTGGCGACCGCGAGTACGCCGCACGGCTCGGTCGTCGAGGTGCTCAGCCGGACGACCGTCGCCCCGCGCAGCCACGTCGTGCTCATGCGCGTCGGCCAGCGCATCCTGATCGTCAACGACTCGCCGAATGGGATGCGCACGCTCGGGACGGTACACGAGCCCGAGGAGGTCGCCGATCTGCTGGGCGCGATCGAGGCGGATCGGCCGACGAGCGTGAGCAAGAGCTTCAGTGGTGTGATGAGCAGGCTCGCGGGCGGCTGGTCGGGCAGCGAGCTCGAGACGGACGAGGTCGAGTCGGCGGACATGATCGAAGACGGCGTCGCGTTCAACCAGACACGCGGCGCGGTGTCGAGCGTCCGCGGCCGGCTCGAAGCGCTCGCGGGTGTCGGCGGCGCTGCCGGACCAGCTTCCGAGGGCGGGGGGATTAAGGCGTGATGGTTCGTTTGAGGATCAAGCCGTTTGTCGTGATGCTGCTCGTGTTCGGGTGGTCGTTATCTGCTGTTGCGCAGAACGCCAACCCGAGCGGGCCGGTGTCGGTAGAGACGGACGCGGTCGAATCGGCGGCGCCCACGGAGGCCGCAGATGTCGACGAAGCGCTCGACGCGCCGCCAGGCACCGAAGAGCTGGGCCTGAACAACCCGATCTCGCTGCTCATGCGCAGCGGCGAGGCGATCAACGCCCTGCGCGACGGCGTCCCGGGCGTAGTCGTGCCGCAAGGCGGCCAGGCGCAGCCGGGTGCCGGTAGCGATAGCGCGGCACCCTCAGCGCCGCCGCCCGGATCAGGCGGCGGCCTGAGCACCTCGCTGTCGATCCTGCTGCTGCTGACGGTGCTCACGCTCGTGCCGGCGATCCTCGTCATGTGCACGAGTTTCACGCGCATCGTCGTCGTGCTCGCGCTGCTCCGCCAGGCGCTGGGCACACAGTCGCTGCCGCCGACACAGGTGATCGTCGGGCTGTCGCTCTTCCTGACGTTTTTGGTAATGGCGCCGACGCTGCAGCGGATCAACGCAGAGGTCCTGCAGCCGATGCAGGACCCGGACGTCGAGATGAACGAGCTCGAGGCGTGGGGCAAGGCCAAGGAGCCGCTACGCGATTTCATGTTCGCGCAGATCGATCACGCGGGTAATTGGGACTCGGTCTACATGCTGATGGAGTGGCGCGAGCCCGGCTCGACGAGGGACCGCAGCGAGTTGAGGCGGGGTGATGTGGACATGCTCACGCTGATCCCCGCGTTCATGCTCAGCGAGTTGAAGGTCGCGTTCCTGTTGGGCTTCAGGCTGTACCTGCCGTTCCTGGTGATCGACATGGTGATCTCCAGCGTGCTGATCTCGATGGGCATGCTGATGCTGCCGCCCGTACTGATCTCGCTGCCATTCAAGCTGCTGCTCTTTGTGCTGGTCGATGGATGGAACCTGGTGGTCGCGAACCTGCTCAGCAGCTTCTCGATGCCCGGCGTCGGATAGCTGCCTTGATCCTGCAGGA
>JANQKT010000054.1 GCA_028280965.1 Phycisphaeraceae bacterium
GCTGGTCGTACGTTTAAGAGCGTGAGGAGTTTACGAGGGTGCGACCCCCGGGCGTTGCCCGGCGGCTACGTCACGATAACCAAACGAATGTGATTTCAACGCTTGCCGATCCATCACTCAAAGCCGGGTTCCGATCCGATCCTCTACAATCGGGCTTACACCCGCTCGGCGTCCTGCCGATGATGGGCGGGGCCGTCGCTTTACCGCGCGAACCGGCCCGTGAGGACGGCGGAGGCCGACACGCATGCGACCTAACTTCCTGGTTATCGGGGCCCCCAAGGCGGCGACCACCAGCCTGTGCCACCAGCTCGGCCGGCACCCCGAGGTCTTCTTCTCCAAGCCCAAGGAGACGTTCTTCTTCTGCTACGACCACGTCTACGAGAAGAAGGGCTGGGCCTGGTTCGAGTCGCTGTTCGACGGCGCGGAGGACTACAAAGCCGTCGGCGAGGGCTCGACGATCAACGCGAACCTCGGGACCTACCCCAACGCGCTGCCGCGCATCGTCGAGCACCTGCCGGGCTGCAAGATCATTTACATCGCGCGCGAGCCGATCCAGCGGGTCGAGTCGTACTGGATCGAGCTGCACAGCCAGGGCACGATCACGCTGCCGTTCAACCGCGCAGTGCGCGAGGACCCGCAGCTCATCGACACGAGTTTGTATTGGAAGCAGCTGAGCGCCTATCGCGAGCACTTTTCGGATGACCGGATCCTGCTGCTGTTCTTCGAGGACTTCAAGCAGGATACGCACGCGGTGCTCGAGCGGTGTTTTGCGTTCCTCGGTGTCGATCCATCGATCAAGATCGAGGGCGCGGACAAGCCGCGTTATGTCTCGGAGGGCAAGCGCAGCGACCTGGTGGTGACGAACGTGCTGCGCAAGTGCGTGCCGGGGTTTTACGCGATCCGGGACGCGATGCCCCGGCCGATCCGGGAGGGCGCGAAGAAGCTCTTGAAGAAGCCGATCGAGGGCCGGCCGGAGTGGGACCCGGCGACGCTGGCCTGGGCGGTCGAGCAGGTGCGCGCGGATTCCGCTGCGTTTTTAGAGTACTGCGGCAAGCCGACGGATTATTGGGATTTGGAACAGTATTCGGTAAAAACCTCAGGTAGGGCGGGCTTCCAGCCCGCCGTCACGACGAAGCCGTGAGACGGGTGCGTTCGGGCTGCGCCCGATCGGCGGGCAAGATGCCCGCCCCACCTGTTGACCGGCCTACAGGGATGAACGACCAGGGAACACAACCAAGCCAGTCAGCGAAGCCGCGTGTGCTGCTGATCGCCGAGGCGTGCAACCCCGACTGGGTGAGTGTGCCGCTGGTCGGCTGGTCGCACTACGATGCGCTGCGCGCGGTTGTCGATGCACACCTGGTCACGCACCCCCGGAACCGCGACGCGCTCATCAAGCGTGGCCTGGTTGAGGGCGACGACTTCACGGTGATCGACAACGAGCACATCGCCCGGCCGATGCACCGGCTCGCGACCGCGCTGCGCGGGGGCAAGGGCAAGGGCTGGACGACGGTGACGGCGCTGGGCTGGCCGGCCTACTGGGAGTTCGAGCGGCTGGTGTGGAAGCGCTTCGGCGATGAGCTGCGGCAGGGCAAGTTCGACCTGGTGCACCGGTTGACGCCGTTGACGCCGACGATGCCGAGCAGGCTCGCGACGCGGTGCAAGAAGGTCGGTGTGCCGTTCCTGCTCGGGCCTTTGAACGGGGGGGTGCCCTGGCCGCGTGGGTTCGACGACCGACGCCGGGCGGAGAAGGAGTGGCTGTCGTACGTGCGCAACGTGTTCAAGCTGCTGCCCGGTTATCGGGGCACCCGGCGGGACGCGTCGGCGATTCTCGTCGCGTC
>JANQKT010000066.1 GCA_028280965.1 Phycisphaeraceae bacterium
GCTGCGCCTCCACCTCCACCTCCGGCCCATGCCGAGGTATCCTATGGACCAGCACGGTCGAGTTGCACTTAGCGTGGACCAAGGACGGGGGCAAGACCAGCCCGGCTGGATTCTCTCACAACTCATGGATCAAGATTTCAGGGGAAGGTCAATTCACGAATACGTAGATTCCGGTACCAGACACCCGCGCCGCGGTAGTTCTGCAGTGCGATGTGGCCCCTGTCGGCCTTGTTAAAGTGCTCGGACTTGGCAAACTTGCTCCGCCCGAGTCTTTCTTTCCAGTCCTCGGACTCCATATCGGCATCCACCAATACAACACCGTTCTGCCAGAGCTTGATGGACGAGCCCTGCATCAGGATGCGAAAAGAGTTCCACTCGCCAGAGGGTTTGATGGCCTCTTGTTTGGCGGGGTAGATGCCGTAGAGTGCCCCGGCAGCCTGGTCCATGCCGATCCCCGAGCCGTGCACTTCTCTCCAGCCATCGGGGTGGTCGATGACCTGGACCTCCAGCCCGGTGCTTGCCGGCCACGGCGTCGCCTCGACCACCCGTACGAGGATCCCGCTGTTGCCGCCCTTGGAGATCTTCCATTCGCCGGTTAGCTCGAAGTCGCGGTACTGCTTGCGTGTGACGAGATGGGAATTGTCTTTGCCGTTGCAGAAGATACTGCCGTCGCGCCATTCCCAGGACGGCGGAAGGTCCTCCTGTTGATAGCCTCGCCACAGCGTCAATCCCTCTTCCTCAGCGAGTTCAACCCACAGCAAGGGATCCTCCTCATCAGAATGGCTTGTGGCGCAGCCGACTGCAAGACTTAGCCCGAGCACGTTAAGAAGAAGGATTAATCTCATTAATAATCGCCCAATCGACGCTGATCATCTGATCAGCCTGCTGCGGCGTGTTCAAACCAGTAACTATCACGACGATGCCAAATAATCCGGCCGCCGCAAGTAAGCGGCACCCGGTCGAAGGAGGACTCTTACAACTTATGACCTCCGGCGGCGGACCGCGACCCATCCGCCCACGCTAATCAGCGCGAGGCTGGTCGGCTCGGGCACATTGACTGCGGCACCGGGGCCGGTGAAGGCGGCGAACGCGAGACCGAAGTCCGCATCGTCTACATCACCGTCGTTGTCGAGGTCGGCGGCCGTGTTTGCGGGTGGCCCGTTATCCGGGCCGGTGAAAGCGGCGAAGGCCAACCCGAAATCGGCATCATCGACATCCCCGTCCCCGTCAAGGTCCGCGGGCAAAGCGGGGATGACCAATGCGAGCAATGGGTTGGCGAAGGCAGAGGTGCCCGATCCGCCTGCGTCAGCACCAAAACGTACCCGGATCGCGCTGCCTTCGTCCGCCGCAGTCGCGGTGTACGAGACTGCCCGCGTTGTGGTCGAGCTGCTGCCATTCCAACTGCCGGCGAAGGTTGTCTCTGCCAGTACTGTGCCATCGCTGGCACGGATGATCTGGACAAAGCCATCCTGCGCCGCGTTCTCGAAGCCCGGGGCCAGGTCGATGCTGAACTGGTACTCTTTGCCTTCTTCGAAGGTGCCTGCGTCCTGTGACAGCGCGTTCTCGGGATCGGTAAAATCCTGGAAGCCGATCTGGATCAGGGCATCGTCGCTGGTCCAGCCGTTCCAGGTACGGACTTGCGGGCCTGAGTCCGTGGTCGGATCGCCGTCACCGTCGATGTCAAGGCTGTAAGCCCGGACCAAGCCGTCGGTCGCCCAGCCGTCGATGTTTGTGCCGGCCGGGAAGCTGCCGCTGTTCTGGATGAACTGTTCCTCATTGGCCCACCCGTTCGAAGAGAAATCCGCGTTGATCAGCGGGATCGGTTGAAGCGTCGGGGCCGGCGGCGGATCGACCGGCGGGTTGCCGACGTTTTGAAAGAAGTCGCTGTCCACCGTGTCGGGTCCGACTTCCGATCGAGCCAGCGTCCAGTCTTCGGAGTGAAACCCCTCAAAAATGCCGGCATTGGCCGACGGCCCGCCCGGCGTGTATTGGTCAAAGCGGGAAGAAGCCTCGAGGTCGGGCCAAACCCCAAGCGGGTCCAGCTGGCACTGAAGGCCGTGATTGGCGACATCGCGAGAAGACCGGACGGTCCCGTCGGGGTTGTTTCCCAAGACCTCGAACTGTTCTTCCCATGAGTGGAACACGTACCCGTTTGTGCTGACCAATTCACTGGGCAGGCCGTCGGCTTGCGGATTGCTCCCCGGCGCGTTTTCGCTTCCATGCAGGTACAGCTTGCTTGGCTGCCACGCCGCAAGCCCCTCCAGATCAACGCCGGCGTCGGCAGCGACATCGTAAGCGTCTTGGACAGCCTGAGACGTCGCGACATGGGCCGCGTGGCCGTACTCGCCGGTGTTGCCGTGGGTCAGGATCACGCTGGGCTTCAAGCGTCGGATCTCGGTTGCCAGTTGGTTCACGACCGCGTCACGGCCTCCCCAGCTATTGAACACATTGCTGCCCACATCAGGCAGTTGGAAGTTGGTGGGTTGGTGGCGCACCCCGTAAGCCCAGGCCGCACGCTCCAGCTCTTCTTTGCGATCGTAAAAGAACCCGCCCCTGGGCCCGCCGAGCGCCCCGGTCATCCCGATCAGCGCGGTTGTCTTGCCGCGAGCCTGGCTGTAGAACGGCAGGGCACCGCCAAAAAAGATGCCCTCATCATCGGGATGGGCCGTGATGACGAGCAGGTCGAAGCTCTCAGGCGTTGGCTCCCAAAGCTGCAGTGACTGCTGGCAGTGAGCCGGGTACAAACTCTCGGGCGCAAGAGGCTGGGCCGACGCAGATGAAGCAAGCCCCCAACCGGAGAGGACAAACAAGCCACTGCGCAGTTGACAAACGCGATTCGAACACAACATTCCCGCAAACTCCTTTACATCATGATCACTCTCGGCTATTTGGAGGCCCGCCGACTTGGAGGCCGCTCAAATGCCCAATTCTTCTGCCGCATTCCGATTTGGCGAGGCACAGCTGCCGCCAAGCAACAAGAAAACTCCCGACCACGCGTTAGTATGGCCGGGAGCGAAGGAGGATCACAAATCAGCCACGCCGGCGCCGTGCGACAAGCAGGCCGCCCAGGCCCAGCAGCGCGAGGCTGGCTGGCTCGGGGACGAGCACGGGGTTGTCGAAGACGACTGTGCCAGAGCCCTCTACGCTGGTGTCGGTGCCAAACACGACGCGGATCGCGCTGCCGGCATCGGCGACAGTCGCGATATGGGAGACCGACTGCGTCGAGGATGTGCTGTTGCCGGCAACGGTAGCGGTAAAGGTCGTCTCGGCCAAAAGCGTATCATCCGAAGCTCGCCGGATCTGGACAAAACCGGGCTGGTTACCGCCTTCAAAGCCGGGGGCGATGTTGATACTGAACGTGTACTCCTGACCGGCGACAAAGCTGCCTACGTCCTGCGAAAGCGAGTTGGGGGACTCGACGAACTTCTGGAAGCCGATCTGGACCAGCCCGTCACCGGCCTGCCAGCCGCCCCAGACGCGGGCCTGACCGGCATTGGCGATCGTCGGGTCGCCGTCGCCGTCGAGGTTGAGGCTGTAGGCACGGACCAGCCCCGTCGGGCTCCAACCGGTCACCACGCCGGCAGTCCCGGTGTTCTGGATGAACTGTTCTTCGTTCGTCCAGCCATCAGCCGTGAAGTCCGCATTGACCAGCGGGATAGTCGCCGCGGATGCATGCATGGCGGACAGCAGGGCGCCGGCGGCCAGGGTACGGGTCATGAATCGAGCAGTCATGTCTAATCTCCTTACAAGGAACGGGTGAAGTGATTCGTTCTGCATCTGCATGGCCGGTCACGCGACACGGCGATCATGCGCAAAAATGCAAGGGTTATCGCTTGTCCCATGACCCCCAGACCAGTCCGTTGGAATCGGCTTGGTACTGCAGGGACACCGTGGCACCCGAAGGCGCTTTGATCCGCCACAAATTCGGCTGGGGCCCCCGGCTGTCCCTTAGGCCCCGGAACTGATGCATCGAGCCATCCACCGCGAAGTAGTGGCTGGTGAGGTTTGGGTGGTTGGTTGCGATCCGGTCGGCCGCCGCGTGGCCGGGATCGGTGCCGCGGGTCCCGCCGAACTCGTCCGGGTCTTCTTCCAGAACGATCGGAACGAAAGCGTCTTCGAAAGATGTCGATGATGGGTCGCGGTATTCGGCTTCGAGCGGCACCCTGTCTACCCTGGCGCCAGTGAAGTTATAGACACCCATGTAGTCGAAGCGCCCGTTCGAGCCCACGCCGTTGGCGGTGTATCCGCCGCCCTGCATCTCCGGGCAAAGATAGATCGGGACGGTGCCCAGGCCGTCCGGGTCCGCAACGGGCACGCCCCGATTCCCAAGGTAGTCCAGCAGCACGCCATCGTGGTTCACTCCACCGATAGAAGCCGGCCAGGCCTCCTGCCCAATCCAAGACCGGTCGTCTCTCGACGGCCCGATCATGTTTTGGCCGTTGCCGAAGTTCTTCCCGGTCGCAGGCAAGCGATCCTTGTGGTCGGTCGAGAAGGTCGCGAAGCACAGGCCGATATTGCGTATGTTGCTTTGGCAGGAGATCGCCCGAGCCGTTTTGCGGGCCGACCCCAGCGCCGGCAGCAGGATCGCGATGAGCAGCGCGATGATGGAGATCACCACCAGCAACTCGATGAGCGTAAATGCCTTGTATGGTTTGGTCTGCATCTGTGCTTCCTTCGTCAAGGATCAACAACCGGTTAAAGGCCTTATGCGGCAGCAAGGCCGCACAAGGTTTTGTTTTGACTTATGCACGCCGACGGCGGGCAGCCAACAGGCCGCCCAGGCCCAGCAGCGCTAAATTGGCGGGCTCGGGCACAGACGCGGCTGCGCCGGGGCCGGTGAACGCGGCGAACGCCAGGCCGAAGTCCGCGTCGTCCGTGTCGTTGTCGCCGTCCAGGTCGGCGGCGGGGTTGCCCGTCGGCACGCC
>JANQKT010000061.1 GCA_028280965.1 Phycisphaeraceae bacterium
CTTCGAGCGGATCAGCGGGCCGGTGTCGTGGGCGCCGACGATGACCGGCGCCTTCGACCAGACGAGCGCCGCAGCATTGAGGCTTTCTCCGGACCTCGGAAACAGCTGGCTCCGGATCGAGCTGGCAAGCCGAGGCCCGAGACCCGCGCTCACGATCTGCCCGCGCCAGGCCCTCTTGAGCCCCATGCCGACTTCCCGCATCGCTGCGGTCACCGACCGCTCACCTGCGGCGACCTCCGCTGCCATCATCGCGGCGATGTCAGGCGCGATGTCGAGCTTCAGCTTCATGCCGGCCTGGTGTCGAGGGTCCAGACGAGCCGCTCGCTATCGCGGATAGGCTCGCCCTGGATCACGAACATCTCCCCTCCGACCTCAAAGCGGTCGCTCGGCCGTGGACTCGGCACGTCGCTCGCGCGCACCTCGAAGATTGCGGTCTCGGCATGCAGCCGCGCGTCGCCGAAGTCGAGCACACGGTCGGGACGCCGCGCGATGACACGGACCGCGATCGGCTCTCCGCCTTCGGGCAGGTAGACCGCGTCCTTCGCGAGGTTGGGATCGGCGAACAGGTCGTCGATCGCCTGGGCGAACACGCTCATGTCGATCAGTTACTGGTGTGGATGCGGACCGCAAGTCGCGGGCGCTTGTTGACCGGGAGGATCGAGGCCTCGGTCTTGACCTCGATGGCGCTGCCGTCGGGCCGCGAGATCTGCCGCGCATAGATCGGCAGCCCGACCGTGTTGACCGTCTCGATCAAGTTTGCCGGCGCACCGTAGGTCACGAAGGTGTCGAGCGTGCCGAGCGGGAACGCAATGCCCTCACTCGCCGGCACCAGAGTCTCCGTCGCACCGGTCGAGAGCGTGACGGTGGCGTTGTACTCCTCGAACAAGATGCCGGCGAAGGGGAAGCGTCGGCGCGTGTCTTCGCGCAGCGGCTGGGCGCCGGTCGAGGCATAGTACTTGTAGGCGTCCTCGACCTTGGCATGGCCGATCAGCTTGTCGAAGAACTCGGGAGAGACGAGCGCGAGCACGCCGGTCATGGTCTCGCCCTTGAGCTCCGTCTCGACCTTCCGCAGCACGTCGCGGACCTTGGCCTGGACGTTGGTGCCGGCGGTGCCGAGCACGAAGTCGACCGCCTGCTGGGAGAGCCCGAACTCGGTGAAGTAGTCGTAGAGAGTCGTGTCGGCGCCATCCTTGACGATGCCGCGGAGCGCATTGACCTCCATGTACTCGCGGGTCTGGGCGTGCTTGACCCGCATGCGCGTGAGCTTGCGCTCCATGACGGTGGCGAGCGGGTCGGCGGCGTCGGCAACGCCGAAGCCGCGTACGCCCTGGATGTCCTGCGGCGTGATCACGTCGTCATGGGGGATCCACGGCACCGTGAAGGAGCACATCGAGCGCGTGTCGCGGTTGGCGACGGTGGCAGGTCCCCCGAGCGGCACGGTCGGCAGCAGGTTGAGCACGCCCTCGGCCTGCTCGATGACGACGCTGCGCTGGGTAACGCCTTCGAAGCGGAACAGGCCAAGCTGCCCGAGCCGGGTGTAGATGTTGGGCAGGATGTTGATGGCCTGGGTCATCTCCGCGAGCGTATAGCCGCCCGCATCGAAGGGATTGATCATCGGGGCCACGGATTGGTTCTCCTCAAAACGGTTCGGGCCCCGACGGAACTTCGTCGAGGCCCGATGGCGATCAGCAGGGTGGAATGGCTTACGCCGTCTCGCGCGGGACAATGCCGGCCGCAGCGAGCTGGGCGTGCTTCGCGGTCTTCTCGGCGGTCTGGTCAACGGAAGCGTCGAACACGAGCGCTGCCTTGGACACGATCGCAGGCCCGCGCGCGACCACCAGGCCGGTCTTGTCGGCGGCGGTGGCGTCGACCGCTTCGATGAGGACGGCAACTGCGGTCTCGGCGCCTTCGTCGCCGACCACTTCCGCGTCCGGCGACAGCCGATAGTTGCCGGACGCGGTGATCCTGCCGAGCACGGAACCGAGCGTGTAGCTGGTGCCGGCCTTGAGCGTCACGGTCTCGCGGCAATAGTTTGCGTTGAGCTCGAACTTGAGCAGGTCGCCGAGCGTCGGCGACATCGTCAGTGCGGGCATATCCTAAGCTCCTCAATGATCACGCGCGAGCCGCTGCTGCGCGTTCTTTGGCGCGGCGCACGATCGGGCTGTCACCGGGAACAGGCGTGGACGGTGCGGTCGCGATGATGGTGGTCGCCTCGGCGCGGGCGGCGAGCGCCTCGAGCACCGAGCGTCGCAATGCGTCGGGCGAAACACTCTTGGCCACCGCATCCGCCGCGTCGACCGCGACACCGAGCTGGAGCGCCTGGGCGGCGATGGCGGCGATCTCCGCAAACTCTGCGCGCAGCTTTTCCGTTGGCGCCGCGTCCGGCTCGGATCCGGCGGCAAGAGCAACGGCAGGAGCTGTCGGTGTTATCGTCGGGACTGCGATCGGCGTTGCAGTCGGGGAAGCTTGCGCCGCGTCGGCATTTGCCGCCGGGTCATTATTCGTTTGCGCCAGCGGCTTAGGGTCCGGCGTCGCCGCGCAGGTCGTTTCGGTCTCCTTGATCGCCATGGAGGGACTCCTCTTGAAGCTTTGGGCTTTGATCAGTCGCGAAGGAACTGCCGAGCGCTCGAGCTCGGCGGTCATCTCCGCGATCGCGAGGTCGAGCGGGCCGATGCGGTCGGCAAGCCCCGCGCAGGTCGCGAACTCGCCGCGATAGACCGCGGCCTGCGTGCTGCCCACCGCCTCGGGCGTCAGTCCGCGGTTCGCAGCGACGAGGGCGCACAGCTCGGCACAGAGCCGGTCGACATCGGCCTGGATGGCGGCGCGCGCCCGACCCGAGAGCGGTTCGTGCGCGTTGCCGTCGACCTTGCGTTCGCCGGCGAACACGAAGGTCCAGGAGAGACCGGCCTTGGCGTCGGCCCCGCTCTCGTCGATATGGACGGCGACCACGCCAACCGAGCCGATCTCGCCGGTGCGGGTGACATAGACCCGGTCCGCCGCGCTCGCGATCGCGTAAGCCGCTGAGAGCGCGCTCTCGTTCGCGACCGCCCACAGCGGTTTTCCGCTGACCGTCTTGATCGACGCGATCTGCTCGACGAGATCGAACAGGCCGCCGACTTCGCCGCCCGCGGAGTCGACGTCGAGAACGACGCCGCGCACGGATGGGTCGGCCATCGCGGCCGCGATCGCCTCGCCGATCTCAGCGTATGAAGAAAGGCCGCTCACGGCGTCGAGGTAGCCGGACCGGCTCACCAGTGTGCCGATGACGGACACCACCGCGATCCGCTCGACGGTGATCGAGATCCGCGGCGGCGGATCGGCCTCCGGCTCGATGGGCGCCAAGGCGTTGCCGGCTAAGCGCGGGCCGAGCACGCCGAGGATGGTTTCGAGCTTCGCGCGCGTGATCATCAACGGCGTCCCGAATGCGCGGGACGCCACATGCGGCAGGTCGAACATCTTTGCGATTAACCCTGGCAGCAGCCTTGACGAGCGGGGAAGGCGATCGATATTCTAGACAGAAATTCTGGCTAGGAATTGCGCTATGGCTCGCCGCACGTGGTCGGTCCAGGATGCCAAGAACCGGTTCAGCGAAGTCGTCGAGGCCGCGAGACGAAGGCCGCAGACCGTGACCAAGCACGGCAAGCCGGCAGTGGTCATCGTGGCCGCCGACGAGTACGAGCGTTTGCGCGACCTGCAACAGCTCAACGCGCCGACTTTCGCTGAGCTTCTTCTTGCGATGCCGACCGGCGGTGAAGACTTCGAGCGGCTCGAGGGGCGCATGCGCGACCCCGGCTTCTGATGT
>JANQKT010000118.1 GCA_028280965.1 Phycisphaeraceae bacterium
ACTGGGACCTCTACGACCCCGCCGAGCTGCCGGTGCCGCAGTTCGACGAAATGCCGGCGGGGGCGCCCCCGTATGCGGGCAAGCACGGCGGGGAGATCAGCGCGTACAAACCCGTGCCGGCGGGGGTCGACTCGCAGGACTACGACGCGGCGCTCCAGCGGCAGTTGATACACGGCTATTACGCCTCGACCAGCTACGCCGACGCACAGATCGCGAAAGTGATCGACGCGCTCGACGAAACGGGCCTCTCGGAGAACACCATCGTCGTGCTCTGGGGCGACCACGGTTACCACCTCGGCGACCACGGCATGTGGACCAAGCACACCAATTACGAGCAGGCCAACCGCATCCCGCTGATCGTTGTCGCGCCGGGTATTGCCCGGCGGGGCGGCGCGAGTCGGCGGCTGGCGGAGACCGTCGATGTCTACACGACGCTGTGCGAACTGGCCGGGCTGCCGCTGCCCGGCGACGACGGCGCACCCCTTGTCCCGCAGCCGATCGACGGCGAGTCGCTCGTGCCGGCCTTGCGCGACCCGGGCGCGGAGGCGTCGGGCTATGCCTACCACTGCTACCTCAGGGGCGGGCGCCTGGGCCGGGCGATCCGCACCGCGCGGTACCGGCTGGTCGAGTGGGCGCCGCGTGGGGATCGGCCGGGCGAGACCGTTTACGAGTTGTATGACTACGAGACGGACCCGCTGGAGCGTCGCAACCTCGCCGCGGATCGGCCGGAGGTCGTTGCACGGCTCAGGGCGATACTCGATGAGCAGCCGCCGGCGAAGTGATGCGCACACTTTTAGGTCGCGGCGCCGGACGGCGTCTGCGCGCCCGTGTAGCATGCGGTGGTGACGGATCCGCAATCGAACAACGCGCGGCTGGTGTACACGGCGGCGGGCGCGGACCGGCCGGCACGGGTCGCGGTCGTCGCAGAGATCGGGGTCAACCACGACGGCGACACCGACGCGGCCCGGCGGCTGATCGATGCGGCGGCGGGGGCCGGGGCGGACGCGGTCAAGTTCCAGTACTTCGTGCCCGATCGTTTGCTGTCGAACCAGGCCGAGTTTGCGGGCTATCAGCAGGGGCAGGCGCCGAGCCCGCGCGTGATGCTCGAGCGGCTGGCACTGACGATCGATGAGTTGGGCCGGTTGGTGGAACAGGCGCACGCCAGCGGGCTGGCCGCGGTGGTGACGCCGTTCAGCCCGGCGGACCCGGCGGAGCTTGCGCCGCTTGGCTTGGACGCGGTCAAGACCGCCTCGCCGGACGCGGTGAACCCGCCGCTGCTGGAGGCCTGCGCGGCGCTCGATTTGCCGCTGTTGATCTCGACGGGTGCATGTGGGTTGGATGAGTTGTCGTTTGCCGCCGGGCTGCTGAAGCGGCACCGTGCCGGCGGGGCGCTCCTGCACTGTGTGTCCAGCTACCCGACGCCGATGGACGATGCGCAACTCGGCGGGGTCGTCGCGATGCGCGAGCAGCTGGGCCTGCCCGTCGGCTACTCGGACCATACGTCAGCGGTGCACACCGGCGCGCTCGGGGTCGCGGCGGGCGCGGTCGTTTTGGAAAAACACCTCACGCACGACCGCTCGGCCCCGGGCCCGGACCACGCCGCGAGCCTGGACCCCGGGCAGTTTTCGAAATATGTCGCGTATGTGCGCGAGGCCGAGCGGGCGCTGGGGCTTTGTACGAAACAGCTCACGGAGATCGAGCGCGACGTCCGCCGGGTCGCACGCCAGAGCGTGTGTGTGTTGCGTGACCTGCCGGCCGGGCATGTGCTCTCGGGTGAAGACCTGACGGTCAAACGCCCGGGCACGGGTGTTCCTGCGGAGCAGCTTGGCAACATAATCGGACGCACGCTGGCCCGCGCGGTGTCGGCGGGTGATCTGTTGAACGGCAACGATCTGGCTTGAGGTTTTTAGTGTGTGCGAGAAGTGCCTTAGGTCGGGCAGGCTTCCGGCCCGCCGTCAGGACGAAGCCGTGATAACGCATGGTTTCGGGCTGCGCTTGAACGGCGGGCAAGATCCCCACCCCACCTTTTTATGCTCAGGCTGGGTAAAAAATCGACAGGCTCCGCCCGCTCGGCCGATGATCAGGTGGGTCACGAATCACCCGGCCGGGCCGACCGCCGGCCCCGCCCGACCATGATCCTCTCGGAGTCGGCCATGTCGCAGGTCCTGCTGATCGTCCTGGGTCTCTACCTCGCCGGCTGCTATGCGTATGGGCTTTATGTGCTGGCCCGGCTGTTCATGGTCCGCTCGGTGCACCGCCCGACCTCGCGGCAGGAGCCGAAAGAGCTCGCCCGCGCCGCCCGCGTGGAGCTGACCGAGGACGGCACACTGGCCGACGACCAGCGGCTGGCGGCTTGAGCATACGGACTACGCGGACATACGACCGACACACGCAGCCGTGACGCTACGCGTCGCCGGTTCGTCGTCTTGCATGTATGAAGCGGATCGACCAAACACGTGACGGCATCAGATCAGGCTTTGCCAGCGACGCGTAGCGTCGCGGCTGAACACTGCGGACAAATCGGTGTTATTGCCACACGCCGACCCCGCCCTGGCTCTGCGCGAAGGCGTGCGCCTGCCCGAAGCGGACGCGGTAGAGGCACATCAGCACGATCCACCAGATGCTGAAGACAACGATCGCGATCATGGCGGGGCAGGCGAACAGCATCGTCAGGACCGCTGCGCCGCCGGGCCCAGCTGAGGATGATGTTGCGGTGACGAGTCCGAGGAAGAACGCCCCGCCGATGAACGTACCGACCGATATCGGTATGCCCCAGAGCAGGATGCTGGTCTGGCGCGAGAGCCCCATGTCGGGGACGCGCACCGCGAGCGTGCGCATGTAAACCATCGACGCGGGTAGGCCGACCAGCATCAGCAGGAGTGCGATGACCTGGAAGACACCGCTAATGATCTCGGCGGAATTCGTTGCCGGTGCCGCGGCGACCGTGGCAATCAGCGACACCGCAAAAGCAGGCACCATTGTGTAGCGTGTGATCCCGCATGAAGTGCGCGGCGTAAACGCGCCCGGCTCGGGCGTCGTGAGCTGCCAGTACGCGACGCCGAAGATGACGGCGTAGATCAGTGTGCCGGCGACTGAAACAACAGTCAAGAGCGTACTCGGGGCCGGGTTGGGATTACCCAGCGAGGGCAGGAACGAGCCGATGCTAGCAATCGCGACGGCCATAATGGCCACGAAGATGAAGATGTAGGCCGCCACGCCGACCAGCATCCAGGTCATCGCGTGCTTGAGCGTCGCGAGCCAGGCGGGGTTGGCCCTGGCCAGTTGGTCGGTGCGGTTCGAGCGGGCGACCGGCGCGCCGCACTCCGGGCAGGAGCCGCGCGGCAGCTGTCCGCGCAGGTTGTAGCCGCATTCGATGCAGGGCAGGTCAAACGCGAGCCGGTCGCCGGCGTCGGGCGCAGCCGGCGGGGCGGGCAGGGGCGCAAAGCCCGCCGGCTCGGCGGGGGCGTCCGGCGCGTAGCCTGCGAACAGCTCTTCGCCCGCGTCAAACGCATCGTCGCCCGGCGGGTCGTTGTCGTAGGGGTCCATGGGCTGCGCCTCGATCAGATACCAGGCTTGCATGGTAAATCGAACGGGCTGGCCGTGCCGGGAGCGGGCGGGTCAGTGCTCGCTGCGGCGCGCTTGCCGAGCTTGTGATTTGAAGTACACCGCAAGCGAAACCGCCTCGGAGCATCGCCGGCGGAACACATACAACAGCGCAATCCACCAGACGTACGCGCCCAGCATCACAAGCGTGCTCAGCCCCAGAACCAGCAGGGTTGCGCGGTAGTCCATCCAATCCAGAACCGCCGCGGGCTGTGCAACCCCGACTTGCACAGCCAGCGCTACAAACGCGATAGTGGCCGCGAGCATCGCATAAAACACCATCCAAAGCACAAAGAAATACTGACTGGCCAGCCCCTTGTCCCCGGTGGATCTGGCAAGCTCAAGCAGGTAGCAGTTCAACGCGAACACCCCGACGTTGAGCAGGCCAAGGCCGATGAGGTACGCGCCGAGGCCGATCTGTATGGCCTTGATGGACTGGTCGTAGAAGCAGAGGGCCGCGAACAGCGCGGCGCACTGCGATGCTGTCAACCCCCACCGCGCGATGTCACGGGCGTTTGATGCGGATGTCGGGCCGGGCGTCGTGATCCGGAAGACGCCGACGAGGAAGATCAGCGCCGCCAAGGACGAAACAGACCAGTACGCGATGCCCGGCCAAGTCAGGCGGGGTGGAGCCGCTGCGGCCGTCCCGTTCATGTAGCTCAAACAGACCGAGGCCACGGAGAGAGCCAAGCCCACAAGTGAGCCCGTGATGATCCACGCCGCGCCGGAACCCAGCCTAGCGATCCATTGTGGTGGGGCCTTGGATAACGCCGATCGTGGGTTATGACGCGACGAGGCGACCGGCGCGCCGCACTCCGGGCAGGCGCCGCCGGGCAATTGGCCGCGCAGGTTGTAGCCGCAGGCGGTGCAGGGCAGGTCGAATGCAAGCCGACCTGCTGCGTCGAGTGCGAAGCCCGCATACGGATCATCGTGCGAAACATCGTTCGGCCGATCGTTGTCGTAGGCGTCCATCGGCTTTGCTCGGCGTGATGTGAGCAGGCATCGTAAGGCGAAACAGCGGGTCACGCATGCTGCCGATGTACCCCGCGGACGCGGTTGCGCGAGGCCCGGACCGCCCGGTCGAAGCTGCGGCTGAACGCCGAGATCAGCACCATCCACCAGATGAAGAAGGTCAGGAACGCGATCGCCAGCGGGCAGAAGAAAAGCATGATCGTGCCGAGGCTTTGTTTGGGATTGGCAGCGCTCGTCAGGAGCACGATCGCGAGGACGGTTGCTACCACGGTTGCGGCGATCGAACCGATTGATCCCCAGAACACGATCGTGCACTGTTTTGCGAGGGTCTGGCTGGGGATGCGCAGGGCCAGGTGGCGCAGGTAGATCAGCGAGGCACCGAAGCCGACCATGATCGCGATGCCGGCCGCGATCTGAAAGATGCCAGCGACGGCCAGAAGGGCTAGGTCTTCTACCAGTATCAACAGCCCCGCGGGGACCGTCAGCGCATAACCGGGCACGATCGTCCAGCGCGTCAGCGGACGCGAAGCGCGCGGTCGGAGCACGGCCGGCTCCGGCTCGGTCAGCAGCCAGTATCCGACGCCGAAGAACACGGCCTGGACCAGGCTGACAGCCAATGAAACGATGTTCTCGCCGGGTCCGATCGGCCCGGACGCCGCGTTGAGGCAGCTGCCGAGGATGATCGATGCCCCGCCCAGCATCAGCCAGGACATGCTGCGTCTGAG
>JANQKT010000205.1 GCA_028280965.1 Phycisphaeraceae bacterium
GCGGCGCTGTGGCGGCAGGTCCACGAGCAGGTCGCGCACCGGACGATGCCCCCGCCGAACCGGGACCAGCCAACCGAAGACGAGCGGCTCGCGGTCTCGGGCTGGATCGATGAGCAGCTGATCGCCGCGTTCGCCGGCCTGCCGCAGCGCGGGGGCCCGGCGTTGACCCGCCGGCTGACCGGCAGGGAGTTTGACCGCAGCGTCCGCGACCTGACCGGGATCAACGAACACTTCTCCGAGCAGTTCCCGGCCGACGGCGGCGGCGGCGAGGGCTTTAGCAACAACGCCTCGACGCTGTTCATGTCCCCGCTGCTCATGTCCAAGGTGCTGGACACCTCGACCGTGATCGCCTCACAAGCGCACATCAGCTGGACGCGCGGGATCGGGTTCGGCAACCCAAACAACGGCGCGAAAGACAGCACGTCTTTTCCAGCACTCTACAAAAAGCACCTCGGACAGCGCGGCGTCTTCAAGGACGACGCGGAGCAGCTGCAACGCTACCTCGTCCTGCTCTGGCAGTACGAACAGGCCAAGCGGCGGGACCGAACGCTGACACCCGCCGAGTTCTCCGGCGAGCACGAGGCCGACCCGGTGTTCCTCGACCGGTTGCACCAGATGATGCGGGCCTCGCGTGCGCCGCGCGGAGCCGCGAAGAGCGTGGTGGACTACTACCGGGCCTGGGGCCAGACCCGGCGCATCCGGACCGGCCAGGGCAAGGAGGAAGCATCTCTCGCTGAGGTGAAAGCGATCGCCAGGCAGTGTGTCGATCTGGTCAAACAGCACCGCGGGGATTTCAGGTCCCGGTTCCCGAACACGCAGGACAAACGCAAGCTCATCGACGCCGGCGACACGAAGGCACTTGATGAGTTGGTCTTTTTTGCTTCACAACAAGAAGTCTTGGATAGCCTAGAGGGCGATGAACGCCGCCGATTCGAGGGGCTGTGGGTCGCCTCGCGTCTGGAGGCCGAAGACCGCGAGGCGCAACGGGACGCCGAGAAGTTCGTCGCGCACATGCTCGCGGAGTTCGCGACGCGGGCCTGGCGTCGGCCGGTCGAGGACAGCGAGCGGTCGGACTTCGCCCGCGAGTACCGGGAACACATCAACGAAAATAAGTCGTTCGAAGAGGCGGTGCGGATCATGATCCGCGGCGTGCTCGTCTCGCCGCACTTCATGTTCCGTTTCGAGTTTGAGCCCCGTCCCGGCGAGTCGGTCGCCGTCGAGCCCTACGAGATGGCCTCCCGGCTGTCCTACTTCCTCTGGGGGTCGATGCCCGATCAAGCGCTTCTCGACCTCGCGGCGCAGGACAAGCTGCAGGACGAAGCGGTGCTCCGCCAACAGGTCGAGCGCATGCTCAGGGATGAGCGGTCGCAGGCCCTGGCCGAGTCGTTCTTCGGCGAGTGGATCGGCTACATCGATCTGCTGACCAAGGACGGCCCGGACACGAGCCTGTTCCCCGAGTGGCAGCCCGAACTGGCCCAGGCCATGGTCGAACAGGCGCAGCGGTCTTTTGTCTACATGATCCGCGAGGACCGGCCTTACACCGACCTGATCGAGGCGGATTACCTGTTTGTCAACGGCCGGCTGGCCAGGTTCCTGGGTGTGCCCGGCGTGACGGGTGAGCAGTGGGAGCGCGTCGTCGGCGGCGAGCAGTCGCGCTTCGGCGTCGCCGGGCTGCCGGCGGTGCACGTGATCACCAGCCACGCGAACCGCACGAGCCCGGTGAAGCGCGGGGACTGGCTGCTCGCGACCCTGCTGGGTTCGCCGACGCCCCCGCCGCCGCCGAACGTTGGGGAACTGGAAGAGGCCGAAGCCGCGGCCAGCACTGCTTCGCTGCGCGAACAGCTGGAAGCGCACCGCGACAACATCGCGTGCGCGAGCTGTCACAACCGGATCGACCCGCTGGGCTTCCCACTGGAGCGTTTCGATGCGCTCGGGCGGATGCGCTCGGGGCAGATCGACCTGCGTGGCGAGCTGCCCAACGGCACGGTCTTTGAAGGCCCCGAGGGGCTCCGCGACGTTTTGTTGACGCGCAGGGCGATGCTCCGGCGTCAGCTTGTGGTCAAGGCCATGGGTTATGCCCTGGGCCGTGAGATCCAGCTCGAAGACGAGCCGGTGGTCCGGCATCTTGATTCAACGCTGGAAAAAGACCCCAGGCTGTCCGTATTATTGACCGAGGTTGTGTTGAGCCCGGCGTTCAGGTCCAAGACCAGCGCCCCGCGTTAGGAGCCCGTGATGCCCGAGCCCGGCCCACCCAGAGCCGCCCGTTCCGAGATGAGCCACGATTCGCTGCGCCGGAGCCGCCGGGCTTTCCTGCGCGGCGCGGGGGTGGCGTTGACGCTGCCCTGGCTCGAGTCGCTGACCGGGTTCACCGGCGCCGGCACGTCGGCGATGGCGGCCACCAAGCCCGGCAACGGCCCGCCGATGCGCCTGGCCTCGCTGTTCATGCCCAACGGCGTGAACATGCCCGACTGGGGCGCGACCCAGCGCGGCGGGGCGCTCGAGCTCTCCAAAACGCTTAGACCGCTGCAGCCGCACGCGGACAAGCTCTTTGTCCCGATGGGCCTGACCCATAAACGAGCCCACAACGGCGATGGCCACTACGCGAAGACCGCCAACTTCCTGTCCGGCGAAACCGTGGTCCAGACACGTGGCGACGACCTGACGGTCGGCAAGTCCATGGACCAGATCATCGCGAGCCGGGTCGGCGACCAGACGCCGTTAAACAGCCTGGTCCTCGCGACCGAAGCGACGAGCTATCGGGTCGATACCAACGTCGGGTTCACGACCGTCTATGGCGGGCACATCTCCTGGTCCGACCCCAACACGCCGGTCGCCAAAGAGATCTTCCCCCGCGCGGTCTTCGACGGCCTGTTCCGCATCCAGCCCGGCGCGAAAGGCACGAAGCACGCCCCGCAGTTCGGCGAGGATTCCAGCGTGCTCGACGCGGTCGCCAACGACGCGGCGCGCGTCCGCAACAGGGTCTCGGCCTACGACCGCCGGCAGCTCGAAGCGTACTACGAGTCGATCCGCCAGCTCGAGCGCCGCATCGACCGGCTGGAGAAACAGGCCGCGGCGGAGGCGTGGAAGCCGCCCTACCTCAACCCCGACGCTTTCAACCGCCCGCCCGAAGGCAAGCCCAAGGACCCGGCCCAGCACATGCGCCTGATGCTGGACTTAACAGCCCTGGCCTTCCGCATGAACGCGACACGCGTGAGCACGTTCATGTTCGGCAACTCCGTCTCCGGCCGGAACATGAGCTTCCTCGACGGCGTCAACGGCGGGCACCACAACATCTCCCACCACCAGGGCGACGCGGAGAAGCGTGCGATGTACCAGAAGATCAACCAGTGGCACATCGAGCACCTGGCTTACTTCCTCGACCAGCTCAACGGCGTGGACGAGGGCGGCACGACGCTGCTGGACAACACGATGGTCCTCTTCGGGTCGGGGATCAGCGACGGCAACGCGCACAGCCCGCATAACCTGCCCATCCTCGCGGCCGGCGGCGGGTTCAAGGCCAAGACGGGCAGCTACAAGGGCCAGCCCCTCTGCTCGCTTCACCTGACCCTCATGCAGCGGATGGGCCTGAACATCCAGCGCTTCGGCGACGCGGAAAAGCCGCTGTAAGCCATCAGAACCATCGTCTCGGCAAGAGCAGCCGCCGGGCAACGCACGGGGGCGAGTCCCAATCGGCCTGTCACGAGGCGGAGGCGTACCGCATCAATAGGTCTGCCACAGCGCGACCCCCGCGTGTTACGCGGCGGCTTCGCCCCGTGCCCGCTAAACTGTTTCGGTCACCCGATCGGAGACCGGACATGTCTACCAATCCCCAGACCGCGGCCTCAGCAGACAACACTTTCGACCCCGCCGGGTCGGTGATCCTCGTGGTCGATGACAACGAGCAGAATGTCGAGTTGCTCCAAGCCTACCTCGAGTCGATGCCCGTCGAGGTCCACGCGGCGTACGACGGCGTGCAGGCGTTGGAGATGATCGAGCAAGGCGCGGTCAAGCCGGACCTGGTCGTGCTGGACGTGATGATGCCCAGGATGTCGGGCTTCGAGGTCTGCCGCAAGCTCAAGTCTGCCCCAGCCACCGCGGACGTGCCGGTGATGATGGTGACGGCCCTCAATGAGTTAGGCGACATCGAGCGCGGCGTCGAGGCGGGCACCGACGAGTTCCTCTCCAAGCCGGTCAACAAGCTCGAGCTGCTGACGCGGGTCAAGTCCTTATTAAGAAGCGCCAAGCTCCGGCAGCAAGGCGACGACAAGGACGCGTACATCCGCGACCTGGAGCGCATGCTGGGGCGAGACGAGATGGGTTCAGAGTCATAACTTCAGATGGTCTCAGCCGCCGCATCGCACGCGGGCGGACGAAAAAAGCAGATACATCAATCCGCGCACGACGGCCCGCGTGTGACACGGCGGCTGTGATTGACCGCGATGTCGTTCAGGCTTGCGGGTTATTGGGCGTTGAACTGTTGCGCCTGCGCGGCCTGCGCGGGCTGTGCGCTCGGCGGATGGGGTCGGGGCCGTAAAACTGGGTGTGCGGACTGGACCGCGCGGTTGCTGAGGTCGATGCACGGTCCGGCCGAGCGGTGTGTTGCCGCCCGGCGTCCGGAGTGTCGGCGGTTGCCCGCTCCGGGACCTGCCCTTGGCAGGGGGGTCGGATGCGTCGGGTAGACGCACAGGAACTCGGGAGCAACCGGCCTGTCGCCGGCCCTAGCGCAACGGAGGTAGAGAGATGAGCCGGATCAATAACAACATCAATTCCCTGGTCGCACAGCGGATCGTGGGGCAGCAGAACGCCGCCCTGTCCAAGAGCCTCGAACGCCTGTCGACGGGCCTGCGGATCAACCGCGGCGGCGACGACCCGGCGGGCCTGATCGCCAGCGAGGTCTTGCGGGGTGAAAAAGCCGCGCTGACCGCCGCGATCGGCAACGCCGAGCGCGCCGAGCAGTTCGTCGCCACCGCCGAGGGCGGCCTCCAGGAGATCAACGCCCTGCTCACCGAGGTGCAGTCGCTCGTCGGCCAGTCGGCCAATGAAGCAGGCCTGTCTACCGAGGAAAAAGAGGCGAACCAGCTGCAGATCGACAACATCCTGTCGACCATCGACCGGATCGCCTCGACGACCAGCTTCCAGGGCACCAAGCTCCTGAACGGCAACTTCGACTTCCAGGTCTCCGGCGTCAACGCCAACGTTGACGAACTGAACATCAACGACGCGAAGGTCGGCTCGTCCAACGTCGCCGTCCAGGCCCTGATCACTCAGTCTGCCCAGAACGCCGGCCTGTTCCTCTCACTGGGCGCGGCCTCGCTGAGCACCGCAGCGACCTCGTCGTTCGTCTTCGAACTCGGCGGCTCGGAAGGCACGCGTGAATTCAGCTTCGGGTCAGGTACCACCCTGGCCAATGTGGCTAGCCAGATCAATACCTTTAAGGACGTCACCGGTGTCTCGGCGATTGCCTCGGGCAACTACATCGAGCTGAAGTCCACCGGGTTTGGCGATGACGAATTCGTCTCGTTCAACATTACCAACCGGGGCAACCAGGTAGGCGGCGTGGTCACCATGTGCGCCTTGGATACCGACCTGATCGGTCCGACGGCGACCAACTTCACCGCCGTCACCGCCGCCGTCCGAGATGAAGGCCAGGACATCGCCGGCACGATCAACGGCATCGCCGCCCGTGGTAACGGCCGGACGCTCAGCGTCGCGTCCGACGCCCTCTCTGCCGAGATCGCGCTCAACACCACAGCAGCCCAGGGCACCGGCCTCCTCGCGGCGGGGACGATCACCGGCGGCGGCGCGCAGTTCAACCTCGGTGCCGAGGTCAATCTTAACAACCAGGTCACCCTGGGCATCGGCAACTTCGCCGCCCGCGACCTGGGCCGCTACGACGACGGCTCGAACAGCTTCTTCCTGGACGACCTCGGGTCGTCCGGCAGCCTCAACGCCGTTGACGGTGACCTGACCTCGGCCCAGAAGGTCATCGACCAGGCCCTGCGTGAGGTGTCCGGCCAGCGCGGCCGACTGGGCGCGTTTCAGAAGAACATCGTCGGCTCGACGATCAACTCGCTGAGCGTGGCGTTCGAGAACATCTCGGCGGCCGAGTCCGCGATCCGCGACACCGACTTCGCGGAAGCCACCGCCGAGCTGGCCCGCAACCAGGTCCTGGTCGCCGCGGCCAACAGCGTCCTGGGCATCGCGAACAGCCAGACCCAGTCGGCCCTGTCGCTGCTCTAAGCGGCAACACCAATTCCGGCAATCTCGGAGAGCCCCCGTCGTTAGACGGGGGTTTTCTCATGCGCGAACCGCGCCCGCCACATCTGTGTGCCTGATCCACGTCCCAGGGCTGCATCCTGTGAATTGGCTTCATGGCCATGAGCGGCGCTCAGCGGTTACTCGGTATTGGCATTTCAAAAAAGCTGCGTCCGGATAACAGCTGTGAAACCCTGCCTGCTGCGATTGTGGCAGGGTTTCTAGGGGTTGTTGGGACTTTTTTGCTCGTAACAGGTATGCAGCGCTTAAGGCGGGTGCCGGTTGTGACGATCCTGCGGTCGGGCCAAGGGATGGCCCCGGACCCGAAGGCGGGCGGCGCTTCCGATAAGTGCCGCCAAGGTCCGAGGTGGCGGATAACCGTATCCGGCACCGAAAAGGCTCAGGCAGCCAGCCGGGGTCACGCGGGACGCGTGGCCCGGTTGCACGACGGACTCCGCGGTCAAGTCGTGCAAGCCGACTGGCCCGCCCCGCTTCGGCAAAGGACGGCCGACGGGCAACGGGCACAGGCGGACAGGCCGGTGAGCAACCTGGTGCTTGGGGCGTACCCAAGGCACCGACAACGCATCGTGATCGGATCGGAGATCCTCAGGACCCGTGGCAGGACGCCTAACCGACGACGTGACACTCAAATCCGGTGATCACGGAGGACCCACACCATGAGTCGCATCAACACCAACGTACAGTCCCTGATCGGCCAGCGCGTGCTCGGCCAGAACAACAGCACGCTCAACACCTCGCTTGAGCGCCTGTCCACCGGCCTGCGGATCAACCGCGGCAAGGACGACCCCGCCGGCCTGATCGCCAGCGAGAACCTCCGAAGCGAGAAGGCCGCCATCAGCGCCGCGATCGGCAACGCCGAACGCGCCGACCAGGTGGTCAACATCGCCGAAGGCGGTCTGCAGGAGATCAACAGCCTGCTGATCGAGGTCCAGTCCCTGGTCGGCCAGTCCGCCAACGAAGCGGGCCTGTCCGAAGACGAGAAGAAGGCGAACCAGCTGCAGATCGACTCGATCCTGCAGACAATCGACCGGATTGCTTCGACCACCAGCTTCCAAGGCACCAAGCTGCTCAACGGCACCTACGACTTCACCACGTCCGGTGTTGCCGCCACGGTGGCCGACTTCCAGATCAACGGTGCCAAGCTCGCCTTCGGCGAGAATACCGATGTCGATGTGCTGGTCACCCAGTCCGCCCAACACGGGGCGCTGTTCCTCTCGACCGGCGCCAACCTGACACTGGGCGGCAATACCTCGGCGCTCGTTTTCGAGCTCGGCGGCGCGCTCGGCACACGCGAGTTCACGTTCGGTCAGAGCGCGGCCATCACCGATATTGCCACCCAAGTCAATAAATTCAGTGATGTCACAGGCGTTTCGGCGGTCGCTTCGGGTGCTTACATTGAGCTGAAATCAACCGAGTTCGGTGATGACGAGTATGTCTCGTTCAAGGTCAACGATGCCGGTGGCCTGTCTGCGGCCGTCTTCCTGCAGTCGACCACGGGCGAGAACGACATCGACAACACCACCGCCGGTACGCTCTTCTCGGCGCTGACCGAGGTCCGCGACGCGGGCCAGGACGTGGGCGCGGTGATCAACGGTGTGGCCGCGGTATCGGATGGCAAGAACGTCCGGGTCAACACCGACTTCCTTGATGTCCAGTTTGAGCTGACGGACGGCGGTGCCCAAAACCTGAACAAGATCGATGCCTTGACCATCACCGGCGGGGGCGCGCAGTTCAACCTCGGCCCGAACGTCGATATCCTCAACCAGGTCAGCCTGGGTATCGGCAACGTCGCGGCCCGAAATCTCGGCACGCTGACCAACGGCTACCTGGACCAACTCGGCTCGTCTCAGGGCAACAACGTAGTCGATGGCAACCTGACCGGGGCGCAGAACATCGTGAACGACGCGATCAACCAGGTCTCGACCCTGCGTGGCCGGCTCGGGGCGTTCCAGAAGAACACCATCGGCGCGACGATCCGTTCGCTGGGGGTCGCTTTCGAGAACACCTCCGCCGCCGAGTCCGCGATCCGCGACACCGACTTCGCCGAGGAGACCGCCGCCCTGACGCGTGCACAGATCCTCGTCCAGTCGGCGACGCAGGTCCTGGGCATCGCCAACAGCCAGCCGCAGAACGCCCTGGCCCTGCTTGGCTAAAACACCTCAGCCTGAACCGGACTCCCGCTGACGCGGGCATCCGATCACTGATGCGGAGCGGCGCTGGCAACAGCGCCGCTTCTTTCTTTTGCGCCCTGCCCGCCCGCTGTTGATAAAATGCGTGCCCAGGTTTTTCGTTCAACGGTAACACGCCATGAAAAAAGTAACCGCCCTGCTCGCCCTGCTGTCCGCCCTCTGTTTGGTCGCGCCGGCGCACGCCCAGCAGCGCCTCACCGGCACGTTCCGCGTCGAAAAAGTCGGCGGGCAGGAGCCGCCCGAGCGCGTCGAACTGACGCTCGCTTTCGGTGCCGGCGGCAAGGCCACCGTGACCTACACCGTCGCGGACGACCCGCCCCAGTCCTGGTCTTACAACTTCGAAGTCGAAGACGGCCAGCTCACCCTCACGCCGGACATGACCTTTGGCGACCCGCAGTCGGTCACCTACGACATCCGATTCGATGGCGGCAAACTGCTGCTGCTGACGCCCAAGCCGGAAGAGCAAGACACAGCGGAAGAAGAAAAGACAGAAGAAGAAACGGAAGACACGGAAAGCGGATCGGGTGACAGCGCCGACGAAACCGGGTCGGCCGACGCCGACGGCACCGACGATCAGCCCGAAGCCACGCCCGACGATACGGAGACCAGCGAGACCGATCCGGAAGGCGCCGACGACACCAACCCGGACAATGGTGACGGAGAGACGGAAGAGCAAACGAACGATGACGGGGAAGAGAAAGAGGAAGAAGACACACGCGAACCGGTGTGGGTCCTGGTTCACTTGAGCTGACTGTATGCAAGGCCTGTGTTAATCATCAATTACGTATTGGTACCATTTATCTGAAATAGCGCGCGGTTTATTATCTGTTAAAATAGGTTGTCTTTCTGTTGTGATTCCACGAGAAAATCTCATCACCCCGGGATTGTTTCTTGAACTCGGATCGCAGTCGAAGCCAAGCAGACGATTCTCTTGAACAAGAATTTTTTCATTATTTCATTGATTAAATGAAAAAAAGTTGTGTGTGCGTGCAGAAGCCGTATCAGCCCTGTGATACAGGGGCAATGTGCGCATCAGCAGCGAGCGTGACAATTCCGCGGGTCTGTGCTTTGAGTACAACTATTCGCGGTGTATAAGTGTACATGTCGAGTACCTGTCTCAACACGCCCGATTCCCCACTCGCCCATCCCAACGGAGGTCCATGATGAACGAGATTTGCTCCAAACGTCCGCGCGTGTCTTCCCGCCACGCCAAGCCGCAGGCCCGGTTGTTGATTGAATCGCTCGAGCCGCGGCTGCTGTTGTCGGCGACGCTGTTCGCCGACGCCGGGCCGGACCAAACGGCGGACGAGGGCGAGACGATCAACGTCGCCGGCTCGTTTAACGACACCGACCCGGGCACACCGGGCACCTTCGATATCGTCCAGCTCACCAGCGACAGCGTCAGCGACTCGATGGTCGTGATCGACGGCGACCGCGTCGCTTGGAACAACGGCGGGACCGTGCTGCTCTTCGACGGCACGACCGACGGCGGGGGCAACCCCAACATCATCGACCTGAGCGCCGCGGCGGGCGTCAGCTCGACCACGGTCACCAGCGTCGCGATCGACGGCGACCGCGTCGCGTTCAGCGTCATCGGCGCCGGCGGCGGGGTGTTCGTTTACGACATCACCGCCGGCACCACCCAGGCCCTCGCCGGCAGCGCCAGCTCGCTTGGCGCCGTGCAGATCGACGGCGACATCGTCGTCTGGCAGCGCTCCAACGGCTCGTTCACCAGCTCCTTCAGCTTCGACCTCGCCGACCCGGGCGCGACCGAGCAGCAGATCGCCGGCTTTAGCGACCTCGGCGGGCTGGGCAACACCATCAACCCGTTCGTCAAGGACGGCCTGGTCTACTGGATCGGTGTGGGCACCGGCGGGTTCACCGATGTATTCGCCAAACACCTGGCGACCGGCAACAGCTTCAACGTCTCCAACACCCCGACCCAGGGCGATCAGAACATCGCCGCGGACAACGGCGTGGTTGCCTGGAACACGGTCGCCTCGGGCGCCATCTTCTCGGATGTCTACGTCTTCGACGGCCGGGGCTTCGACGGCACCGGCGTCGCGCCCGCCGCGGTGCAGCTCGACGGCATCGGCGGGCTGGACATCACGCCCGCGGTCTCGGGCGCCAACGTCGTCTGGGAGGCTTCTCTGGGCGCAACCCGCGACGTCTTTACCTACAACGTCGATACCGCCGTCCAGACCAACATCACCAACGACGGCGTGACCAACCGCGAGGCGTTCACCGACATCTCCGGCAACAACATCGTCTGGTCCGTCGCCGCCGGCGTGACCCAGGACATCTTCATCTACGACCTGACAACGGGCGTCGCGACGCCCGTCGACACCAACGCCGTGCCCGACACGATGCCGGTGATCTCCGGCGGCAACGTCGCGTTCCTCTCGGGCACCGGCAGCTCGCGCGAGGTCGTCTTCGCCCGCGGTCAGGGCAGCGCGACCTACACCTTCGACTGGGACTTCGGCGATGGCACGGTCCTCACCGACGTCTCGCTCAACGAGTCGCACGCCTACCTCGACAACGGCACCTACACCGTCACGCTCACCGTGACATCGAGCAACGGCGACGTCGCGACCGACACCGCGACTATCACCGTCAACAACCTCGCGCCCGAGTTGACAGGCCTGTCGCTCGACACCGCCAGCGTGGACGAGGGCGGCAGCGTCACCCTGACCGGCAGCTTCACCGACGCCGGCGTGCTGGACACGCACACCGTCACGATCGACTGGGGCGACGGCACGACCAGCAACGCGACCGTCGATCAGGTCACCGGGACGTTCAGCGCGACCAACACCTACCTCGACGACAGCCCGACCGGCACCGCCAGCGACCTGACCGCGATCGGCGTGACGCTTTCGGACAACGACGGCGGCGACGACGCCGGCAGCGAGTCGGTCACGGTCAACAACCTCGCCCCGGTCGTCGGCGCACTGACCGGCCCGACCCTGGCGGTCCGCGGCCAGACACTCAGCTACACCGGCTCGTTCACCGATGCCGGCACGCTGGACACGCACACCGAGGCGTGGACCGTAACGGATGCGAGCAACACCGTCATCGCCACGGGCACCGGCTCGACGTTTGATTACGCGCCGGACACGCTCGGCAGCTTCACCGTGACCTACACCGTCACCGATGACGACACGGGCGAGGGCGACGGCACCCTGTCGCTCACGACCGACCTGATCGTCGTCACCGCCGACCCGGTCGACCCGAGCCAGACCGCGCTTTTGATCGGCGGCGGCGACAACAGCGAGCTGATCAAGGTCTTCGGCCGGTCCGACGGGCTCAAGGTCAAGACCTATGACTTCGCGACCGGCGAGCTCAACATCGAATCCGGCATCCAGGCCGACCGCATCATCGCCTACGGCAACGGCGGCAACGACATCATTAAGGTCTTCAACTCCGCCGGCGAGATCGAAGCCGACATCTTCGGCGGCGAAGGCCACGACTGGCTCCGCGGCGGCAAGGGCAACGACATCATCGTCGGCGGCAACGGCAACGACTTCATCGGCGGGCACAACGGCCAAGACCTGCTGATCGGCGGCGACGGCACCGACTTCATCATCGGCCACCGCAACGACGACATCCTCATCGCCGGCAGCTACACCGGTCAGAACGACCTGGCTTCCCTCCGCGCCATCATGGCCCTGTGGACCGGCCCGGGCGACTACGCCACCCGCGTCGGCTCGCTGTCCCCGCTGCTGAACGACACGACCGTGTCCGACGACAACAACTTCGACCTGCTGCTGGGGCTGCAGGGCCAGGACTATTTCCTCTACAACGACCAGCAGGACCTGACCGACCAGCGGCGCAACGAACTGATGACCGACACCGAGATCGACTTCCTCGACAGCGAGACCGAGGACGTGTAAAGCCTAATCACCCGCATCTGAATCCACCCCCTACAAGCCCGGCCAATCGGCCGGGTTTTTAAGATCCTTCACTCACCCAAGCTCGATCCATCGGGATCGCTTGGCAACTGGCCGTTGGCACCCGGCTCACTATGTTCAACAGCGTTCATGCGCAATATCGTGTCACTCACCATGCGATGCCAAAACCCCCCGTCGGCAAGCGATTCTTCCAGAGCCAGTAGCCCCGCATAAGCCTCCTCCGATTGAAGCTCACTAAGGAGCCAGATGTTTCTATAAGCCTGGCTATACAAACACGGTTGCATCCAAGGCAACTCTTCGCCCAACAAGGCATCTCGGAGTTGACTTAAGACAACGCCTTCACAGCCCTCAGGGCGCGTGACTGCGATGACCCGGCCCAATGCATAGTGTCGTTGGATTGTCTGGGTGTGCAGCTCGTGTGCAGCCTGACGCTCGGCATATGGAACCCCTTCTGGGCTGGGCTTGGAACCGTCCGGCTTGAACGCCCGGGGGTCGGTGTCCGGCAGGCGAATAAAGATACCCAGAGCGACCCGCCCGGCATCCGGCTCTAACAGGACCTCACGCAGCGCCGCTTCAAAAGCGGCGTGCTCTTGCTCAACCCGCCGATCGTATTCCGGCCCATTGTTGCCGCACAACGGCGGATTCAACACATCAAACGGCGTAAGCAACGCCAGAGCGTGTAATTTTTTCTCGATCCGTCGAGCGCCGTGCTCGCGCCCTTCGGCCGTGTCGACATCAAGATCTGTCGCTTTGCTCAATTCTCCCTGCCTATCGCTACACGCAACACAACCGACAAGCACGGCCCCGCAAACTATCACTGAAAACGGCTTCATAAGCCTATTGACGCCAGAGCCGGGCCGAAGTTCCATGTCATTGTAGATGGACACCGGCCCGGGTACGTCCGCGGGTGCGCCCGGGCCGGCGCACGCGGCGGAAGCCTCCCGCATCCAGCAGGATACTGCCGAGCGTGGACATTGCGCGGCGTGCGCTGATTGGGGTCCCAGCGTGCGTGCGAGTGCTTCATCAGCGCAACTCAGCAGTAGGACGTGCGCCTCACACCCCCGCCGGCACATCCTCGCGCCTGAAGTCCAACCGCGGCGCGGACAAATCGTCGCTCGGCGGTGCGCCATCCTTCGTGCACAGGACCCAGTGCTTGTCCACGACTTCGTACAGCCGCGCGTCCGGGCCTCCGTAGCCGCCCTCGGGGTTCTGCTGGTCGACGTGCGGGGCGCAGGTGTACCCGGCGGGGAAGTTCTCGATGATCGCGCCGTCCATCACCGTCGGCAGACGATCGACGTGGCGGCCGAGCACGGGCATCGACTTGAGCAGGCCCTTCGTGTACGGGTGCATCGGGTTGTTGAAGACGTCGTACACACTCGCGTACTCGACGATCCGGCCGGAGTACATCACGGCGACGACGTCCGCGTTCTCAGCGACGACGCCGAGGTCGTGGGTGATCAGCATGATCGCCATCTGCTTCTCGTGCTGGAGCTTGCGTAGCAGCTCAAGGATCTGCGCCTGGATCGTCACATCCAGCGCCGTCGTCGGCTCATCGGCCAAGAGCAGCGCCGGCTGGCACGCCAGCGCCATCGCGATCATCACGCGCTGCCGCATCCCGCCGGAGAGCTGGTGGGGGTACTCTTTAAGCCTGCTGGCCGGGTCGGCGATACCGACGTCGCGTAGCGCGCCTTCCGCGATCGCGACCGCCTGTTCCCGCCCGACGTCCTGGTGCAGCAGGATCGCCTCGAGCACCTGCTCGCCCACGGTGTAGACCGGGTTGAGCGAGGTCATCGGCTCCTGGAAGATCATCGCGATCTCGTTGCCGCGCACCGCGCGCATCTGCTTGTCGGTGTAGGCCAGCAGGTTCGTCGGGGGGCGTCCGAGGTCCGCGGTCCACCAGACCTCCCCGCCGTCGGTCCGGCCCGGCGGGTGCGGGATCAGCTGCAAGACACTGAGCGCCGAGACGGACTTGCCCGAGCCCGACTCGCCGACGACCGCGAGGGTCTGGGCCGGGAAGATGGACATGGACACGCGGTCCGCGGCCTGGACGCGCCGGCCGCCGGCGCCGCCGGGGAAGCTGACAGCGAGTTGGTTGATCTCGAGGACGGGTTCTTGGCTCATGGGTGTTGCCTTGTTGTATAGCCTATTTCGCCGCGCGCGGGTCGAGCGCGTCTCGGAGCGCTTCGCCGACAAGGTTGTAGGCGAAGACGGTGAAGAAGATGGCGAGCACGGGGTAGACCGCCAGCCACCAGTAGAACCGCCCGCCGACGCCCGCGGCGTTGGATAGCATCTGCCCCCAACTCGGCTCGTCCTCCAGGCCCAGGCCGATGAAGCTCAGCGTCGCCTCGGTGAGGATCATCCCGGCGATCCCGAAACTCGCGGAGACGAGCACGGGCGTGACCCCGTTGGGCAGCATGTGGCGGAAGAGGATCGAGAACAGCCCGGTGCCCGAGGCCCGCGCGGCCATAACGTAATCGAGCTTACGCAGCTTGAGGAACTCGGCGCGGACAAACAGCGCGTACCCAACCCAGCCGGTCAGCCCGAGCACGACCATCATCAGCATCAACGAGCGCCCCCAGAACGCGACGATGGCGATGAGCAGGAAGATGACCGGGATCGCGCTGAAGACCTCGACCAGGCGCATGCCGATGAGATCGATCCAGCCGGAGAAGTAGCCCATTAGCGCGCCGATCGTGACGCCGATGACGACCGCGATGCTTGTCGCGACCAGGCCGATGGCCAGCGCGATCCGCGAGGCGTGGATCATCCGACTGGCGAGGTCCTGGCCCTTGTCGGTCGTGCCCATCAGGTGCAGGCGGGTGCGTTGTGGCGTCGCGGCGAGCGCATCGACCTTGGCCTGGGTTTCGAGCAGCACCCGCTCGTTGGCACCCGGCCTATCGCGGTACCGCGTGGTGTAGCCGGTGATCGCTTCGCGAGCGTCTTTGATCGTGCGCGTCGCGGTGTCGGACTGATCAACCAGGCCCAGTTCCTGCAGCGCCGCGGTCTTCATGTCCCTGGCGATCTCCTGCTCGGTCGGGTGCAGGCCCGGCGAAGCGGTGCGCCCGTCGATCGGCAGGTCCGACAGGGTGTCCTCGGGCGAGTAAGGGATCGGCGGGAAATACGCCGCCTCGATCTGCCCCGCCGCCTGCATCTCGCGGTACTGGCTGAGCACGACGTTCTTCGGCGGGTTGACCGCGGCGACCTGCGTCAGCACAAGCGCGATCACCAGCCCGCCCACCAGTACCGCCAGTTTCAACCCCAGTGGCGCCTTGATCTGTGGCAAGAGCACCAGGCCGGCCAGGCAGACCGCTGCGCCGACCGCCACGGGCAGCAGCACTTGTTTCGCGCCCAGCACCGCGTCGAGCCAGGCGTCGGGGTTGGCCTTGCGCGACTGGTCCCAGGCATCCCAGAGGACCGCCCAGTAGGCCGAGGGCACGATCACGCAGCCCAGCCAGAGCACCGCCGCGACACGAACCAACCCGGGCAATCGGCGCACCGGCAGCAGCACCGCGCAGGCGAGCGCGAGCAGCAGCAGCGTGACGTCAATCGGCGTGAGCGACGCGAGCAGCGGGCTGGACCACCGGGCTTCGCCGCCGTCAGAGCTTGCGGCTTTCATCAGATACGGGTGGCTGCTGGCCAGCAGCGGGCCGAAGACCGCGAAGAAGGTGATCAGGCTGATCCAGGCCAGCCCGATCCGTGCGCCCCAGACGCCGAACAGCCTCCGGCCGACCGCGCCCAGCCAGCTGCGCTGGCGCAGCGTGGGCGCGGTCGGTGACTGTGGATCGGTATGCGTTTGCGATTGATTCATCACCGCCATTACTCATAACTCACGCGCGGGTCGGCAAAGGCGTAGCACAGGTCGCGCAAGAGTTCGCTGGTCAAGCCCAGCAGGCCCGCGAACAGCGTGGTCGCGAGGATCAGTTCCCGGTCTTTCTGGAACGCCGCCTCGACGGCGAGGAAGCCCATGCCCTTGATCGTGAAGATCCGCTCGACGACGACCGACCCGACGATCATGGCGGGGATGATCGTCGCCGCGACGGTGATCAGCGGCAAGAGCGAGTTGCGAAAGACGTGTCTAAAGAGGATGTCCTGCTCGCGGACACCCTTGGCCCGGGCGGTGCGGGCATAATCCGCGGACAGGTTGTCCAGCACCGAGCCACGGACGAGCTTGGACAGCACCGCAAAACCGGTATACATCAGGCAGAGCACCGGCAGCACCAGGTGCCAGAGGCGGTCGATGAGCCAGCCGCGGTCGTCGGGCATCACCGTCGGCAGGTGCGAGGGGTTCCAACGGAACTCGATCACGCCCACGGCGATCAGCGACAGCACCGCGGCCAGCGGCAACAGCGTGCCGCGCGCGCCGGTCTCGCCGCGCAAGAGGCGCGGGCTCTGGCCGATCAGCATGCCCACGAGCAGGATCGCGCCGATCAGCGCCAGCGAACAGATCACCACGTGCAGCGTAAAGCCCGTGGCCTGCCAGAAGCCGGCGGCGCTGGGCAAAAACGCCATCGACTCGGCTTCGAGCGAGCTGAGCCCGCCGGTCGGGAACCAGTGCACGTACTGCTTGCTGGCCAGGAGCGCGAGCAGCAGCACGCCGGCGCCGATGCGCGGGAACGACCAGAAGCCGAGCATGACCGAGCCGGAGGCGATATCGAAGGCCCCGCCACGGTGCCGCGCGGCGTAGACGCCGATCAGGATCGCGATGATGTAGATCAGCGGGAAGGTGATCAGGTTCAAGAGCAGCGTGATCTTGAGCGACGGCAGGACCAGCCGGGAGACGCGCTGTTCCTTCGTACTCAGCCCTAGGTCCGGGACCTTGACCGTCGGGCGGGTGAACAGCACCCGGTTCAGCCCCCCGGATTGAAACGCCATGCTCTTGATCAGCGCATCGCGCTGCTCCGCCTCGTTCGCGGCATTCAGAACCGGCTTCCGGGCGATCTCGCGGTCTTCGTCGGTGCCCCCCAGCCCATCCAGCATCGCAAGGCCCTGGCCCTCCGGGTCCTCGATTGCCGCGGTCAGTTCTGTAGCAACCTCGGGGATCGGCACCTGCTGGTAGGCGGCGATCTGGTCCGCCATCCGGGTCAACTGCTCGGTCTGTGTGTCGCGCAGCCAGGGGTTGGCCTCGAAGAACTCGCTGAGCGCCTTGCGCGCCTCGTTCTCGCGCGCCTCTTCGTCCCCCGCGTAGACCTTGTCGGTCGTCTGGAACCCGATCGGCGAGACCTGATTCAGCCAGTAGCCGTACTGCACCATCAGCGGCCGATCGAGCCGGTAGCGCCGCATCATGTACTGCTTCTGCAGGCGGGATTCTTCGCCGACCGCTTCCTCGCCGGTCTGGCTGTCGAGCGCCGCGCCGAACCCGCCGGGCGCCATGGCCATCACAAAAAAGACAACCAGCGTCACCCCGATCAGGGTGGGGACCATCAGGACCAGGCGTCGGAGGAGATAGCTAAGCATCGTCAAGCGGCCGGGCCGCGGTCACGTCCTTGCTCCTGGGCTTACTGACGCGGGACCTGCTGGCCGATAGGCACATACCACTCGTCCCAGTGGACGAAGCCGAGCTTGGTCGGGTTGGCGTTGTGCAGGCGCTGATCGACCAGGCGGACCTGGCGCGAAACAAACATAAAGGTGTAAGGCTGCTCGTCGTGCAGGATGCGGTGGACCTCCCGCCAGAGGGCGTATCGCTTTTCGGGGTCGAGCTCGAAACGCGCCTGCCAGATCGCTTCATCGACGCGGTCGCTGCGGTACCCGCCGTTGTTGTCCCCGCCGTCGGCGATGTTGGACGAATGGAACATCTGGAAGACATCGCTCTCCGGCCCGCCCGCCCCCCAGCCCAGGGAGATGGCGTCGAAGTCGCGTTTGTCCATCTTCTCTAGCATCGAGTTCCATTCCTGCTTGTTGATCTTGACGCTGACCTTGCCGCGTTTCATCGACTCGCGGATCGCCTCGGCCATGATCTCGTAGCTCTTGACGCTCGCGGGGATGGTGAGCTCGAAGACAAACTCGACACCCTGCTCGTTCTCCAAAACGCCGTTGCCATCCCGGTCCTCCCAGCCCGCCTCGGCGAGCTGCTTCATGGCGCGCTCGGGGTCGTAGGGCCAGGGCTCGATCGATGGGTCCGCCTGCTTACCCAGCGGGCTGAACGGGCCGTTCGCGACCGCCACCGTCCCGTTCATCTCCCGCCTGGCCATCTGCTCGCGGTCGATCAGCATCGTCAGCGCCTGGCGGACGCGCTTGTCGGCGAACATCGGCTTGGCGCAGTTCCAACCCACGTACCGGTAGCCGGTGTTGACCGGTTGGAACTCCAGCCACCGCCGGCCCTGCCGCAGGTTCTGGTCCTCGCGGAAGTTCAGGTACTCGTCGGGGTAGACAACAATGTGGTCAAACTCGCGGTTGCGGAACGCCGTGACCATCGGCCCGCGCGAGGTAAAGATCTTGAAGACCAGCCGGTCCAGCGCCGGCTGCACGCCCCAGTAGTTCTCGTTGCGCACCAGCACCGTCGGCTCGGTGCTGGACCGCCACTCCTTCGGGTCCTCCCGCAGCTTGTAGGGACCCGAACCATAGAGCAGGCCCGGCAGGGAGTTGAACTCCTGCGCGGTGAACTGGCTGTAGTACTGTTTGGAGAGCACTTGCACCTGGGCGCAGATCGAGAACCCCAGGAAGTACGTGTCCTTCAGTTTGAAAACAACACGGTGCGGCCCATCGGCGGTCACACTCTCGATCCGCTCCCAGTACGACTTCATCCGCGGGGCGGCGATTTCCGGGCTCATCACCCATTCGTAAGTGAAGACAACATCCTCCGAAGTAAACGGTTCGCCGTTGGCAAACTTCACGTTCTTGCGTAGGTTGAACGCGACGGTCAGCCCGTCTTCGCTGACCTCCCAAGACTCGGCGAGGACCGGCCGCCATTGATCGGGCTCGTCCCAGTCCCGGCTGGCGAGCATCTCGAGGACCTGGCCTTGGACATAGGTCCCTGATGTGTCCCCGGGCAGATAAGGCGTGAGCTTAGGGATCGCCGAGGTGATCGCGGTGACGTACCAGTCGCCGAAGGCGAAGTCGTCGTTCTGTCGCGCGGCCAGCCGGCGTTCCTCCCAACCGCCCTCGACGCCGGCCTTGCCCGCCTCGAAGTTGACCTCGCCGCCCTCGAGCCGGCCCGCTCCGCCGTCGCCCAGCCCGATCGACTCGCCGCCGAGCGATGGCCCGGCGTTGCCCTGTTTGGCGCTTTCTTCGAGCACCGTCACGAGCTTGTTCACCCCGTCACGCACCTCGCCGACCTGCTCGGTCATGGCGTTGACCGCCTGGGTGAACTCGCCGACCTGCGTGGTCATCTGCTCGACCCCGCCGCGCAGCGCAGTGTTCTCGCTACGCAGCGCACGGACGGTCTGCTCGTACTCGCCCATGGCCTGCTGCTGGCGTTCCATCATGTCCAGCGCCGTGTCGAGCCGGTCCCACTGGCGGTCGCGCTGGGTCCAGCCAAGCACGACAAGCACCGCCGTCGTCACGATCAACACGATGAAGACCAGGTCCTTGATCCCAAACCGATTATCCATCGTATACCTGCTTTCTTAACAAATGCCTCGCCGGGGTCAGGCCCCCCGCTGCTTGCTCCGCGGGTCAAACCGTTCGCGCATCGCGTCGCCCATGAAGTTCAGGCTCAGCAGTGTCAGCCCCAGCAGCACGCAGGGGAACACCAACAGCCACCACTTGAACTGCTCGCTGAGCTCGGGCAGCGCCAGCGCGGGCAGCTCCTTGATCCCGACGCTGGCGAGCTGGCCCCAGCTGGGCAGCGGCTCGGTCACGCCGATGCCCAGGAAGCTGAGGAAGCTCTCCTGCAGGATCGCCTGCGGCACGGCCAGCGTGGTATAGACGACGATCGGGCCGACGAGGTTCGGCAAGAGGTGCACGCGCATGATCCGCCAGGGGCCCATGCCCTGGGCCCGGGCCGCCTCGATGAACGGCAGGGTCCGCAGGCTCAGGACCTGCCCGCGGATGACACGTGCCATCGTCAGCCAGCTCACCCCGCCGATAGCGATGACGAGGGTCAACAAGTTGACGATCAGCGGGTTCTCCTGGAGCAGGCTCAGGAAGATCGACGGCTCGTAGTTCGGATCGTCGGCTTTGTTCTTCGCGACGACCGTGTTGAGCCGATCGACGATCCCGCTCACCGCAACCGACAGCAGCACGACCAGCAGCAGGTACGGCAGGCCGTAGAGCACATCGACCACGCGCATCATGAACGAATCCGTCCGCCCGCCGATGTACCCGGCCATCGCGCCCCAGGTCACGCCGATGAACACCGCCATGAGCGCCGCGCAGATGCCCACGCCCAGCGAGATCGCCCCGCCCAGCAGGCAGCGGACGAACAGCGACCGGCCTTCCTGGTCCGTGCCCATCGGCTCGAAGCCGGTGTAAGTCGTGACCTCCGGCTCGGCGTCCTCGGGCGCGTCGTCGGGCAGCTGCTCCGTGCGTGTGTAGGTGACCGAGCCCCAGGGCTGCTCCTGCGCGCTCTCCTCAAGGCGCAGGTCGTTGTACCATTGGCCCGTGTCGCTGTTCGGCGGGGTGCCCAGCGTCCAGTACAGCGACAAGAAGCACGGCAGCGCGATCAGCAAAAACAGCGCGGTGCCGAACCACCCCGCGGTCAGACGCGGCACCCAGAACGGGCGGTCGGTGGTCGTGCTGGCGTCGGCGTCGGCCGTGGACATCAGGCGGGCATGATAGAAGATTTGGAGATTTTGTGGATGAAGATCGCATGTCGTGATCGGCACAGGGCCTTGGCCAAGCTCCGCGCCGGCCACGACTACAAACCGCAACAACTCGGCGTGGCCGGCGCGGAGATTGACCACGGCACCGCAGCATTGTGCCGACACCGTTCGCTATAATTTGCAGCATGCCCCCCCGCAACACCAGCCAGCGCCGCGCGATTAGGCAGGCGATCGAGGACGCCGACCGCCCGCTGGATGCGCACGAGGTCCTCGCCGCAGCCGACGCCGACGGGCTCGGACTGGCCACCGTGTACCGCACGCTCAAGCTCGGCGTCGAGGAGGGCTGGCTCACACCCGTCGAGCTGCCCAACGCCCCGGCCCGCTACGAGATGGCGGGCAAGCAGCACCACCACCACTTCGAGTGCCGGTCCTGCCAGAAAGTCTTCGAGGTCTACGGCTGCCCGGGCAACCTGACGCCGTTGATCCCCAAAGGTTTTACGCTCGAGGACCACGAGGTGATCCTTTACGGGCTCTGCGACCAGTGCGGGTAGTCATTTGGTGAAGCATGAAGTTCGACTTGGCGAGGTGTTATTGATACTTCGCACTTCATGCTTCACCGAGCCCAGCTTGATTCACCCCCACACCTCTTCGAACACGTCTGCCTTAAACCCGACTGTCACCAGGTCCCCGTCCAGACAGATCGGCCGTTTCACCAAGTACCCGTTGCCCGCGAGCAGTTTCAACGCCTCGGACTGGCTCATCGTTGGCAGTTTGTCTTTCATGCTCAGCTCGCGGTACTGCCCGCCGGACTTGTTGAAGAGGTCTTTGATTTCGTAGCCCGCGGCGAGGGCCTTCTTGAGTTCCGCCTGCTTGGGCGGCTGCTGGGTAATGTCGATGAATGCGTAGTCCAGCCCCTGCGCGTCCAGCCACTTCATCGCCTTGCGGCAGGTGTCGCACTTCTTGTACCCATACAGCTTCATACATCAACCCCTGTTAGCCGCCACCTGCAAGGCGGCGCGCCGATCAATCTTACGCCAACGCTTCGCCTTGCAGGCGGCAGCGAACAATCAATCACAAACCCTCGAACGCCCGCACAATCGCGTCTGCGGTGGCCTGGTTCTCAAAGTAGCGCAGGTGCGACCGCAGGAACACCCCGCCGCGCAGGCGCGAGCGCGTCGCCCGCACGCTCACATCGATCGGCGGCGACCCATCGTGCAACCGAAACACCTCGTCCGTCGCGAACGCCAGCACATCGTATTCATCCCAGACATTGGTCCACTGCCCGACCGACCCCGGAAGCGGCACGGGATCGCCCTCGTAGGGCGGGACACCCGCGCGGGGGTCCAGCAGGTGGAAGAACGCCGGCTGGCTGCCCATCGTGACGAACGATTCGATGTGCAAGGGGTTCTCGTCGGCGCACGCCATGTCGAACGCGACGACCCCGCCCAGCGAGTGCGCGACGACCTTGACCGGCCGACCGGCCGAGCCCGCGTCCGCGCCCAGCTCGCGCTCGATCACCGCGCGCACGCGCTGATGGATCTTCTGCCGGTAGGTGTGGCTCTGGTAGACGATGACATCCGCGATAAACGGCAGGGTCTGCTGGGTCAGCCACAGGCGGGCGTCCTGGAACTTGTCGCCCAGGTACCCGTGGACGCGCGAGCGGGCGTCGCGGCTGCGCTGCTTGAAGGCCTTGTCGATCGCCTTGGATTTCTTGCGGTCGCCCCTGCGTCGCTCGATCCAGGCCCGGGCCTTGCCCGCCCCGCGCACCGCCGGCCGGGCGACGGCCTCGTGGACCATCTCCGAGAACCCGCCGGCGCTGACCGGATACTTGCCGATAGCTTTGTGCAGATACGTGTCGTCCGCGCCTAGGTCGCCCCAGTACACGGGGACGAGCTGGTACTGCTCACCGATGAGCACGTTGAGCACCGCCGCGTAGTTGGCGACCTTCTCTTCGCTGCGCATCGCGATGCCATGGATGAGTAGAACCTTCTCGGGCATAGGATCCAGATGGTTTAGCGGGCGACGCGACACAGATCATCTTTCGCGCTATCCCTGCAGTTTGTCCTTGATCATCCCCGTCACCTGCTGCGGGTTGGCCGAGCCTTTGCTCAGGCGCATGACCTGGCCGAGCAGCGCGTTGATCGCCTTGTCCTTGCCGGCCTTCACATCCTCGACGCTCCTGGCCATCTTCGGGTTCGCGAGCACCTCGTCCACCCAGGCCTCCAGGGCGCTGTCGTCCTGGACCTGGACCCAGTTGTTCGCCTCGGCGAGCTGCTCAGCGGGGTCGTCGCTATCGGCACAGGCGGCCAACAGGTTGTCAACCACGCTCGAACCGATCCTGCCTGCTTTCGACAGGGTCAGCACGCCGGCGACCTGGCCCGCGCTGATGCCCAGCGCATCGGGCAGCACGCCCTTTTCATTCGCCAGCTTGCTCAGGTTGTTGCGCATGAGTTTGGCCGCGGCAACCGCGTCCGCGCCGGCGGTCAGGATGGCTTCATAAAAACGCGTCGTCGCGGGCTCGTCGATGATCGCCTTCGCGTCGATCTCTTTTAGGCCGAGCTCGCCGGTGTAGCGCCGCAAACGCGCGAGCGGCAGCTCGACCATCTGCGCCCGGACGCGGTCCATCATCTCATCCGTCACCTCGACCTCGCACAGGTCCGGGTCGGGGAAATAGCGGTACTCGTCCGCGTCTTCCTTCTCACGCTGGGGCGTGGTGACGAGATTCACATCATCCCAGCCGCGCGTCGATTTCGCGCGGGCGCCCATGACCTTGCCGTCTTTCAGCCACTGCTCGACCTGGCGTTCGTGCTCGTGCATGATCGCGCCGTGCACGGCCTTGAAGCTGTTAAGGTTCTTGATCTCGACGACCGGCGTCTTGAACGTCTCGCCGTCCTTCTCAATGACGACGTTGATGTTCGGCTCGAAACGCATGTGGCCTTTTTGCATGATGCCCTGCGTCACCCCCAGGTGCCGGCAGATGTCGCGCAGCATCTGCCCGAAGGCCACGGCCTGGTCGGCGGAGTCGAAGTCCGGCTCGGTCACGATCTCTAAGAGCGGCGTGCCCGCGCGGTTGAGGTCAACCAATGAACCGTCGGAGAACCCGCCGCCCGGGAGTTCGTGCAGCAGCTTGCCCGCGTCTTCTTCGAGGTGGGCGCGCGTGATGCGGATTGTCTTGGTTGCATCCCGGCCAGGGATATCAAGCGAACCCTCGCCGCAGATCGGCTCGTCGTACTGGCTGATCTGGTAGTTCTTCGGGAGGTCCGGGTACCAGTAGCTCTTGCGGTCCCACTTGGTATGTGTCGCGATGTCGCAGTTCAGCGCCAGGCCGACGAGGATCGACATCTCGACGGCCTGCTCGTTGATCACCGGCAGCGTGCCGGGCATGCCGATGACGACCGGCGAGAGCAGTGTGTTCGGCTCGCTATTCAAAAACTCGGGGTGGGCGACGTTGGGCGCGTCGGTCCACATCTTCGAGCGGGTGTCGAGCTCGACATGGATTTCCATGCCGGCCATGAGCCTGGTCTTCAGGCCGTAGGGCGCACCGGGGTCGTTTCCGGGGGTAATCGTCATGGCGGGATTTTACTGCCCCCGGCAGATTGTGTAGCCCCATTGAGTCGGTTTTAAGGCGCTGGTACCAGGCCGGGATAGGCCTGTTCGAGCAGTTCAAAGAACGTCTGCCGGTCGGCGAGGCCGGGCAGCACCCGGCCGGCGAGGATCAGGCGCGGGACGGCGCGTCGGCCGTTGAACTCGGCGTTTTCGTAGACCCAGCCGTTGGTCTGAAGGGTCTCATCGATGCGCGGGTCAGTGAGGGCCGTATCCAGCTGCTCGGCATCGGCGTAGCGCTCGGCGATGGCGCGGGCTTCATCGAGATAGCGTGCCGGCATGCCGCTGGGATCGGGAAAATGCTCTGCGTGCTCAACGAGTTCTCGATCAAACACGGCAAACTGCGCCGGCTCCGTCAACCAAACGGCCAGCGCGAGCCGGGCGAGCTCGCAGGATGTCTTGCTGTGCGGGCCCGCTGATCTTGCGCCGGGGTTGCACGCCGGGTCGAGCGCGGTGGGCAGCATGACGGCGGCGAGCCGGCCGTCGTAGTGCTCGACCGCGTCGGCGACCATGCGGTGGGCGTCGCGGCAGAAGGCGCAGTTGTAGTCGAACAGAAGCGCCATGACGTGCGGCGCATCCGGGTCGCCGAGGGTCGGCGCGGCAGCGGGGTCGAAGTTGTCAAAGATGACACCCCCATCTTCGAACGATGGCGCGGGCGGCGCGACAAGAAGTTGCAATGCGATCATGCCTAGGGCGGGGAGTGTGCCGAACAAGGGCAGCTTCCCGCTCGCGCGCCGAAGCGCAAGCACCGCAATGACCAGCGAGCAGGCGTGCGCAGCCATGCAGTAGGTGCAAAAGCCACGGAGGACAAAGAGCTGGAGCGCGATGAACCAGAGCGCGCTGAGCCCCGCCACGATCCCGACGAAGGCGATGATCCGCCAGGCGCCGTCGCGGTGGCGCTCGGGGCGGCTCGGACCGGCGTGGATCGAGGCGGCGAGGACGACGAGGTAGGCCCCGACCGCGAATGCCGACACCGGCAGGCCCAGCACCTGCGACCAGCGCGAGCCGAGGACCGCGTTGCACCCGCCCGCGCCCTCGCCGCATCCGGGCACGGTCTGTCCGGTGATCACGAGGTACATCAGGTAGGCGGCGATCGCCAGGCCGCAGAGCGCTATGGCGCGCAGGACTAGCAGGGCTCGGTCGCGTCGCGGCGTGGCATCCATCACGACAGTTTAAAAAGTTCACTGCCCCTGGTCGTGCATAGACATCTCAAACCCCTCTTCGCTCAGCCGCGTGTGCAGCTGCTCGATGTGTGACCGGTTGCGCGTTTCGACCGTACAGACCACCGAAACCGACGCGGTCTCGTCACCGCCAAACACGCGGTCGTGCGCGATATCGATGACGCTGACGCCTTCGTCGGCGAGGATCGTTGTGAACGCCGACAGCCCGCCGGGGCGGTCGGAGATGTGGGCGCTGAACCGGCATAGCCGGCCGTCGGCGGCGAGGCCGCGCTGGATGATCCGGCCGAGCATGGTCGTGTCGATGTTGCCGCCGCAGAGGATCGTTGCGACGCGCTTGCCCTTGCAACCATCGAGCGCGCCGGATAACGCCGCGGCAACACCCGCGGCGCCCGCGCCCTCGACAACTGCTTTCTCCATCTCGGCCAGGCGGAGGATCGCGAGCGCGGTGTGGTGTTCGCCCACCTGCACCACCCGGTCGATCAGCGGCGCGCCGACCGCGAACGCGTTCTCGCCGACCACCGGCACGGCCAAACCGTCGGCGAGCGTTGGCTTCATCTCTGCACGCACCGGCCTACCCGCCTTGAGCGCCGCGGTAAAGCTCGCGGCGTGAGCCGGCTCGACGCCGATGATCTCGATATCAGGCTTGATCGACTTCGCCGCCAGGGCGACGCCGGCGATCAGCCCCCCGCCGCCGACGGGCACAACGATCGCGTCCAGGTCCGGGTGCTGATCTAACAGTTCCAGCCCGATGGTGCCGGCCCCGGCGATGATGGCCGGGTCGTCGTAGCCGTTGATATACGCCAGGCCGCGCTGTTCGACGAGCGTCGTTGCGTGGTCTTTGCAGTCACCGATGTGCTCGCCGTGCAGGACGACCTCGGCCCCGAAGCCGCGGCAGTTCTCGACCTTGATAATCGGCGCAAAGGTCGGCATCACGACCGTGACGGGCACGCCGAGCTGCTGGCCGTGATAGGCCAGCGCGAGGGCGTGGTTGCCCGCGGACGCGGCGATGACGCCCGCCTGTTTCTGCTTGTCATCCAGGAGCATCAGCGCGTTGCGGGCGCCGCGCTCTTTGAACGAGCCGGTCGCCTGGCGGTGCTCACGCTTGAGGACCAGGTCGAACCCGACCAGCGGGCTGAGCCAGCCGCTACGCAGCGCCGGCGTGCGCTGGACACCATCGGCGATGCGCTCGGCGGCGGCGCGGATATCATCTATCGTCACAACCGGATCGGGCATCGTCGGAGTTTACCGGTCCAGCGCCGGGTCCGTCATCCCCAACGATTTAAACGCCTCGATCCGCAGGTGACACGCGTCACAGTGCTCGCAGGGCCGCCCCTCTTCGGTCGGGTCGTAACACGTGTGCGTCCGCGCGTAATCGACGCCGAGCGCCAGGCCGCGCTCGATAATCTGTGGCTTGGTCAGTTCGATGAGCGGGGCGTGGACCGTGATACGCTGGCCCTCGACACCGGCCTTGGTCGCGAGGTTGGCGAGCGTTTGGAACGCAGCGATGAACTCGGGGCGGCAGTCCGGGTAGCCGGAGTAGTCCACCGCGTTGACGCCGATGAAGATGTCGTGCGCGCCCAGCACCTCGGCCAGCCCGAGCGCATAGCTGAGGAAGACCGTGTTGCGCGCAGGGACGTACGTCACGGGGATGCCCTTGGCGATCTGCTCGTCGCTGCGATCCTTGGGCACAGGCAGCGCATCGTCCGTCAGCGCGCTGCCGCCGAAGGCGCCCAGATCGACGCGCACGACGCGGTGGCTGGCGGCGGCCATGTGCCCGGCGAGGTCGGCGGCGGCGGCGAGCTCGACGCGCTGCTTCTGCCCGTAATCGAAGCTGATCGCGTGGCAGATAAAGCCCTCTGCGAGTGCGAGCGCGAGTGTTGTCGCCGAGTCGAGCCCGCCGGACAGCAGCACGACGGCGTGCCGGGTTGTGTCGGGGTCAGTAGCCGGGGTCATCGTCCTGCTCGTTTTCGTCGCGTGCTTCGGGCTCGTGCATGACCACGAGCGTCTTGGCGAGGATGTCGCCCAGCCGCTGCCGCGCCGGGCTGATCACCATGAGCATCAGCATCAGCGGCGCGAACAGGTCGAAGGCGCGTGACAGCGCGCGTGTCAGCGACGGGCCGGGCGGCGCGGGCTTGCCCGTCAGGTCCGCGACGTACAGGCCGGTGAACCACTTGCCGATCGACCGGGCGGTGATGAACTCGAAGAGCGTCGTGTGTGCGACGGTGACGGCGATGACCAGGAAGCCCGGGCGCATCGCCGGCAGCACCTTCTCGACGCCGTTGCCCGGCCAGAAGAGGATCGTCTGGTTGATCGTGATGTCGTAGACCAGTCCCGCGACCCAGAAGCCGGGGGCGAGGTCGATCAGGCCGGCGACAAAACGCCTGCCGAAGCTCGCGAGCACGACACCTTCTTTCAGTTCGAGCTGGTCGCCGCGCGGGGCCTGGCGGAAGAAGAGCATCATCATGACCATCGCCGTGATGAACGCGCCGATCTGGATGAGGCGGTCGGCGTTGTCCTCCATGCGTGACGGCCGGGCCTCGTAGAGCACAACGATGCCGTTGTCTTCTTCGCTATCGACGATGGGCTGCCCGCCGAGGTCCATCGCGACCAGGCCGGCGACGGGACGGATCGGGTCGGTGTCTGCCTCGTTCTGTTCCAGCTTTGGCCCCGGGCGTCCGACGAGCGCGATGCCGCCGCGCCAGGGCACGGCCGCCCAGTTCGATCGGCCGTTGGTCGGCAGGTCGATCGTCCCGAGCCGCGTGGCGCCGGCGACGCGCAGCAACGACGCCCGCACCGAGACCATCTGGTCCGAGCGCATGCGCTCGGCGGTGGGCACGACCTGCTTGTTGACCAGCGTCGCCGACCACTGGCCGCATACCGGCGGGCTGAGGACGACGCGGTGCTCGGCCCAAGCGGGCGATTCATCCGCGTCATCCGACGACGGCATCGGTTGGTAACGGATCAGCTCGCCGATCGCGGCCCCCGCCCTGCTACGCTCGGCGATGATGCTCGGCCGGTCGTCGCCATCGCGGAACAGCAGCGCCGCCCGCCGCGGGGCACCGAAGCCCTCGGGCACCGGCTCGGCGACCCACTTGCCGCCGCTGAGGTGGATCAGCCGATACGCCGGGGTGCGCGGCGCGGGCGGCTGTTGGGTCTCGACGGGCTCACCGGGTTGCGTATCGGCCGTCACAGTTTCGTCGGTGTCCGTGGTGCGCGTGCCAGGCGTGTCAATCGGCACGCCGCCTCCTTCGCCTGCATGGTCACTCGCGCTATCATCCGACTCGGGCTGTTGTTGCTGGGGGTTGTCGCTTGGCGCCTCTTTGTCCTTCGCGTCACCGGGCTTGAGCTCAAACCCCTCGGGCAGACCCAGCGCGCGGTTGAGCGCCTCGGGGTCGTCCTCTGTCTGGCGGAGCGCGCGGGCCGCGCCGTCCAGCTTGTCCAGCGTCTGCTCCGACTCGACACGGACCAGCGCCCACGGGCCGCGTTTACCCAGCGTGATCGACATCAGCGCGCAGCCGTCGGGCAACGACGGCAGAGGCTTGCTTGCGCCAACCCATTTGCGCTGCAGCTCCGACCACACCGGGCGGATGACCTCGATCCGCCGGTCGGCGAGGACCAGCAGCAGCCGGCCGTCCCCCGCTGTGATCCCGCGCGGCATCAGCTCGCCGGTCAGGCGGTCGAACTCGACCAGCTGCCCACGCTTGCCGTCCGGGCCGAGGTGGTAGACAATCAGGCCCGGCTCATCCTCGGGCTCGGGGTCTTCGATGACCAGCCAGAGGTGCTCGCCGTCGCTGGCCGCATCCAGATCGCCCGCCGAGGCGCTGCGGTCGGGCCCAAACAGCATCAGCAAGGCCAGCGTAACCGCGGCACACAGGTTGGATAAAGGCATCGGTCGCATGCGTTGGCGGCAGCCTACTGGATCGGCCGGCCCGTTGCGCGTCGCGGGCGACCGGTGTCAGGGCGATCGCATCGGATCTATCGTTTCCGCAGATCAGCCGCGGAGCTACGCTCCGCCGGCAAAGTGTGACACGTGCACCAGGATGAATCGCTTGCTGAGGACACGACCAGCCTGCGATAACGCGCCGGCGAAGCGTAGCTCCGCGGCTATCTGGAATCAGGTGCGATCGCCCGGTACCCGCTGCGGGTACCATGCCGCCGATGCTCAAGCACCGCCTGATCTTCGGCCCGATCCTGATCGCGCTTTTGCTCGGCGTCCTCTGGCTGGATGAGTGGGCCAGCGCCGAGCAGCACACCCGCGCGGGGCTGGCCATGCTGGTGGTGCTGGTCTTGCCGGGCATCTTCCTCGCGGCGCGGGAGCTGGAGCGACTGTTCAGGGCCAAGGCGGTGCCGGCGGACTACCGCGTGCTGTTTACGGCAGGGGCGCTCGGATGCGTGGGTGTCTATGCCGTGGCGCACGGCGCGGCCCCGATGATCGTGCCCTCGCTCGCGGTCGTGGCGCTGATGCACGCGGTGGTCGCGAAGTGGCTGCGCAAACGCGTGCAGGACACGACCCCCGCCGCGGCGTCGTCGATCCTTACCTTCGTGTACCTGGGGCTGATGCCCGGCCTGCTGCTGGCGATCCGCGTCGAGCACACGGCCTGGGTCCTGGGCGCGGTCCTGCTGACCACCAAGTCCTGCGACATCGGGGCCTACTTCACCGGCCGGGCCATCGGCCGCCGCAAGCTCATCCCCTGGCTGAGCCCCGGCAAGACGTGGGAGGGGCTCTTCGGCGGGCTGCTCTTCGCATCGCTCGTCTCCTTAACGACGCTCACCCCCGCCGCGGGCCTGCACTGGGCCTACGCCCTGCTGGCCGGCTTCGCGATCGCGGGCGTCGGCCAGGTCGGCGACCTGCTCGCCTCCATGCTCAAGCGGGACGCCGCGGTCAAGGACTCGGGGTCCTCGGTGCCCGGCTTCGGCGGGTTCCTGGACGTCTTTGACTCGCCCCTGCTCTCGGGCGTGGCGGCCTACTGGCTGCTCGCGGTGGCGGCATAAGCTCCGTGGCGGGAGCCCGGAGCAGGGATCAACGGGCTTGGGCAACGCCGAAAAGCACGTTGCTACCGACAGCCCCAAGACCCCGCCAAGAGCTATCAAGGCAATAGACGCCCCGATTTCTCCAAACCCCCTGTTGCCCCCGTGCGATCCCACCGATAACCTAATAGATCGGTTCCCGCGCGGATCCCCACGGGCCACAGCCCCGATCCCCCGCGCGGGGGTGGCCGCGTTGGCCGCCACAACACAAGGACATGACACCTTCCCGGAGCTTTCACCATCGCCAGAGGACGTTTCAGACCCCAGCCCAAAGAGACCGGCAAGCGACTCCGCACCAACGACCAGATCCGCATCTCTCCGGTCCGTTTGATTGACGAAGAACAGAACCCCGTCGGCGTTGTCGACCTCGACGACGCGAAAAGCCGCGCGCGCGAGGCGGGCCTCGATCTTGTTGAGGTCAGCCCCGGCACGCCCGGCCCCGACGGCCGGCCGCCGGTCTGCAAGATCATGGACTACGGCAAGTGGAAGTACGCCCAGCAGAAGAAAGAGCAGAAGGCCAAGGCCCACGCCAAGAAGTCCGAGCTCAAGGGCATGCGGCTGCGCCCGAACATCGACAAGCACGACCTCGAGCTGAAGGTCAAGAAGGCCCGCGAGTTCCTCGAGGACGGCGACAAGGTCCAGTTCGTGATGCTCTTCCGCGGCCGGCAGATGGCACACAAGGGTTTGGCGCTCGGCCAGATGCGAGCGATCACCGAGATGCTCGATGATGTCAGCAAGATCGAGCAGGACCCGAAGATGATGGGCCGCCGCGCGACGATGCTGCTCGCGCCGGACAAGGGCAAGAAGGACGCGACCGACTCGAAGCGCGAGAAGGAAGCCGCGGCGGCGAAGTCGGAAGCGTAAAGGGTCGTCGCAGACCAACATCATTCATGTGGGGCACATGAATATTAAGCATGCTGAATTCAATCAGGTTCAGGCTGCTTGCAAGCCTACTCCTCGCGGGCTTTCTTCTTCTTTATTGCGCTGGTTATCTAGCGCTCCGCCACAACCACAACTTTGTGCGTGATGCCACTTTCTATACCGACTCAAACGGCAACCTTGTCAGAACAGATCAGATACGTGTCGGCGAATGGCGTGGGCCGGAATACCATGTATTAGCATTCATCTATACCCCAGCCCAGTTTGTGGAATCCCGTTACTGGCGCATGTAGCCTTGAATCTGCCTAATCCGGGTGCCACACCGCGGCTATCAGGCCGCTTTGTGCGAATCGTTCTTGATTCATCAATCGGAGCCGGGTGCCACACCGCGTCCCGAAGGGCGCTGTGTGCAAGCCATCTCAATCGTTTCAGAGTAGTTCGCACACAGCGCCCTTCGGGTCGCTGTGTGGCACCCCTCATTGAAATGAGCTCCTGCGCGGTACGATCATGCCATGCCCTGGCCCGCCTCCCAACGCGCGATCCTGCATGTGGACATGGACCAGTTCTTCGCGGCGATCGCGGTGCTGGATGACCCGTCGCTCAAGGGAAAGCCCGTGCTCGTCGGCGGGGGCGGGCCGCGCGGGGTGCTGTCCACCGCGTCCTACGAGGCACGGAAGTACGGCTGCCGCAGCGCGATGCCCACCGCGGTGGCGCTGCGGCTCTGCCCGCACGCCGTGCTTGTGAAGGTCCCGGGCGAACGCATCCGCGAGATGTCCTCGAAGCTGTTCGACATCCTTGATCGCGTTTCGCCTTTGGTGCAGCCGCTGAGCTGCGACGAGGCGTTCATCGACGTGACCGGCAGCCAGCGCCTGCTCGGGCCCCCGGAAGCAATTGCACACGAGGTGAAACGCGGGATCCGCGATGAGCTCGGCCTGACCGCGTCCGTCGGCGTGGCGCCCAACAAGTTCCTGGCCAAGCTCGCGAGCGATCTCGAAAAGCCTGACGGGCTGACGGTCATCCCGCCCGATCCGCAAGCGATCCAGGCCCGGCTCGACCCGCTGCCGATCAGCAAGATGTGGGGCGTGGGCCCGGCGACCGAAGCGCGGCTCGCGGGGCGCGGCGTGCGGACGTTCGCCGACCTCCGCCGGCTGACCGAGCAGCAATTGCACCGTGATGCGGGCGAGGAAGACGGGTCACGGCTGTACCGGTTGTCGCGCGGGCAGGATGCTCGGCCGGTCGTGCCGTCACGCGAGGCGAAGTCGGTCGGGCACGAGCAGACGTTCCGGGAGGACCTGAAGGACGTCGAGCACGTGCGGGCGGTGATGCTCACGCAGGCCGAGGACGTCGCCCGGCGGCTGCGGCACAAGCACCTGCTGGCCCGCGGCGTGACGGTCAAGATCCGTTTCGGCGAGTTCCAGACGATCACGCGCTCGACGACGCTCGACCGCCCGACCGACCTGACGGACGAGCTGTACCGCCCGGCGATTGAGCTGTTCGACAAGTGGGCCCGTGCCGCCTTCCAGCCCGTGCGTCTGATCGGCGTGCAGGCCGGGCCGCTGACGCACGAGCCGCTGCAGACCGAACTCTTTACCGACCCGACGCGCGAAAAGAAGCGCCAGGTCGAGCAGACGCTGGACCAGATCAAGGACAGGTTCGGCAAGCGGGCCGTGCACCGCGGGCAGAAGCCGAATGATGAGCGGACGTACGACCCGCGTAACGGGTACGGGTAAGCGTCATCACCCGATCTGTATGAAAAACCACCCCGATGAGTCGGGGTGGACGGGAGCGTAAACAGGGTTGAATCGCCTTACGGCAGCGCGACCGCGTCGGGCTTGATGAACGCGTCGATCACCGACTGGATCTGCGGGCGGGCCGCCTTGACATCGTCCTGGCCCCAGTACTCGTCCGCCAGGTCGAAGATGTGGGCGTACATCTTGTCGCCCTTCCACTTGCTCTTGAGCTTGAGCGTCTGGTTCTGGCCGTAGACCTCGGCCCACACATCACGGACCTCGGCCCAGTAGGCTTCGGTGTTGGCCCAGTACTCCTTCGCGGCGGTGAAGTCGGTCTCGGTCGTCTTCTCGTAGCGGTTGGCACCCATCTCCAGGGCGATCACCGGGTGGTCCGGGTTATCGGTGTCGATCTTGTGGTTGTGCTGGTAGTGCATCCAGCCGGTGTCGGTGACCACGTGGGTGTTGACCGCGCCCAGCACCTGGTAATCACTGCGCTTGGAGAACTCGCGGCGCGGCAGCGGGCGGTTGGTCTTGCCGCTCCATGTCGAAACACCGTCGCGGTGTTCCCACTTCGCGATGCCCCAGTAACGCGGCGAGTCATCGACCTGGTACACGGACTGGACCCAGGCGCCCTTGGCCTGCTCGGCGTCGAACGCCATGGGCTCCCAGACGTTACGCCCCTGGAAATCGTAGCCCTCGGTGCCCTGGTACTGCCAGTCCTGACGCCAGTGCTTGACAACATGGACCTCGTCGCCGTGGCCGACGACCAGCAGGTGCTGCATCGCGATGTAGTCGCCGGTGTCTTCGACGACGACGACCATCTCGCTGGCGTGCTCGAGGTACGGCTTCTTGAGCTCGTAGCCCTCGCGGACCGCCATGGTTTCTTCAAAAGCGAAGGTCACGTCGAACTCGCCGGCCATGCCGAGGATCGCCTGCCGGTCCTGCTCGAACTTGGCCTGCGCGGTCGGGCAGGAGGTGCAGGCGTGACCGCCTGATGTGCTCTGTGTCGAAGCACAACCGATCAGACCGAGCGCCGTGAGCAGGATCAGGGCCGCGCCGGCGGCGGTGAGCAGGGGTGGGAACAACTGTTGGGAGCGTGTCATCGTTTGCCTTTCTGGAATTTGATCCGGCCTCAAAGACGAACCGGGAAGAGTTTGTTTCTTAGCGTCGTGATCCGATACGAGCAGCCGACGACTGCCGTTCACCACTATCCTAATTCAATGGCTATCGCCGTCTGACGCCTATCAGGCCGCCGACGATGAGCAATACGAGGCTGGCCGGCTCGGGCACTGATGCCGCGGCGCCGGGGCCGGTGAACGCGGCGAAGGCCAAGCCGAAGTCCGCGTCGTCGGTGTCGGTATCGCCGTCCAGGTCGGCGGCGGGGTTGCCCGTCGGCACGCCGGGGCCGGAGAACGCGGCGAAGAACA
>JANQKT010000210.1 GCA_028280965.1 Phycisphaeraceae bacterium
TCTTCCGCGGCGGCCGGCTGCGCGGCGACAGCAACAGCGGCGATGGCACACGCCAGGGCTCGGGCGCAAAAACGGATCGGCATGACGTTCGGCTCCCGGTCGCGGGTTCGGTCAGTGCGTCAGCGCGTACGCGAGGATGTTCACGTTCAGCTGCTTCGCGGACTTCACCTCGTTGCCCCCGCAGCAGCAGCAGCTCGGCCCGGCGTTGCTCGAATCATTCAGGCCGTCCGGCGACCAGACCATGACGACCCGGCCGTCGAGCTCCAGCGCGTGCAGCTCGGGCAGCTTGTTCGCGCCGCTCTTGTACCGCGAGGTCGTGATGTCGTAGACCGTGTGGTAGATCGGGTGGTCCGCCTCCAGGCGTACGAGTTCGGAGTCGGGGAACATCCGCCGCATCTCGGACTTGAAGCTCTGGTTCCAGGGCTTGGATGAGCAGCCGGCCGAGGCGATGACGAACCCGCCGTACTGAAGATAGTCCCGCAGCGTCAGGCGCTGGTCCTCGGTCAGGCTGAACTGGCCCTCGCCGGTCATCACCGCGAACGGGTAATCGAACAGCTCGTCCGAGCTCATCTGCACGGGGAAGAAGCGGCGGTTGGTCTTGATGTTGGTCTGTTTCTCGACTTCCGCGAGGAACTGGTCGGCGAAGCAGACGCTGGTGCGGTTCTTGGCGTAGATCAGGTTCGCCGCGCGGATTTCGCCGGCCTGCTCGTCGTCGCCGCCCTGCGCGGTGGCGTGCGGGGTGCTGCCCCAGAACGCGCAGCCGAGGGCCACGAGCAGCGCGAGCGCGGGCAGGGCGGTGCGGCGGATGGTCCGTCTGTTGAGGGTCATGATGGGTCTCCGGAACGTTTCCCTAGTCTAGCATGGTCCGTCAGATTTTCGTAGCAGTTCTTCTGGTCGAAAGACCACGATCCCGCCGGTTATTTGTTCTCATCGGCGATTCGGCGGAAGTAAGCCTCCGCTTCTTCGCGGTACTCCTCGGGGACCCCGACGATGTAGCCGGCGCTCGCGCCGCGCTCCTCGGCCGTCCCGGCCTCGATCGATTCGAGCGTGGCTTGGTCGTCAAAGCCCGAGTTGGCCTGGCCCATCCGCCCGTTGCGTCGGCCGAGCTGGCCCGGGCCCTGCCGCCCGCCGGGGCCGCGCACAGACATCGGGGCCTGCGAGCCGCCCTGGCTGTAGCCCGAGCCCGAGCCGGGGTTGGTGCCCGGCACGCCGCGCGACTGAGCCATCTGACTCAGGCACTGCTGGTACTGCTCGGGCGTGAGCTTGAGCGGGCCGTCGATCTGGGCCATGCCCTGGCCTTGTGATCTGCACTCCTTGCATGCGCTGATGAGCGACTCGAGCTTGTCGGCGGCGTAGTCCGAGGCGGTGTGCGCGGTGCGCGCCTCGCCCGCATCGGCCAGGCGTGTCGCGTCGTTCATGTCCCGGACGATCGCCAGGTCCTCGATCTTCTGGACCAGGTCTTTGGCCGACGCGCTCATCTGAGGCAGCAGCTCCTCGGCTTCCTCGGCCGCGGCCTTCATCTGCTCGGTGGTCTCTTCCAGCATCTCGCGCAGCTCCTGCTGCTCGGCACCCAGCTCGCGGGCCCGCAGCTGCTCGGCGGCGTTGAGCTCTTCCTTGCTCTCAAAGACCGACAGCCGCTGCTCGAGGTTCCGCTGCGCTTCAATAATCGCCGCGAGTTGATCCAGCCGGCCCGTGAGTTTGTCGGCCAGCTCCATCTGCTTGAGTTGCTGCTTGGTCAGCTCCATCTGCTGCTGCATCTGTTCGCCGAACGGCGACCGCCCGCCGGCCCCTTCATCGTCTTTCGCAAAGTCCTCGAGCTTGACCGCCGCGGACTTGCGGGTCTGCGGCAGGTTGGCGTTCTTGCCCGGGTTCTTCTGTTCCTGCTGCTCTTGCTTCTGCAGCTCTTCGAGCGCCTCGCGGGCTTCGCGGGCCTTCTGTTCCTGTTTCTTCAGGTCCTCCGCGAGCTTCTTGAGCATCTCGTTATACGGCTTCTCGATCTCGTACAGCTCGGGCATGTTGGCGCGCTCTTCGAGCTGCTTGCGGAGCTCGGCAGCGCGGTCCTCAAACTCGGCGAGCTTCTGCTGCAGCTCGGCCAGCTTCTGCTTTTCCTGCTCGCTCAAGGGCTCGCCGTTCTTGAGCTTGTCCAGCAGCGGCTTCATCTCTTCGAGGATCTGTTCGCGCATCTCCGCGAGCTCGTTGAGCTGCTCGGTGATGTCTTCGAATTCTTCGTTGATGTCGTCGATGCGGTACTTGGTCCGCTCGTACTCGAGGAACTCCTCGACGGAGATTACCTGGATGACGTGGACGCTGCTGTCCGCGGACTGGTTGGGGCCGTTGGGGTCGGCGCGGTTGTCGTAGGCGGTGGCGAAGTAGGTGATCACGTCGCCGGGCGCAACGCCGAGTGCGGGCAGGTCGAAGGTGTACTCGGCCGAGGCGCGGGCGCCGTCCGCCGGGTCGTGGTCGGCGGCGAGGTCGAGCGTGGACGAGCCCCAGCCGTTGACCGACCGGGTCACCTGCATCCGGCTGATGCCGATATCGTCGTCCGCGGCGATCTGCACCTTCAGCACATGGTTCTCCGGGACCATGATGGTCTGCGGCGGGTCGGTGATGCCGATGCGCGGCCGGGCGTCGGGGACCGCGTCGATCGCGCCAGTGAGTGGGGCGTTGCTCGGCGTGCCGTCGTACGCGCGGAGGGTGATGCTGAACGCGCTGTCGTGTCGGATCGGCACAGTGACGTCGGCGATCGTCGGCTCGTCACTGCGGACGGTCAGCTCGTAGTCCACGGGCAACTCGGCAGGGCTCTCATGCTCCTCAAGCTTGCGGGTCAACGTGAGGGTCCCGCCGTTCAGATTGATGTTGCTGGTGATACTGATCGTTGCCTCGGTGCCTTCGAGGACACGGATGCCGCGGGCGTCCAGCGGCCGGGTGTCGACGGGCCAGCCGGTGTACGCCGGGTAGACGAAGCGGACCGAGCTCTCTACGAACTGCGGGACGGGGAAGACCTCGAGCGTATAGAGCCTGGACTGGCCCGCGGGCGTCTCGATGTAGAACCGTCGGGTCTCTTCGGCCTTGTCGATGGTGAGGAAGAACTGCGCCGCCTCCTTGCCGGCCAAGCGCTCGGCCGGGGCGATCGTGCTGATCGGCGTGCGGCTCATCGCGATGCGCTGGGCGGGCTTGTCGTCGTCATCGACAAAGACGACCGAGGCCTGGCTCGGCGTGTCCCCGCCGGAGATGCCGACCTGGATGGTGGCGTGCTGACCAAAAAGAACCCGGTCGGGCTGGACCTCGACCTCGAAGCTGAGCGTCGTGAACGGCGGGTGGTAATCCGTCGGCGCGAGGTAGCGCGGGATGCCGGCGTAGAACACGCCAGGGGCGCTGAGGAAGACGATCAGGATCGCGAAGACCGCGATCGCGAGGTTGCGCATCGCGCGTTTCAGCGGCGCGGTGTCGGCGATGTTCTTCAGTTCAAGGCCGCGGGCCAGCTCGTCGCCGTCTCGGACCGCGGCCTGCACCAGCGCGGGGCTGTGCCGGTCGCCCGGGTCTGCGGCGAGTTGGACGGCGTTAATGAGCCGGCTGTTGGTGATGCCCAGGCGCTGCTCGATGATGATCGCGGTGCGGCGCGGGTCGTGGCGCATGATACGCAGGACCCAGCCGGCGTAGCCCAGCCCGCCGAGCACGACCGCGAGCAGCAAGATGTTGAGCGTGATGCGGACCCAGGCGGCGAAGTGCAGCGCCGCGTCCAGCAGCAGCATCGACAGCGCGACCAGCAGCACCACCGTCAGGACGCGCGCTACCGCCCAGCCCATCGCGACGCGCAGCAGGCGCGCGGTCGCCCGCCGCAGCAGCGTGTCGAGGTTGGCCGGGATGTCGATAAACGTGGACTGGCTCATAGCATGCCCCCTAGCTTACGGGCGATCCATTCAAATCCAGCGATAAACAGCAGAAAAAACAGGAAAAACCCCTTGTCCCAGATATAGGAAGGTTGAGGCGGCAGGGTCATCATCGACAGGTACCGCCGCAGCACATGATCCAGCTCTCCGGGTTCGTAGGGGTTGAGCGCCTCCCCGCCGGTCTGCTCGGCGAGCATGCGCATCGGGCCGGGGTCGGCGGCGGACTCCAGGCGCTCCAGGTCGATGTCGTACACGCTGAATCGCGCCTGCAGCGCGGGCTCGGTGTCGGCGCTGCCGCTTGGCGTATCGCCCTTGGGCCTGGCGCTGACGGTGTAGACGCCCGGCTTGTCCGGCCGGCTGACGGCGTAGCGCCGGATCGTGTCGCTGCCGACCAGCGCGAGCTCCGCGGTTTGCCCATCGGGGCCCTGCATCTCGAGCGTGTACTGGTCCAGCAGCCCCGGGTCGCGCGTGCTCAACTCGATGCGCACCTCGTCGCCGACCTGCACGCCGCGCGAGCCCAGGCGCAGCGACACGTCCTGCCCCGGCGTGTACCCGCTGCCCATCGCCAGCCAGCGGATCATGTTGGACCAGAACTGGTCGTAGACGCCGGCGAGGTCGGGGTTGCGCCGCGCGAGCATGCTCCAGCGCCACAGCCCCTCGCCGAGCACCGCGACGACCTGCCCGCTGGCGTAGGGCATCGTGACGACGACAGGCTGGCCGGCACCCGCGCTGCCGCGCGAGCGCGTTGATGCGAGCACGAGCGCCGAGTCCTTCTCGCGCTCGACCACCGGCATGCGCTTGAGCTGGGGCATCAGCGCGGCGTAGGACGCGTTGTCCCCGCCGGCCTTCTCGCGCAGGAACGACAGCGACGGGTGCGCGATCCCGGCGGGCATGACGGTGATCTCCTGCTGCGACAGCGCCCCGCGCCCCCAGACGACCGGTTCGAGTACGCTCAGCTCGCGCCCGATCCGCCGGCCGAGCACCGAGCCGGTGTCGTACGCCCGTCCGCGCGCGAAGACGACGCCGCCCCCGTGGTCGCGCACGTAGCCGGGCAGCATCACCGCCAGCGATTCGGGCAGGATCTTCTCGATGGACCCGCCCAGGATGACGACGTCGTACTGCGCGAATTCTTCAAGCGTCTGCGGCAGCCGCGCGGTCTTCGGGTCGGCGCGCGAGACGACGATCTCCTGCCGCTCGTCGGTGACCTGCGTGATCTGCACGAGTTCGACGCGGTCGTCCTTGCGCAGCGACTGGGCGATGAACTTCGTGTCCCAGTACGGCTGGCCCTCCAACAGCAGCACGCGGAAGCGCGATGCGGTCGTGTCCACAAAGACCAGTTGTCGGTTGTTGACCTCTTCGATCTCGCCGGGCACCGGGTCGCACCAGACCTCGTACTCGTAGGTGCCCGGCTCGTCGTGCTTGATCGGCAGCTTGAGCCGCACCTCGCGCTCGCCTTCGAAGCGGATCGGGTGGGTGGTCTCTTCATCGCCGGTCTTGAGGTGGACGACGGTCTGCGCGTTGTCCGCAGCGTTCTGAACGACGCGGACGTCGATGACGCCTTCCTCGCCGGCGAGGAGGTAGGGCTGGGCGGGCACGGCGACGAGCGCGACATCGCGTGTCAGGCTCGCCCCGCCGAGCGTCACGGTGTGCACGGGGATCGCGCGTTCCTTGGCGAGCGTGACCGCCGATTGCAGCGGCTTGCCGTCGCTGTCCCGGCCGTCGGTGAGCATGAGCACCGCCGACCCGTCCGCCGACTTGGGCAGCCGGGCGAGGGTCTGCTGGATCGTGTCCACGATGTTCGACCGGCGGGCGGTCGCGGTGGTACGCGCATCGGGGTCGAGCGCCTCAATGCGCGCCTGGCGTGCCTTGGCGTCGAACGTGATCAGGTCGATCTGGAACTGCTCGCCGAGCTGATCGAGTTGCTTATTGTTGAGCCACTGATCGACAGCGAAGGTGTACCGCGGCTCGCCGTCCATGTCCTCGGTCTGCATCGAGCCGGAGGTGTCCAGCAGGACGGTGAGCGTCGGTTTGGTCGGTGACTGGGTCAGCTCGGGCAGGTGGCTGGGTCCCATGAGGATGGTTGCGAGCGCCGCGATGACCAGCAGCCGCACCGCGAGCATGCCCAGCGACAGCGGGGCGTTGTTCCGCCAGGTGCGCACGCAGACGAACAGCGCCAAAAGTACCAGCACGCCGCCGCCCAGGAGCACCGCGACGGGCTCGAAGTACGGCCGCCAGATCAGCTCGGCGAGGGTCGGTGCGGTCATCGGCGGAAGTACCCCACTACGAACATCTCCGCGGCGAGCATCAGCATCGCCAGCCCCGCCATCCAGCCCCACAGCGGGGCCCCGCGCAGCTCCAGCAGCCCGCCGGTCGTGCCGCCCCCGGCGTGTACCGCCTTGGCGCCAGCGAGTTTGAACCGCTCGGCCAACTCGCCCTCGGTGATCCGGGCCGGGTCGCTCTCCAAGGGGTCCACGTTGACCGCCGCGATCGCACGCGTGTAGTCGCCCTGCATCACGCGGTAGAAGCCCGCCCGCTCCGCGGAACGCACCGACGCGACCAGCGTGTCCCCGAGTGTGCTGAACACCGCATCCGGGATCGGCTTGCCCTCAGGCCCGACAACGCGCGGCGGGTCGCCGTCGGCAACCACACCCGTGATCCCGGTGATCGTCAGCGGCGTGCCGGGCGCGCTGCCCAGCCCGCCGCTACTGGGCGGGGTCAGGGCCTCGGTCATGGCGTGCATCAGCGCGACGAACGAGCCGTACTTGCCCAGGTCCGATGCGCCCAGCGCCGGCGAGAAGTTGCAGACCACCAGGCTGCCGGTCCCGATGTTGGTCCGCCCGACCGCGGGGCTGCCGTCTTCAAAAGACATCACGACGCGCATCGTGTCTTGCACGTCGGCCACCCGCCAGACCTGACGGAAGGCGATCTGCTGGAGCGATTCCTGGCTGGGCAGGTCGAATGAGCGCAGCAGCGGCGAGCGCCAGTCCGCCTCGGCCAGGCGGATCCAGTTGCCCTGCGCGCCGAGGTCGCGCATCTGGACGGGCTTCCACGGCAGGTCTTTGCCGTCTTCGCTGCCGACCAGGGACGCGAGCCGGTCTGCGACGGGCCCGTCATCGCAGAACTGGATCACGCCGCCTCCGGTGCTGAGGTACTCGCGCACCGTCTTGAGCAGCGACGGGCCCAGCGGCTTGGTGTCGGCGAGGATGACGACCGCGGCCTGGTCGATCTGCCCGGCGATGGGCTCCTGGGTCGTGACGTAGCGGACCTCGTAGCTGTCCAGCGTCCCCCCACGCGGGGCCACGGCGCGCGAGAGGAAGTAGGTGTCGGTGCCCGACTGGTTCGGGTCGCTGTCGCCGATGATGACGACCGGCACGCGCTCGAGCACGCGCACCGCGAGGTAGGCGGTGTTGTCGCCCGGCAGCCCGTCGTCCTCGATCGTCAGCGCGACGCGGTGGTCGCCCACGCGCTCAAAACCATGCGTAAACGCGACCTCGCGGGCCTGGCCGGGTCCCAGCCGGATCGTCTGGGTCTGCAGCTTACGGTCGTTGATGCGCAGCGAGACAAGCGCCTCGCGCGCTTCACTGCTGAACGATGTCACCTTCGCCCGCAGCACGGTGGCCTGGCCGACCATCGGGATCGCCGGCTCGTAGGCGGGCGCGCTGATCGCGACGTTCTCCCCGGCCGGCGCGGGCGCGGGCAGCACCGTGACCTTCGTGCCTTCGGGCAGCGCGGCGTTGACGGCCTTGAAATCGACATCGTCCCAATTCGTCTTCTGCAGGTCCGAGAGCACGACGAGTTGGGCGTTCTTGCCATCCGACTGATCGGCCAGGATCTGGCCGGCCCTGGCGATCGCGCTGCTAAAATCGGCGCGATGCTCGGTCAGTTCGAGCTGCTCCAATTCCTGCCGCAGCACGTTGAGGTTCGAGGTCATCGAAGGCAGGGCGGCGGCGGGCGCCGCGTCGGCGTAGACCACGTTCGCGTACTCGACGCCCGAGGTCAGCTCGGCGAGCACCTGGTCAGACGACGCCCGGACCGCGCTGAGGCCCGAGACCCCGCCCGACACGCCCTGGACCGACAGGCTGCGGTCGACGAGCAGGACGACCGCGCTGCCACGCTCGCCCGACGCGGCGACGGCCGGGTCGTTCGACCAAAGCGGCCGGGCGAAGGCGGCGACGATCAGCAGCACCGCGAGCGCCCGCAGGATCAGCAGGATCCACCGGCGCAAACGGAACAGCGATGACTGGCTCGCGGCGCTGGAACGCAGCAGCTCGATATTGGGGAACACCAGCCGGCGCTTGGCCTTGCGGTTCAAGAGGTGCGCGATGATCGGCAGCGACACCAGCAGCGCGCCAAGCAGCATCATCGGCGTGGTCAATGCGAGCGAGGCGATCAGGATCGTTGGTAGGGCGCTAATCAAGACACACCCCCCGCACGGTTGAACAAGTAGCGCTGCAGCGCCTGGTAGTAGGGCACCGTCGTCGGGATCAGGTTGTGGTCGATGCGCTTGGCACGCAGCGCCGCGCTCCAGCTGTCAACACGCTGGCGGATCTTGCCCTCGTACGCCTCGCGGATGTCGTCCATGTTCAGACGGACCCGCTGGCCGGTCTCGCTGTCCTCGATCAGCGCGTCCGACAGGTCCGGAAGCTTCAGCTCGTCCTGGTGCAGGACCTGGAAGACGACGACCTCGTTGCCGCGGTGGGTGAGCATCGCCATCGCTTTGAGGATCGGCTCCTGCGGCTCTTCGAGGTCGCTGAAGATGGCGACTACGCCGCGGCGCTTGTTGCGCAGCGCCAGCTCCTTGATCGCGGTCGCCAGGTCCGCCTTCTCCGCGACGTCCTGCGTCTCCATCAGCGCGAGGATCTTGAAGAGGTGGCTGATCGACCCGCCGGGCCGCAGGTACTCGGCGAGCCCGTTGCGCGCGATGCACAGCGCGACCTTGTCCTGCTGCTTGATCGTCAGGAACCCGATCGCCGCGGCCATCCGGCAAGCCAGGTCGTACTTGCTCACGTCCAGCACCGCGCGGCTACTGTTTTTCATCCGGCCGGTGACCGAGGACGCCGCCTTGCGCAGCCATGACCCGCCCGCGCTGTCGCTGCTGGAGACCTTCCGGCCGCCGTTGACCCCTGCGTAGCGCATCGAGGCCGAGCTGTCGATCAGCAGTGTGACGGACATGTCCGAGTAGTGCTCGAAGAGCTTGATAAACAGCTTGTCGGACCGGCCATACAGCTTCCAGTCGACGTCGCTGACCTCGTCGCCGGGCATGTACTCGCGGTAGTCGGCGAACTCGACGGAGTGGCCGCGCTGGGGTGAGGCGTGGCGCCCCGCGTATGCGCCCGTCACCATGTGCCGCGGCGAGAAGACCACGTTCTTGAACCGCGCCATCTCCTGCAGCCGCAGGTAGCGGTGGTTCGCCCCGGTTGTGTCGACAGTCTCCGGCATGAATCAACCCCTGCTTCGCACCGCCGCTTGCGGCTTAGCACTCACGCGTACTGCGACTCGCTGATCTCTTCAAGGATCGTCTCGATGATCTTGACCGAGTCGATCCCTTCGCCCGCGGCCTGGAAGTTGGGCAGCACCCGGTGGCGCAGGACCAGCGGCGCCGCCTTGCGGATGTGCGCGGTGCCCACCGCCGGCGAGCCTTCCAGGAGCGCCAACGCCTTGCCCGCCAGGACCATGTGCTGACCGGCCCGCGGCCCGGCGCCCCACTCGACGTACTGCCTCGCAAATGGGCTGGACGCCTCGCTGTTCGGCCGGGTCGCGCGCGCCAGCGCCACCGCGTAGCTCACGATGTGCTTGCTCACCGGGATCCGGCGGACCAGGCCCTGGAAGCCGAGCATCTGCTCCTTGGTAAAGACGGACGACAGCTCGACCGCGCGCTGCACCGTCGTTTCCATCACGACCCGTTCTTCCTCGGTCACGCTCGGGTAGTCGAGGTAGACGCTGAACATGAACCGGTCCAGCTGCGCTTCGGGAAGCGGGTAAGTCCCTTCCTGCTCGATCGGGTTCTGCGTCGCGACCACGATGAAAGGCGGGTCCAGGTCGTACTTCCTGCCCATCGACGTGACCTGCCGCTCCTGCATCGCCTCGAGCAGCGCCGACTGTGTCTTCGGCGGGGTCCGGTTGATCTCGTCTGCAAGAATAATGTTCGCGAAGATCGGCCCGGGCACGAACTTCATCTGCCGGCCGGACGCGGTCTCCTGCAAGAGCTCCATCCCGATGATGTCAGACGGCATCATGTCCGGCGTGAACTGGATGCGGTGCCAGTTCCACGCCATGACTTCCGCTAGCGTCTTGACCAGCAGCGTCTTCGCCAGCCCCGGCACGCCGACCAGCAGCACGTGCCCCTCGGCGAAGGTCGCCGCGAGCAGCGCCTCGACCGTGTTGTCCTGGCCGATGATGACCTTGCCGATCTCCTCACGCAGCCTGCCGTACCCCTCGGCGGCCTGCTTGAGCAGCGCGGTGTCGTCGGTGGAGATCGTTGGTTCGTCACTCATCGCAAACCCCTTGAAGTAGAAGATGTGTCGCCCCGGGTCAGAATCCTGGCGGTGCCAGGCACGCCCGCTCACTGTAATACGCCGGGGTTTGCTACGCACGAGAAACCCGGCGGGTTTTGTGCACCGCTGCTAAGGCGATGCATCGTTCGTATTACCCGCGTTGATCGCTTCGAGCCCCGCCCGGGCCTCTTGCAGCAGCCGCTCCAGCACCTCGATCTCGTAAAACCGCTCGGTCAGGTGCCGCGGCGCCCCGGGGCTGGTCACCACCGGGATGTACCGGCTGTCCTCGGGGATCAGGGCCATCAACGCGATGTTGCGGTCGATCGCCGCTTGGTGTGCCGCGTGCGTCTCGCCGTCGAGCTGCGCGTCCAACGCTTGCCGCCCGATCAGTTCGACCGCTTTAGCCCGCGCTTCCTCGGCCGAGCGCGGGAAGTCCACGACCGTTTGTTCAGAGAAGAGCCACTTATCGAACACGCGCCACTTGCCCATGTCCACCGCCGCCACCGCCTGCGCCAGCGTCGCGAGCGCGTAGCTGTCATCGAAACGCTCGTTGTCGGATTGAATGTGCGGGTTGTGCTCCTCATCGATCGAGATCGGCAGTGGCACCACGACGAACGCGCTGGGGTCGGCCTGGATCGCCTCTTCGATCATGAGGTGCGTCGCCCGGCAGTGCGGGCAGGCGTAATCGAAGACCAGCCCGACGACCTGCTCCGCGCGTGCATCGCCAAGGTGCGGCGTGTCTTCGAGGACGAACCGGACTTCGCCGCCGAACAGGCTGACGTGGCGTTTACCGTCGATGACTTGGTCGCCATCGCGGTCCGCAAACAGATTTGTTGTGCTATGCGTGTCTTCCTGCAGCGTGAAATGCTGCAGCCCGATCATGCCGAGGCAACCGGCTGCGCCAAGGGCGATCGGGACAACCGGCTTGAGCGTCGTCTTGCCCAGCACGATGATCGGTAGCAACACGCCAAGCACGACCCCGATGCCGTGATCGACCATGCAGTACGGGCAGACCTCTCCGATCCGGGCAACCTGGATATACGTGAACCAGGCAGCCGCGGCAATCATCGCCGGGGCTGTGGCGAGCAGCAGGAAATCGCCGGGCTTATTCTGCCCGTGCGAACCCAGGCGCAGGCCGAGGCCGACTAAAACAGCGAGGTAAGTCGCCGAGCCGAGCAGGCTCACGGGTATCGGCCCGAGTTTGGACCACGGGCTGGCGAGTACGGCGCCGCAGCCCTCGTCTCCGCCGCACCCCGCGACCGCCTGGCCCGTCAGCGACTGCACGCTCAGGTAGGCCGACACAGCCAGCGCGACCAGCGCCAAAACCCCCGCGAGCACAACAAACCCACGGCCGGATACCGCGGGTCCCGTGTCAGCGCCTGTGCTGCTCGCATCCATCTTGAACGCCCGAAACGTTGATTAACCGGTAGGCCGCAGTGTAAACCGAACCGGCATAGTGGGTAAACACATTCGTGCGTAATGGTGGTGGAACACAAACCCCGCCGGCTCGACAGATGCGTTCGCCCCGCTATACTGTCGGATCGCCCCCAACGCCCGGGTGGCGGAACTGGCAGACGCGCCACGTTGAGGTCGTGGTGGGAGTAAAATCCCTTGGAGGTTCGAATCCTCTCCCGGGCATTGCACCTTTCTCGATCGATTGACCACCCAACCACTGTTCAGTCGCAATCATGCCTACGGCGTGACTGCTCTGACGCTTGCCGTGGGATCGGACCGTCAATGAAATGTAGAAACAGCAGTTGTGTTCTCTTAACACAACCCCTTCTCTTGAAACATGTTACACGGTATAATCCGGCATCCTTTCGACGAATCGAGACGCACCCATGGCCGAAGTCCATCTCAACTCCATCATCAAGTCCTACGACGGCCAGACCAACGTCGTCGACGGCATCGACCTCGAGATCGCCGACGGCGAGTTCGTCGTCCTGGTCGGCCCCTCGGGCTGCGGCAAGTCAACGACGCTGCGCATGATCGCGGGCCTGGAAGAGATCACTTCCGGCACGATCACCATCGGCGGGCGGGTGGTCAACGATGTCGCGCCCAAGGACCGTGACATTGCGATGGTGTTTCAGAGCTATGCGCTGTACCCGCACATGACGGTCTTCAAGAACATGGCCTTCGCGCTGAAGCTGCGCAAGACACCCGCCGCGGAGATCGACCAGCGCGTCCGGGCAGCGGCGGAGAAGCTGGGCATCTCGCAACTCCTGGGCCGCAAGCCCAAGGCGCTCTCAGGCGGTCAGCGCCAGCGCGTCGCGCTCGGCCGGGCGATCGTCCGTGACCCCGCGTGCTTCCTCTTCGACGAGCCGCTATCAAACCTCGACGCCAAGCTGCGCGCCGAGACCCGCGCCGAACTCAAGCAGCTGCACCAACAACTCGCAACCACCTCCGTCTACGTCACCCACGACCAGGAAGAAGCCATGACACTCGGCGACCGGGTCGTCGTCATGAGCGGCGGGCTGATCCAGCAGGCCGGCACGCCGCTGGAGGTCTACAGCCACCCGGCCAACCGCTTCGTCGCCGGCTTCATCGGCATGCCGTCGATGAACTTTATCGAGGGCCGTGTCGAAGCCGCGGCGAATGGCCACAGTTTTGAAGGCGGCGGTGTCAAGCTTGACCTGCATGGCCCGCTGGCCGAAGCCGCCGGTTCCGCCGCCGGGCGCGACCTCGTGCTCGGCCTGCGCCCCGAGCACCTGTCGCTGCAGGACGCAGACGCCCCAGCGGGCCGCACGATCGATCTGAAAGTCCAGGTCGTCGAGCCACTCGGCGCCACGATGGACGTCTACGGCCAACTGCCCAGTGGCCAGCGCATCCTCGTGCGGACCGAGGCGCAGCCGCTCGAGATCGGCGAGGCCGCGCGCTTCACTGTGGCGACCGAAAAAGCGCACCTCTTCGAGACCGGGGAGTACGGCGTCAACCTGCGTGACCAGCCCGCCGCGGCGCTCGCCTGATCACACACGACGCGACACGAAATCCCTGCGGCCGATGCACGGCTGTGGCATAATTGCATGCTTTGGCCGTGATTTGCTTCTCTTTGATGATGCCTGACCATGTACTTCAACAAATGCCATCAGCCCGACAACTTCGTATTCGCGCGCCCAAGGAAGGGCTCTAAGAAAACCTGGTCGGCCGGGGGAACCAAGCTCCGCCCAAACCTGAAGCACCTGGGTGAAGGCGTCTACCGTTTCACTGTCAAGGCCAAGCGTTGGCCCACCCAGCACAGCCAGGCTGAACTCAAAACCGATTTTGCCGATCAGGCCTGCGGCAAAGCCAAGCTTTCGTCCCGGGCGCTGTCGGTCCGGTCCGATGATGGCGAGGTGGTGCTGGCCTCCGAGCCCGGCCGGGCCTTCGGCGTCAGCGGCCAGGCATGGCTGATGCAGTTCGACTACCGGCCCGATATGCGCTTCTACGGCATGGGCGAGAAATCGATCGGGTTTGAGCTATCAGAGAAACATACCAAGTTTTGGAACACCGATGTATGGGCCGACTTCGACGGCAACGTGTTCGTCAACGGTTCGCCGGACCCGATGTACCTGTCCGTACCGTACATGATCGTCAAGCGCGGCAACCGCTATGTTGGCGTGCTTGTGAATAACCCGCACGCGGTATTCATGTCCACCAACCCGCGTGTACGGATCGCCGAGCAGGCCGACGCGAGCGATGATGCGAACCAGGAGACACGCTTCTTCATCGGCTCGCCCGACGGCCGCCCCGAGGTTTTTTTTATCGTCGGCCCCACGCTCGCCGATTTGACGCGCAAACTCCAGCGCCTGGTCGGCGTCACGCCGTTGCCGCCGCTCTGGGCGCTAGGACACCAGCAGTGCCGTTGGGGCTATGAGAGCTACGCCGACCTCGACCGCCTCGACCGGCAATTCAAACGCCACGCGATCCCCAACGACGGGCTCTGGCTCGACATCGACTACATGCGCGGGTACCGCGTCTTCACATGGGAAAAGGAGCACTGGCCGCGCCCAGCGAAACAAGTTGGGGACATCCAGTCGCGCGGCCGAACCGTCGTCCCGATCTTCGACCCCGGCGTCAAGGCGGACAAGACCTACCACGCCTACCAGTCAGGCAAGAAGGCGGATATCTTCTGCAAAAACCCGGCAGGAACCGACTATGTCGGTTTCGTCTGGCCGGGTACGACCGTCTTCCCCGACTTCTCCCTGCCCGACGGCCGTAGGTGGTGGGCCAATCAGGTCAGCAACACACTCGGCGAAGCGGGGGTCACCGGCGTCTGGCTCGATATGAATGACCCCGCGACGGGCCCATCTGAAAACAGTGAGATGCTGTTTAACCGCGGCAAGCTCCCGCACGACACCTACCACAACCAGTACGCCCTCGGTATGGCGCGCGCAACGCACGCGGGTATGCTTGACGCGCACCCCGATGCCCGCCCGTTTATCCTCACGCGCAGCGGATTCATCTCGACCAGCCGCTACGCCGCCGCCTGGACCGGCGATAACTTCTCCAACGCGCGCCACCTCAGGCAGTCGATCCCGATGACGCTGAACCTCGCGCTCTCGGGCATCCCCTTCAACGGCCCGGACGTGCCCGGCTTCGGCGGCGACCCCAACCGCAAACTTACGGCCGCATGGTATAAGGCCGTGTTTCTGTTTCCGTTCTTACGCAACCACTCAAACAAGATGCAGGTCGAGCAGGAGCCCTGGGCCTTCGGTGAGCCGACGATGAAGGTCATCCGCCGATACCTCCGACTCCGCTACAAACTTCTTCCTTATCTATACAATCTTTTCGCTCAGCAGGAAGAATCCGGCGAAGCAATCGCCCGCCCGCTCTTCTATGATTTTGAAAGCACTGAACGGCTGTCTCTAGACCGGGTTGACGACCAATTCATGGTCGGTCCCGCACTCATGCAGGCGCCTGTCCTCGACCCCGACGGCAAGTCGCGGCGAGTCGTACTGCCCAAATCCCGCTGGTTCGATGCGATGCGCGGCGGCTGGGTCAACGGCGGCAAGCGCGTCAGTGTGACCACGGCTGGCGCCCAAACCCCGCTGTACATCCGTGATGGCTCGATCGTCCCAATGCGTGTTGGCGAACCGAAAGACAACGCGACCGACCTCTGTGATATCGAGCTGCACTTGTTTATCAGTCCACAGTTCAAGGGTGAAGCCAACGCCGTCTATCGCGCGGACGATGGTGCGACCTTTGGCTACCGCCGGGGCCAACGCACAACACTGCGGTTTATTGCCAGCCGTGACCGTGACGGCGTTGTGCTCCGCGTCGAAGACACCGATTACGGCTATGGCCCGGTGCGCGTTCGCTTTATCTTGTATAGCAATGAAAAAAATGTCATGCTGACGCAGACCGACAACACGAGAAGCATCGCGTTGTCGCCGGGGGCCTGGTCATTCACGGGCAACAAGCTGCGTATTACCAAGAGCCGGGTCGTCACGCTCAGCCCTTGAGGCCCGACGATGTGCCGGTGTCGATGAAGAAGCGCTGGGCGGCAAAGAACAGCAGGATGCACGGCAGCATTGTCACGAAACTCGCCGCCATGAGCAGGTGGCGGAACTGCACGCCGTACTGCCCGCTGAAGGAATTGAGCGCGATCGCGAGGGTGCGGTTCTCCTGGCTGTTGAGGTAGATCAGCGGCGCCATGAAGTCGTTCCAGTTAAACATGAATGTGTAGATCGCGACGATAGCGATGACCGGCGTCGAGAGCGGCAGCATGATCCGCCAGTAGATCATCCATGCCGACGCCCCATCGATCCGCGCCGCTTCGAGCAGTTCCTCGGGCACCTGCAGGAAGAACTGTCGGAACATAAAGATGAAGAACGGTGCACCGAACAGGTTCGGAAGAATCAGCGGCAGGAACGAATCGATCGCGCCGATCGAGCGGAACAGCAGGAACACCGGGATCATCGTGACCTGCGCGGGCAGCATCATCGTGGCGAGCATGATCGCGAACGCGGTATTCCGCCCCTTGAACCGGTACCGCGCGAAGCCGTAGCCGATCAGGCTCGACGAGATCACCTGCCCAACCACGCAGAGCGTGGTGATCACCGTCGTGTTCGCGAGCGCGGGCCAGAAGCCCATCATCTCGAGTGCCTCGGGGTAGTTGCCCCACTGGGGGAGGCTTGGCAACCACTGGCCGATGTCGCTTATCTCCTGGTCCGTCTTCAGCGAGTTGCTGATCAGGACAAAGAAGGGCACGACAAACAGCAGCCCGCCAAGCACGAGCAGGGCGTAGACGGTAATCGTCTGGCTCAACGGGCGCGTTGGATTCAAGGCTTTGCTCATGCGCGCAGGCCCTCGTAGTGCACCATGTTCTTGCTGCCGCGGAAGACCAGCGCGGTCAGCGCGACGAGGATGATGAACAGTATCCACGCGAGCGCACTCGCGTAACCCATGTTGTGGAACTCAAACGCGTGGCGGTAGAGGTTGAGCACGTAGACCAAGAGGTCTTCGTTGCTCCCGCCGGTGCTGTTGGTGATGACGTAGGCCTGGGTAAAGACCTGGAAGCTGCCGATGATGCCCATGACCAGGTTGAAAAAGATCAGGGGGCTGAGCATCGGGAGGGTGATGTTGAAGAACTGCCGGACCGGGCCGGCGCCGTCGATCCGCGCGGCTTCGTAGAGCGGGGCGGGGATGTTCTTCAGGCCCGCCCCGCTCTACGAAGCCGCGCGGATCGACGGCGCCGGCCCGGGCCGGCAGTTC
>JANQKT010000252.1 GCA_028280965.1 Phycisphaeraceae bacterium
CTGCTGCTTCACGCTCGAGCAGGGGCACCCGAACGAGGTCGGCGCGGGCAAGCGCCCGTACCACACGATCATCCCGGCGTTCGTGACGCGCGAGACGAACGGTCGCGAGGCGCCGGTCATGGCGTTCGGCGTGATGGGCGGGTTCATGCAGCCCCAGGGCCACGCGCAGGTCATGGTCCGTTTGGCAGACTACAACCAGAACCCGCAGGCCGCGCTCGATGCGCCGCGTTGGCAGGTCAATGAGGGCAAGCAGGTGTCAATCGAGCCCGGCTTTGATCCGGAGGCCTGCGATGCGCTGTCGTCAATGGGCCACGAGCTGAAACGCGAGACAAGCCTCACCGCGTCGTTCGGCCGGGGACAGTGCATCTACCGGTTGGAAGACGGCTACCTCGCCGCGAGCGACCCGCGCGCCGACGGGCAAGCGGTCGGCTACTGATCGTATCGGGCGTAGGCGATCTCGAGCAGCTTCTCGCCCATCTCCATCGGGTCGGTGTAGCTGCCGCGCTCCAGGAGGTCCAAGCGGAAGCGCAGCGCGTGCTTCTCGAACTGCGCCGCGCGGAGCTGCTCTTCGATCTTCAGCTGCGCATCGGCGAGCGGGACCTTGACGCCCGCCTGAAACTCGACGAGCTGGACGAAATACTGGTGATCGCCGGCGAGGACCGGGCCGGCGTATTCGTCTTCCTTGAGTTGCATCAACGCGTCGTTGACCGGCGCGGGGTTGATCGCCTTGTCGCCGACCAGCGGCGAGCCGCCGTTGACGATCCCGGCGCCGTCGGGGTTGTAGATGTTGATCTGCGCGTCGGCTGCGACCTTTTCAAAAGCCTCGCCGCGTTCGAGGCGTCGCTTGACGGCGTCCGCGTTGTTGGTGCCGGTCACGCGGATCATGCGGATGACCCGGCGGTCGGGCGTGTCGAACTGCGCCTTGTGGTCGTGGTACCAGCGTTTGATATCGTTCTCATTGACCACGATCTTCGGCATCACTTTGGACCGGATGTAGAAGCCGATTGATAGCTCCTCGCGGAATGCATCGAGGTGCTCGTCCAGTCCTTTGCCCTGCTTCTCGCGGAAGCGGGCCTTGGCGACCGCGACCGAGCCCTGGCCGTAGAACCGCAGCAGCTCCTCGCGTTCGGCCTGGACGCGGGCGTCGATGCCGCGGCGCTGGGTCTCGGTGAGGTTGCGCTCGGCCTCGCCGAGGATCAGCTTGTTGATGATCACGCCGCGCAGCCGTTCCTGGATCACCAGCGCGGCCTGGCTGAGGAACTGCTCGTCATCGTAGCGCCGGCCGAAGGACTCGAGCTGGGCGGCGATGTTGATGTCGAAGATCTGGTTGGCGTAGACGGCTTCGCCGTTGATGTGGCCGACCATCGCGTTGACGGCGAGCGCATTGTCTCGGCGTTCGGCCGAGCGCGGGTTGTCCGTGGTTTCATCCTCGCCGGGGGCATCGGTGGCGATGAGGGTGGTCGGCGTGTCCGGTGGCGGGCCGGGCGGACGCGGCTCGCCGATGAAGTCTTCGGGCTTGACCGCGTCGGCGGAGGCGTCGTCGGTCGTGAACCAGGACGCGCCGCAGCCGGGCAGGGCGGCGATCGCCGCCGAGAGGGAGGCGGCGAAGAGGGCCTGGCCGGCGGATCGTCGTGTGGGTGTGCTGGGCATCGTCGCGGCCTCGTTGCATACGAGAATCCCTGATTTTATCGGTAAATCAAGGCGATGGCGGGCAGGATTGGTTCAGTCGGGGCGGCAGGAATTGAAGCCGCCGTGCCAACACGCGTGGCCGGGTGGTTCCAGAGCCACACCTTATCACGCGGGGGCGACGCCGGCCGCCGGAGCGGTCACGTGCTCGAGCCTGCGGGCCCGTCGGCCGGTCTCGACGGTCGTGTCCGGCTCGTGCAGGTCCTCGCCCTCGCGGACCAGGCGCGCGGAGTTGAAGATCACAACGATCGAGCTGATGCCGTGGCCGACCGCGGCGACCCAGGGCGCCATCCAGCCGGCGAGCAGCAGGGCGAGCATCGCGAGGATGTAGATCAGCGTGCCCGCGAGGTTCTGGCGGATCACGGTCACGGTCTTGCGCGACAGGCCGACCATGAACGGGATGCGGTTGAGGTTGTTGTTCATCAGCGCGATCGACGCGGAGTTGATCGCGACGTCGGAACCCGCGGCACCCATCGCCAGCGACACATCACCCGCGGCGAGCGCCGGCCCGTCGTTGACGCCGTCACCGACGACCGCGACGGTGTGGCCCTCGGCCTTGAGCTGCTCGACCAGTTCGAGCTTGTCGCCGGGCAACGCCTCGGCGGTGAAGTCGGTCAGGCCCAGCGCTTCGGCGATCCTTCTTGCCGGGCTCCAGCGGTCGCCGGTGATCATGACCCGCCGCTTGACGCCTTTCTCGTCGAGCTCCTGCAACGCCGCGCCCGCACCCTCACGCGGCTGGTCGGCCAGGCCCAGCCAGCCGATCGCCTTGCCGTGGTGCGCGACGAACAGCAGGCTCAGGCCCTCGGTCTCGGAGGTGTCGAGGACAGAGACATCCACGCCCGAGTCGGTCAGGAACGCTTCGCGGCCGACAAGCACGACGCCGCCATCTTCGAGTGTGGCCTTTACGCCCCGGCCGGACACTTCCTCGAAGTGCTGCGTGGGTGCGGGTTGCAGTTTGGCGCGCTCGGCGACGTCGACGACCGCCCGTGCCACGGGGTGACGCGAGTGGGCCTCGGCGGAGACGCAGAGCCGCAGGAGTTCCGCGCCGTCGATGCCATCGACCGGCTTCATGCGCGTCACGCTCAGGTCGCCGGTCGTCAGCGTGCCGGTCTTGTCGAACACGATCGCGGAGACGCGGCGCATGACTTCAAGCTCAGTGACGGACTTGACCAGCACGCCGAGCCGCGCGGAAGCGGAAAGGGCGGCGACGATCGCGGTCGGCCCGCAGAGGATCAGCGCGCACGGGCAGGCGATCAGCAGCAGCGAGATCGAGTTGCGCAGCTCGCCGGTGAACACGAAGATGATGAACGCGAGGATGATGACGACCGGCGTGTAGTACGAGGCGTACTTGCTCAGCTCGCGGACGACGGCGGGCTTGGACTGCGCGGCCTGGAGGATCAGCGACTGCACCTTGCCCAGCGTCGAGTCCTCGCCGGCACGGGAGATCTCGATGACCAGCCGGCCGGTCTCGTTGATCGTGCCGGCGAAGGCCTCGTCGCCGGGCGCCTTCTCGACGGGCACGGACTCGCCGGTGATGTTGGCCTGATCGACGGTGGAGTTGCCCTCGCGGACGACGCCGTCGCCGGGGATGTTGTCGCCGGGCAGGACGAGCACGCGGTCGCCGGGCTTGAGCTCGGAGGCGGGGATCTCTTTCTCGCCCTCGGCGGTGAGGACGACGGCGCGGGTCGGTGTGATGCGGATCAGCGACTCGATGGTCTTGAGCGCGCCCGCCGCGGTGCGGTGCTCGATGAGCGAGGCGATGAGCATGAAGAACGCGACGACCGCACACTCGACGTACATCCCCGCGGCGAAGGCCGCGATGATCGCCAGGGCGACCAGTTCTTCCATGTGCGAGCCGCCAGCAATGTGTTCTTGTCCTTCGTGGCT
>JANQKT010000029.1 GCA_028280965.1 Phycisphaeraceae bacterium
GCGACCAGCACGGGAACGCGATCCATCTGTACGAGCGTGACTGCTCGACGCAGCGTCGCCACCAGAAGCTGATCGAGGAGGCGCCTGCGCCGCACGTGAACCCGAAGAAAAGCGACGAGGTGTGCAAGTCCGCCGCGAGGCTCATCAAGAAGGCCGGCTACTCGGGTGCGGCGACTGTCGAGTTCCTGCTGGACGAGTCGCAGAACTTCTACCTGCTCGAGGTGAACACCCGCGTCCAGGTCGAGCACCCGGTCACCGAGATGATCACCGGCGTGGACATCGTCAAGCAGACCATCCGCGTCGCCGCCGGCGAAGAGCTGCCCTTCAAGCAGAAGGACATCAAGATCAACGGCCACGCGATGGAGTGCCGCATCAACGCCGAGGACCCGGCGATGAACTTCGCCCCCTGCGCCGGCCTGATCGAGGACTTCAACGCCCCCGGCGGCCCGGGCGTGCGCCTGGACACCCACGCCGGCGCCGGCTACCGCATCCCGCCCAACTACGACTCGATGATCGGCAAGCTGATCACCCACGCCCCGAGCCGCGAGCAGGCCATCACCCGCATGCTCCGCTCGCTCGCCGAGTTCGAGATCGCGCCGACGAAGACGACGATCCCGCTGCACACGCGGCTGTTGAAGAACGGCAGCTTCCTGAGCAACGACACGGATATCAACTTCGTGGAGCGGTTGCTGGGGCTATAAACCCAGAAAGGCAAGTTTGAGATGTCTGACGAAGAGATGAGCAATAAGCTATTTGTTGTTCGATCTGGCGGGCATGATTACTTGCTCCGAGATATGGGCCGTGAGGAGTTTCTCGGCATCTCATGTATTGCCGGCGTGTATTACGATCGCAAAGGCAAGGCTTACATCAAAGATCAGCTGATGCGCATTCCTATTGAGCGCGTTGAATCGATTGTTGAGTTCGCATCTATCGATGAATACCACGATGCTGTTCAGCACTATTTCGCAGATCAAGCTGTTTAATTAGCGGGTCATAGCAACCCCGGATTAGTAATGTTCCATGGTTATCGCTTGTGCTCCGGGCTGTGGAAATCACTCATGCAGCCCGCGTCCCAGGCGTCGGGCATGTTGCCGTGGGCGGGGATGCCGCCCCGGTCCTTGAGCATGCGGGCCAGGTGCAGGCAGTTCCAGACGAGGAAGGTCGTGTTGCGGTTAGTAAAGTCGTTCTCCGGCCCGCCGCTGCCGGGGTCGCGATAGCTCGGGCCCGGGCCGGCCTCGCCCATCCAGCCCGCGTCCGCCTGCGGGGGCACGGTGTAGCCGATGTGCGACAGCGAGAAGAGGATGTTCATCGCGCAGTGCTTGACGCCGTCCTCGTTGCCGGTGATGAGCGTCGCGCCGACCTTGCCGTAGTCGCGGTACTGGCCCTTTTCGTTGAACGAGTGCGTGTAGCCGTACATCCGCTCGAGCGTGCGGTTGCAGACCGACGACTTCTCGCCCAGCCAGACGCTGGTGCAGAGGATGAGGATGTCGCAGGCGTCCACTTCTTTCTGGATGATCGGCCAGTCGTCCTTGTCCCACTCCGGCGTCTCGGACATGTCCTTGCCCAGCCCCGCGGCGATGTCGTAGTCCACCGGTCGGATGAGCTTGTGCTGCACGTTGTTGGCATCCAGGATCCCTTGGGCCACAGCGATCAGCCCCTCGGTGTGCGACATCCTTGGGCTGCGTTCGAGCGTGCAGTTGAGGAACAGCACCTTGAGGTCGTCGTATTTCGCCGGGGCGACGGTGCACTCGTGCTTCGTAATGCGTTGGAGTTGTTCGGTCATGAGGGCCCTCAGTCTGTTTCAGAAGTATCGCGTACCCAACCGCAGGCAAGGCGGGATTGTTCCCCAGTTTAGCGGCCGACGCGAAGCGTCCCGTGCGAATCATGTTAAGCCGCCGTTCAGCCCGCCCAGTCCGCCTTGACCTGCAGCGCATCATCCAGCATCACCAGGTACTCATCCCGCGGGACCTCAACAACCCCGAACTGCTCGAGGTGCGGGTTGACGAACTGGACATCCAGCAGCCGGTACCCGCAGCCGCGCAGTTGCTCGATGAGCCAGGCGTAGCAGACCTGCGAGGCATCGGGCTCGTGGGAGAACATGGACTCGCCGAAGAAGGCGGCGCCGATCGCGACGCCGTAGAGCCCGCCGACGAGTTGATTGCCGCGCCAGGCCTCGACGCTGTGGGCGAAGCCGTTTTGGTAGAGCGCGGTGTACACCGCCTCGATCTCCGGGCTGATCCACGTGCCTGCCTCGTGGTCACGCGGTGCGATCGCGCAGGCGTGGATCACCTCGGCGAAGCGGCGGTCGGTCGTCACCATAAGCCCGCCGTTGCGGATGCGCTTGGCCAGGGATCGGCGGACCCTGAACGCGCCCAGCGGGTCGCCCTCACGGAACGGCTGGACCGCGCGGGGGTCCGGCGAGTACCAGCCGATCCCTCCGGCCCGGCCGTCGGCCATGGGGAAAAACCCTTGGCAGTAGGCATTGATCAGCAGTTCGGGCGTGATGGGCGTGGCCGATTCGGTCATCGGGCGGTCGCGTGGTCCGGGGTGTTGGAATACTTTCAGCGGCGGCTCGATTAATGTAGCCGAACCGCCCGCTCGGGCCCGATCCTTTCACCGCGTTTTACCGCACAACCCAGGGCAACCCGATGAGCACGCTACTTCAGAAGACCCAGCAGATCATGGACATGCTCAAGGATGGGCAGTTCGTCGAAGGCATGGAGCAGTTCTACGCCGACGATGTCGTCAACATCGAGCCGACAGGCGCAACGATCGAGGGCCTGGCCAACCTGGTCGCGCATGAGAAAGAAGTATTGGCCAACGTCGCGGCTTACCACGGTATCGAAGTCAAATCGGTTGGTGTTGGTGAGGACGATGGCAACGGCAACGGCGTGACCTTCGCAGAGTACAAGCTCAGCGTGGACATGCAAGACGGCAGCAAGTTCAACCCGGATCAGGTCCAGGTCATCCGCTGGAAGGGCGGCGAGGCCGTGCGCAACACGTTCTACTACAACCCCGCGTTCAACTAACACAAGCCCAGGGCGGCCATGCTCGTCGAAACGCTCCAACCCCTGCTCGCGCCGGTGGTGCTGATCTCGGCCTGCGGGCTGTTGATCATGGCGCTCAACGCGCGGACGATGACGGTGAAAGCCCGCATCCGGCAGCTGCACCTCGAGCGGTTGACGATCACCGAGAAAGTCGGTGAGGCGGGATCGGCTTCGTCCACGCAGCGGCTGCGATATGAGGGCGTCGGCAACCAGTCCGACAATCTGCTCCGCCGACTCCAACTGATGCGGGCGGCGCTGATGTGCATGGTAGGCAGCGTCGTGCTGATGCTGATCAGCTCGCTGCTGATCGGATTGCATGGCGTGCTGCGGATCACGAGCATCCCCGCGGTTACGGTCTTTGTGCTTGGCCTGCTTAGCATGCTCGCCGGGGCGGCCGTATTTCTGCTGGAGCTGCGCCTGTCGTTGCGTGAAATCACTTATGAGCACCAGCGCATCATGGCGTTGACGCTACCGGGCGCCGACGAGGGGGGTGCGCAGTGAGGGCGGTGCTCGCGGCATCCGATGGCGGCAAGGCGCTAACACTGTTCGAGCTGTGTGCCCAGGCGCTGCACATCGCGGCCCTGTGCGTCGGGGCGGTCGGCCTGCTGATCATTCTTTACGGCGTTGCCCGCGGGACGGTCAAGCTCCTGGTCACAGAAGTGCGTGGGAGCAAAACGCAAGACCGCAACACGCTGCGGATGGATCTGGGCTACTACCTCTTGCTCGGGTTGGAGTTCCTGGTGGCCGCGGACATCATCGAGACGCTTCTCGCGCCCGGCCTCGAGCACGTGCTCGTGCTGGGCGCGATTGTATTGATCCGCACGGTCATCAGTATTTCGTTGAACTGGGAACTGAAGCAGCACGCCGAGCACGTGGCGGAGGCAGCATAGCTGCGATACTACGAAACGTTTGAGAGGGCAACATGACCACTAAACGTGTTGAACTGACCTGGCACAAGGCGCTCGATCAGGACGAGCTTCCCGAGGGGCGTGTCAAGACGGTCACGCTGGGCACGCAGTCGCTGTGCATGACCCACCACGGCGGGCAGTACGCGGCGCTGTGCAACGCCTGCCCGCACCAGGGCGGCCCGCTGGGCGAGGGCTCGATCGAGAACGGGATGCTGCGCTGCCCCTGGCACGGCTGGGACTTCGACCCGACGACCGGCAAGCCGCCGGGCGGCTACGACGACGGTGTGCCGACCTACCCGGTTGAGGTGCGCGGAGACGGCGTTTACGTCGGCATCGAAGAAGACAAAACGCACACTCAGGATGTGTCGGATGTCATGGTGCAGACGATGGTCAGCTGGGGCGTGCGGTGGTGCTTCGGGATGGTGGGGCACTCGAACCTGTACGTCGCCGACGCGCTGCGCCGGGCAGGATCGAATGGCCGGCTGAGTTACATCGGCATCCGCCACGAGGGTGCCGCCTCGTTCGCCGCCAGTGCGTATGGCAAGCTGACGGGCCGCCCGGCGTCTTGCCTGGCGATCGCCGGGCCGGGCGCGACGAACCTGCTGACCGGCTTGTGGGATGCGCACGTGGATCGCGCGCCGCTGCTCGCGCTGACCGGGCAGGTCTCGACGCAGGTGCTCGGCCGACACAACTTCCAGGAGCTGCCGCTGGACAAGGCGTTCGGCGGCGTCGCGGAGTACACGCAGACCGTGCTGCCCGGCTCGAACCACGCCGAGCTGATGGCCCTGGCGTGCAAGAGCGCGATTACAACACGGTCGGTCTCGCATCTGGTTTTCCCGGATGAGGTGGCCGGGCTTGAGCAGCCGGACGCGAAGCCGACGATACCGGAAGGGCGCCTGCCCGACCGCGCAGTCGCGCCGCCTAAGGATGCGATCAGTCACGCATGCTCAATGCTCAAGCGCGCGAAGCGACCAGTCATCATCGTCGGGCACGGGGCGCGCTACAACATGGACGCGATTACCGCGCTCGCTGAAGTGCTCAAGTGCCCGGTGCTGACGACGTTCAAGGGCAAGGGCCTGATCGCGGACCACGGCGCGGTTGAAGACGGGCGGCACCCGCTCGGTGGCGGGGTGCTGGGCCGTTCGGGCACGCCCATCGCTTCGTGGTTTATGAACGAGAGCGACCTGTTGCTGGTACTGGGCGCAAGTTTCTCGAACCACACCGGCATCACGCCGAAGAAGCCGACGATCCAGATCGACGACGACCCGATGATGCTGGCCAAGTTCCATTCGGTGGACTGCCCGGTGCTCGGCTCGCTCGAGGCGACGCTGCCGATGCTGATCGACGCGGTCAAGCCCGGCCACGCGAGCGGCGACCACACCGCCGAGGTCGCCGAGCGCTGGCGGATCTGGCGGGAAGAGAAGGCGAGCCGCCTCGCCGATGATCGCGGCATGGGTGTCAGCTCGATCGCGGTGTTCGATGCGCTCACGCGCCTGGCACCTCAGGACGCGATCATGCCCGTCGATGTCGGCAACAACACCTACAGCTTCGGCCGGTACTTCGAGTGCTCACGCCAGGCCGTGCTGATGTCCGGCTACCTCGGTTCGATCGGCTTCGGCCTGCCCGCGGCGCTGGGCGCCTGGGCCGCGACGCAGGAGCAGGGCTCGCCCTACGCCGGCCGGAAGGTCATCAGCATCTCCGGCGACGGCGGCTTCGGCCAGTATGCCATGGAGTTCACCACCGCGGTCAGGTATGGCATGGATCTCACGCACGTGCTTTTGAACAACAGCAACCTCGGCAAGATCACCAAGGAGCAGCGCGCCGGCGAATGGCCGGTCTGGCAGACCGAACTGACCAACCCGGGCTTCGCCAGGTTCGCAGAGAGCTGCGGCGGCGTGGGGATCAAAGTCGAGAAGGCGGATGAGCTAGGCGACGCGATCAAGGCGGCGCTCGCGGTTCGTGATGGCCCGTCGTTGATTGAGGTGGTGGCGGATCAGGAGCTGATCTAGGATTACTGTATTAGTGTTCTTGAATCGATAAGGCGTGATCTTGTTCTGCATCCAACAGGAGTCAGATTGACGGGAATGATATAATGGCAAACAAACAAGGATTTGATAGTGAGGTAATCGTTCGCTGGGTCGTGCACGCCGGACCCGATCGTGAGATGCGATTAGAAAAGGGGCTGACCTATACTGATAGCGCTGGGAAGAAATGGCCTGCGGAACCGGGCGATTTGATCGATGGGGCGAGTATCCCAAGATTCTTGTGGAGTACATTCCCCGGCTCGCCGTTTATCGGGGATTATCGCCGGGCTGCCGCGCTGCATGACTCCAACTACATCCATCGTTATGGTGGCGATCGTAAGGCGGTTGACCGTGTGTTTTATGAGGCGATGCGTTTTGACGGCACGTCACGGTTTAAGTCGCTTGCGATGTACATCGCTGTTCGATTATTCGGCGGGCGGTACTGGCAAAAAAACGAATTCGTGGCGACGACACCAAGGATGGAACAAGAATGCTGGGAACTGGTCGAATGGGCAAATGTGGCACCCGGCGAACCAGATTTGGATGCGATCGATAAGCGGTGTGACAAACTTCGAGCAGACTTAAACTTGAACTTGGCTGAGTGAGTAGCGAGCCTGCTTTGAAGCTTGACAGGGATTCGGCCACGGTCCGTTCTCGGAAAGCCACCTGCCGGAGTCGAACCGGCAACCTGCGGTTTACAAAACCGCTGCTCTGCCAATTGAGCTAAGGTGGCGGCAGGCGGGCATCATAAACCGTTTCGGCCTGTGGGCCAATCCGGGTTGAGCCGTTCGGTCCCAACCGGTTGAGATTTGCCCGGTACGCCCGCCCGGCGGTATAATACTTGACTCACGCCACCGTAGCTCAGTTGGTAGAGCAGAGCTTTCGTAAAGCTCAGGTCGCAGGTTCGAGTCCCGTCGGTGGCTTTGCTGATCGACATTAACAGTTGACAAGGGACAGCCCCTTACAGAAAGGGGACTGCCCCTTATTAACGGGCAGGCTAAGCGGGATCGATGCGGTGGTCGGTCGGTGCCTTGGCTTGACCGCGAAGCGTCTGGATCGCGTGGGGCAGGACATCCATCATTGCTTCAAGCGTCTCGGTTGCTCCGCGTGGCGAGCCGGGCAGGTTGATGATCAGCGTCCGTCCGGCCGTGCCCGCGATGCCGCGCGAGAGGCTGGCCAGCGGGGTGATCGCGTAGCAGCGCACGCGTGCCAGCTCGAGCAACGCGTCGTGCCGGCGTTCGATGACCTTCGCGGTGGCCTCGGGTGTGACATCGCGCGGGGACAAGCCGGTCCCGCCGGTCGTGACGATGAGGTCAGGCGCGTCGGGTTGATTGACCCAGTCGCGGAGTTGGGCTTGGATCTGGTCCGTTTCATCGGGGACAAGCGCTGTGCAGACACAACCGGCATCGAGCGACTCATTCAACACGCGTACCAGCATGGGCCCGCTCCGATCCTCCGCCTCACCCCTGGCGCAGCGGTCGCTGATCGTCAGCACACTGAAACGGATCGGCGGACTCATGCTTCGTCGCCGCCTTCCACCGATGGGCGTGCCCATGCGCCGCGCTTGCCGCCGGTCTTGCGGACGAGCTGGATACGCTGGATCGTCATGGCCGGGTCTATCGCCTTGCCCATGTCGATGACGGTGAGGGCGGCGACGCTGGCGGCGGTGAGCGCTTCCATCTCGACGCCGGTCTTGTAGCTTGTGCTCGCCTCCGCGCTGATCGCGACGCCATCGTCGGTCAGAGACAACTCGACATTCACCGCGTCCAGCGGCAGCGAGTGGCAGAGCGGGATGAGTTCGTCGGTGCGCTTGGCGGCCTGGATGCCCGCGAGGCGCGCGACCTGGAGCACCGAGCCCTTCGCGACACGGTCTTCGCGGATCGCGGCGAGCAGCTCGGCGCTCGCGCGGACAAAGCCCTCGGCGGCCGCGGTCCGGCGGGTCACCGGCTTGCCGCCGATATCCACCATACTGGGTTGGCCGGCGGGGTCGAGGTGTGATAGTCGGTCATTCATCACGCGACATCATAGAACACCCACGGCCCGGGCCCGGTCTCACCCGGCGGGAACTCGACGAAGCCATCAACGAGCGCGGCGCCCACGAGGTCGCCCGAGCCACGGGTCGATAGCAACTCCGCCTCGCCATGAACGGTAAGCCTGGCCGGCAGGTAGCGCCAGAGCCCATGCGGTTTGGTCGGCGGGTTGGTGAGGTGAACGCGGGGCCGAGGTGCAATGGGCTGAGCAAAGCCCGCGAGCGCACGCGCGACCGGGCCGATGAACAGCGGCAGCCCCACCGACACCGCGACCGGGTTGCCGGGCAGTGCCAGTACCGGAACGACGCGGCCCGGCGGTGTCACGCCGGGCAGCAGCCCCGCGAGCCCGGGCTTGCCCGGTCGTATCGGTAGCTTGTGATAAATGATGCGCCCGCCGATGTCGAGCAGGGCGGGTTTGAGGTAGTCGCGGTCGCCCATCGAGACGCCACCGGTCGTGAGGATCAGGTCGGTGTATTTTGCGGCTTCACGCAGTGTGTCGCCGATCGATTCGCGGTCGTCGCCGAGGTGTTCAGGCTGGGCCGCATCGACCCACGGCTTGTTCTTCAACCCCGCGAGCAGCGTCGCTGCGTTGCTGTCGCGGATCTGCCAGGGCTCGGGCCGGCTATCAACGGGCAGCAGCTCGTTGCCGGTGGTGAACAGGCGCACGCGGACCGGGCGATACACCGGTGCCCGTGCGTGTCCAAACGCGGCGAGCGCCGCGCTGACCGTCGGCGTGACCACACATCCCGCAGGGACGACCGTGTCGCCGGCCGAAGCGTTCTCCCCGCGACGGCGGATGTGCTGGCCGGCGGTAAACCCTAAACCCGGCGGGATCGTGATCCGGCCGTCGCCCTCCTCGACCTGCTCGCGCGGGATCACACCATCACACCCCGCAGGGACACACGCGCCCGTGCTGATCTTCAGGCAGCCGTCACCCGGCATCGGCGGGGCGGGCCGGCCGATCAGCACCTCTTGCGTGACCTCAAGCGCCGCGCCGCTCGGCTCGACCTGCTTCGAACGCACCGCGTAGCCGTCCATCGCCGACACATCACTCGGCGGGCTATCACGGTCAGCCGTCGCCGACTTGCTGAGCACGCGCCCAAACGCCTCATGTAGATCGCTATGCGTAGCAGCAACCGGCTGCAACGACGCCAACAGCTCACACAGCGCCGCATGCGGTGAATCAAACGCGAACCCGGTCGGCGTGTCGCAGACGCTCATCGATCGGCCCCGTGGTCATCGGCGAAGACCGGCTTCTTCCAGATCGGCACATCACGCTTGAGCTCATCGATGATCTGATCCATTGCAGCGAGCGCCGGCTTGCGGTGCTCGGCCGTGACGGCAACCCACAATGAGGCCTCGCCGGCCGCGACGAAACCGCGGCTGTGCATGAGCCGGACACGCAACAGCGTGTGTTCATCCGCGGCCCGCTCGGCGATGCGGCGAAGCTCGCGACCGGCCATCGGGTCGTAGCTGGTGTACGCCAGCCCCTGCAATAACCGGCCGTCTTCTTCTGGCCGAACCACACCCGCAAACGTGAGTACGGCTCCGGCCTTTGCTGCCTCTGGAACGGCACACTGCCGGATCGGCCCATCGGACCAGGCGATCGATACACCCCTTGTATCTGCTTGTAATTCAGCCACCGGACACCATCCCGATCAACGCGACCTCATCGTTCACAGATAGTTCATCCGTATCCATGGCATAAGCATGGTTGATCGCCAGCCGACTGGATGCGAGCGACGGCCCGAGCATCGGCGCGACGTCTTTGAGTGCATGCATTACCGCGGCGGCGGTTGCCGGTGCCTCCAGCTCAACCGACACCATGTCGGTGCCCGCGATCTCGGCCTGTGGGCCGAACAACAGCACGTCGATCTTCATGTTCAGCCTCCCATCGCCGTCATCGTTACCGGGCCGGCCGCGGGGTGCTCGGGTTGTTTCTTGGTGTAAGCCTGCCTCAGCAGCCGATCGACCCGCTCCGCATCGAACGCCGGGCGTAGCGCGGACAACAGCGACCCCGCTGGGTGATCCATGAGGCACGGGTAGATCCCGCCGTCCGCCGTGATACGCAGCCGGTTGCAGTCGGCACAGAAGTTGCAGCTCATCGGCGTGATGAAGCCGATCGTCGCGCGTCGGCCATCGTCAAGGGTGACATGGTGCCGCCGGGCCGCATCATGGCCCTGAGGAAGAAGGCTGTCGAACCGCATCGCCCGTGACAAACGCTCACGGACCTCAGATGCCGGCACGTAACGCTCCCGCCAGTCCGATGCGAGCGGGCCCATCGGCATCAGCTCAATGAAGCGCAACTCCAGGTTCCTAGGCGCGGCAAAGCGGGCGAGCTCGATCAGGCACGACTCGTTCTGGCCCCGGACGACGACGGTGTTCAGCTTGATCGGCGAGAGCCCCGCCGCCCGCGCCGCGTCGATCCCGCGTAGCACGCGATCGAGCCCGTCAACACCGGTGAGCCGAGTGAACCGATCACGATCCAGCGTGTCCAGGCTGATGTTGACCCGCCGAAGCCCCGCCGCGCGATAATGCTGGGCCATCCGCTCAAGTGTCAGGCCATTGGTTGTCATCGCCAGGTCGGCGACACCCGGCACCGACGCAATGCGCTCGATAATCTGCAGCAACTCCGGCCGGCTGGTCGGGTCGCCGCCGGTCAGCCGTACTTTGTTCAGCCCGTGGTGCTCAGTAAGGTGACGCACAAGCTGTTCGATCTCACTTGGTGAAAGCCGCAACTCACCCCGCGGGTTGGCGTCTGTCTCCGGCCGGCAATACGTGCAGCGCATCGAACAGCCGCGCGTCAGGGACAAACGCAGGTAACCGATGCCCCGGCCCAGCGGGTCGTGCACGGTCCGCATGTTTTGGGAGCGGCTCGCCTGCGCAGGCCGGGCCGACAGCACGGGCAATGTCAGTATGCTTGTCGGTTTCACACGCCCTCCCGTTCTCGCAGCGCGTGCGCCAGTTCGTCGGGCGTGTTGGCCTGCGGCAGCTGGTCGAGCGGATCGGGCAGCGGTACGCGCACCGCCCCGGCGGTGTCAAGCAGATGCCGCATCGCGTGCTGTTTTCGAGCGAGCTGAGCCGCGATCACAGGGATGAGGTCGGTGTGGTACAGCGCGAGCATCGGCTCCCAACGCTTGCCGAAGAACGCGACGGCGGGAATCCGAATATCGCCAGCTTCCTGAAGCAGCACCTGGACCCAGGCCCATTGCGGGCAAACCAGGTCGCAACCTGCGAGCAGCATCCAGCCTTCGCCAAGGGTTTCTTGGCGATGGTGTAAAGCCGCGTTGAGCCCGCCGATCGGGCCGATGCCGGCCGGGCGGTCACGGATAACCGTGTAGCCGAGTTCGGCATAACGACACGTGCCGCCGGTGACGAGCGTGACCTCAACCGCTTCTGCCGCACCCGCTCGATTGGTGGTCAGCGCACCGACCACCGACTCGAGCATTGATTGCCCTTGAACATCCGCGCACGCCTTATCGCTGCCGAACCGCGTGCTGTACCCGCCGGCCAGGACATACAGGGGTAGTGGGGCCATCACGGTTCTCACGAGCAATCTCCCGCCCCTTACGGGCTCACGGCGGGATTCGATACGCCGACACCTGCAACGCTGATCACGTAGTCTACAACAACCATGCGTTATGCCGCGAGTTGCGATTTCCATCTTGTGCGTGTGTAAAGCATTGCCTTAAATCAGACTTCCTGCATGGTAGGCGGGTACTGCCCAGGCCGACAGACATCGTCTCTGTTGGAGTCATGCCATTGGGTTTCGGACCTCGATTGTTTTGTGGCGGCCGTTGAATGGGTGTCCCTCTGGCCGGCCTTGGTGATGCCGTTGTGTAGGCGGTACGCGCAACCGGTTGAGTGTTTATGTTTTAAGCTCCGGCCTGAGAGGATATCCATGGCCGTATACTTAAGCCCTGGAAGCCTGTCCTTTAACCGAGAGATGATGGTGCTGACCCCTTGCCCACAAAACCCGGCCCGTGTAGGATCATGCATCGCAGAGGCTTAGGCCTGCTCTGCGGGTGTAGCTCAGTTGGTAGAGCGTCAGCTTCCCAACGGCTTGGACCCGATCCTGAAAACTGTTGATAGATAAGTGTTTATTTCATCAAACCCTTGCTGTTGTTTGGCTTGGGGCGCCGCTTTGGTCACCTGCCGGACACCTGTTGGTCAGGCACTGGTCATCCGCGATGGCTCGTTTTGGTTGTTATTTGGTTGTTGTTTGATGACCTCCGGGGCTATAGAGATATGTGGGAACCTTGGTTAATGCCAACTCAACGGCCTTTAACCATAGAGCTTTAGGGCAAAGGGATCTCTATCCTATTCGCAGACGGGGTATCAAGATGATCAATTTGTGCCGATGATGGGCTCGCCGTCGTCAGTCAAATCAATTCGAATATTCAAAGTTACCAGGTCGTATGGACTTGACGTCAAAGGTGATGACGCCGCCGCCTTTACTTGTGTATCGTTGCAACCATTACAATTATACTGATTTGCCCAGGCAGTACGAGGTACGAAGAATCGCGCAGATACTCTACTATATTTGTATTAATGATCGCACATGAATACCAAAATCCTCCATAATGTCTTTATTGCGACTGCGAATGAGATCCTTGATGGACGATATAGAGAGTCCATTCAGGATTTGGGACTAGTTGGTAGTCTTTCTGGGCACTACGGGTGGCATGATACTCGTCTAGCAGATTTAGACATATGGACACTCATGCCCTCTTTCTCCAACATTGGAGACATTGTTAAGATATTTGCAGATCTTTACAAAACGCTTCTCAAGCACCACTATCCAGATTCAATCATTCTCTCAGAAGCTGTTGACGGTCCCTATAAGCCATCGCTCACCTCTGACAGATCTTCTATCGTGTTCCTTCACGTCTTGCCTGACACCCTAGCAACTTACAGGAATCGATCGCCGTTCACTCGGTACGCATGGAGAAAATATCCAACACTAGTTACACCGGATGTGTTGAAGCGATTGGCCCCAACGCAGCCGCCATCCATGACAGAATTAAGAGCGGGTCGTTGGGGAACGCGAGACCTAAAAGCTCAAATTCAGAGCAGTCAAGTTGTGTACACGCATTGGCGAGGATCTGATTCTTTTAGTATCAGATATGAAATGGGGACACCCCAGTTCAGCGAGTTCTGTATCTACTCTATTTTGACAACGGCAAGAAATGCATGCAGATCGCTAGGTCGTGACGAGGGTGATCGTCTTAATAATGAGGAATTCGCAAACTTCATACATGCGAGAACAACCTGCACAAGCGTGCTGGAAGCGGTATATGCCAAATCGCAATCACGTCGGCATGGCCACGATACACTCGATGCAAAGGAGCTCCGAGCTCTTGCGTTAGCGTGGCTTGAGGAGATTTGGACCATTGTTCCAATGCTTGGTTGAGTTGAAATTCTATGAAACGCACATTTAACTACTATAGGTACTACGATGAACTCTTCGGCAGATTTCGCAACTATGATGATGACATCGCATTGGTGGAAACTCTCGCTGGCCCGATTAAAGAGCGAACGATCGTAGAGATTGGAGCTGGCACGGGAAATCATGTGGCTGCATTGATCAAGAAAGGGGCGAATGTCCAAGCCCTTGATACGAATCCGATTGCGTGCCAGATTCTAAGGGAGCGTTTCTTGCCGGAGATGGATGTTGATGTTATCCAAGCGTGTGGGCTTAACGAGCCGCTGCAAGGAGACCTATTGTGTTGCTTCTTCCCAATCGCTCAGGAAGCACTTTGTGTTGATTCGCAAGCGCATAGGCTTGAGAGTTTATTCAACAAAGCAGATTCATTCCGCTCTGGAGTGATCTTTGAATGGATTGATATCGATAAGCATCTTGCAAAGTACGCGGGGCAATCGACCGACCTTGCCAATCCCTCAGAGAGTCTATGTATTAGCTTGACGAGTACTGAGGTCGATCAAGGCGCTTCTCTTTCCTACAGGGGGCACCTTGGTGGAGTGCCATTCGATTTCTCTGTAACCCTCCAAAGACTCTCGGAGTCAAACCTGCGAGAATTAGCGGGGAGACTCGGGTTGCGGGCGAGTGCATTGCCAGTGTCAGCGTCCGGAAGAAAGAAGCTCTGGCACGTCTGCTTAACGCGCTAAATGCTCAAGGCGACGGGAATAGGATTGCTCAAACCCCTGCATGTGCGACGCAAGTACATCGGGCGATTCAAGAGCCCGTCGAAAGAGATCAAGCAAATCATCGCACACTTGCTCTGTACTACCCTTTTCTGACAAGGCCCATAGCATCGCAGTGTTTCCTCGAGGTGGGCGAGGGGTATCTGAGCGCGGAACAATGCAGTTCAGCAGTGATTGTAACGCCGTCTTCTCCAATTCCCCGCTATCCACAGCGTCAATCCAGTTTAGATTTGCAATGAGATCGCCGAACTGAAACGACAGGTCGTAAGTGTCACCAGATCCTGCCTTTATTCGAGTCCATGAGCGCCGAAGAGGCTCTGTGATTGATGACCCAGTATAGAGATGGCATTCTCCGATAGTGTTTTGTAGTCTAGATGTGAATATGTCCCACCCAGATAACCCGCGGTGGCCAAGTTCATGCTTGAGTAACATTTGCTCTGCCGCTACCAACCATTCTTGCAGCGATCGAGTATTCTCAGTTATCTGTTTATAAAGAAGTTCAAACACCTCAGCCACGTGGTCAGTGGCAATAGTTATCCTGCCAACTCGTTCATCTGGATAAACGAAGAACTGAAGTGGGTTTGCGGTAACCAGCGCGGGAGATTTCAGGTAGGAAACGGAAAGGCAGGGATGAATCTCAAAAGACTTCTCGTCAGAGATCCATCCAAATCCATTTGCAACCTGCCAGAATATGCCTTCTGTTTTGACCCTCGCTGGCGAGTCTAGAGCAATCCGTTGAAGTACTGCGAAGCATTCCTCGTAAGAATGGGGGGCTAACTTTAGGGCCAGACTCCACTGATCGTGCCGTATGTGGCTCTGCCATTCTTTTGGAGGCTGCTGACAGCGAGGGGGTCTTTCTTGCTCGGATAGTATAGTGCGGCGCCCTACCGTATGCCAACGGCTAAGTGGAACATCAGGGCTACGAGGAGCCGTGTTAGCCAAATAGCTCCAGTGATCTAATTTAATCAGAGTCTCATGCATTGCGGACTGATCTACCATTTTACGGGACAAACTCGTGGGTCCTCACCTTCCGTTCCACGGCAGTAATAATCTTGAATCAACAATACACATCTGTCTGCGATATCTGTTATATCTGCTTCAGAAAGATTCTTTGGTAATCCACGTATCCATTCGTTAAGCTCTCCGACCCGCCGTCCAAAATCTGAATCCGAATAGAGATCAAGGATTTCTTCGCGAAACCTGTCTGATATTGATTCAGCATGGCCGCCTGCCTGTGGTACAACGATCACTGGCTTCCCCGCGATTGCAGCAGCCCGAACCTCTTGCACGGTGCCTTCGAGATTTGAGGGACCCGTAGTTGGTTCATAGCCCTCGCCACCAATCGCAATCAATGCCGCGGTCATCTGCACAAACTCTCTCCAAAGGTCATCATGTTCCCGCGCCTTAATTCTGACGATGGGGGCATTCACATTGATATATCGCCCACCTCCGCCTTCGCGAAGAACAAATCGCCCGGACAGCGGATCAATGCTATAGGCAGCCTCAACTGCCTCACGTCCTACAGTGGGTCCACAGCAAGACGAAACGCGGAAGCTTTGGCTTGCTAAGCGTTTTGCGAGGCCTTCGGCACATCTCACGGCGATGTCTTTAGCCACTGGAGAATGGCCGCCAAGCGCACGCTTCGCCCCGCGTCCGTCATCTTCAAAGCTGTTTCCGGCAAACCCCACTATAGGTCTTTGGACGCTCATAACCCCTCTCAAGAGTACGTGCATTAATTGAGAATACGACCGGACGTACTGGGTCATGATGCCGAGTTTCTTGAGTCTTTCTGCCTGAAGGCTTTGCAGATAGCGGCCAAGTGGATCAGGTTTATATACATCAAGGAACAAGTGTGGCTGATCGCTGCTTGGCTCAAGGGCTTCGCTTGCAATTAGAGTTCTAATAAATGGATCCCCGAACGAAAGTCCAAGAAAGAGAAATGGGCCAGCGCGATAATCTGCCTTCAATCGATCGAGGATCGCACCTCGGCGCATCGGGTAATTAGACATCTGTGGCTCAAAGACCGTTGGTGTCCCGGTAGCAAGATCGGCATCTACACCAGCAAGGAAATCTCCATGCAACTTGAATATGTCACCAGCAGTCCCAGCCGTCAGGGAAAGATCACTTGGCTGTCGTACGATACGGTACAGTTCTTGCGGACAAGTCTCGATAGCCTTCTCAAACATGAAGTCATAGTTCGTCGTCCAGATCGAAAACGGCATCAGACGCAGAATTAGACTGTGATAAGCATTGGGGCGTTTTCCATCCCGAAATGAGCTAGAGAAGAAATTCCTTATCCCTTTGAGGTTCTCCTGATCCGTGGCACCAAGAGTCACAGCATCTAACACACCTAACTCACTAATGAAAGGTGACACCCCCGTCTCATCTAGAATAGGGCGATACTGCTGAAGCCAGTCTCCATAACCCGAAGGAATCGAAACGCCAGCTCCACATAGTATTGAAAACCGGCGTTTCAACATCGGATCAAGTGTTGTACGAAATAATGATTCGTCGCTACTAGGTAGATTCAGAGGTTGTACGCGTCGTTCTATTGCCTGCAGCGGCTTAAGAGAATCAATTGTGTAATCTGCATTGCTCTGAGCAGATGGGGCTGGTTCCTTGGCATAGCTGGCGTGATAATAAGTCCACTGCCCAGATAAAGTTACTTCTTGCTTGACGGAACAAAAGGTCGCATAATCGACATCAGAATCCCCCACATATAGTAAATCGAACGTACCCGGGGACTTCGTTGAAAATCGAGCCAATGTCTCAATCAGTGTACGTGGATTGGGTTTCTTGATTCCTGATAGAGAATCATTGCCAACCACATGGTCGATTAGATGCCCTATCCGATGCCTGTCCAGGAACTCGCGGATTTCAGCCTCAGTCCTAAGCGACAGGATTGCGGTCTTATACCCGAGAGTTCTGGCGCATTCGATGAGCAGTTCGATACCGGTCTGTTTTGATGCGCGTTGGGTTAACCCCGTTGAGATTGAAGCTCTAAGAAACTGAAGTATCGTCTCCTGTGTTCCAGGCGTAAGCCCATTCTCAACCCAGAACCCCAAATCTTCTACGAGTCGCTCGGGCCCTCGTAGATTGAGGTATTGCCACGCAGCGGTAATTTTGGGTACCTCATCTGAAGCGGCCGCTTTTCTAATTAAGTCGAGAACCGCTTCTCTGGTATCAGAGATCGGGCCGTCAAAATCGAATACTGCTACTCGAAGCAAAGTTGCCCCTTTAGGCTCGGCATATTGCTCTATTGAGAAATATGCCAATTCTGCGAATTACTACTCGGAGTATCCTACCTCACTCTGTCTCACCTTCACAACCTCGTCTCAAGCAGGAATTGATCAGCGGAATTGATCTACCCTCACAGTTCATGCCAAGTTCTTCAACCCACCACGCCTACGGGGCCGATAGCCCAGCGCCGAGTCCGGACGGATCGTGTTGTACTGCCGTGGGTGGCGAATAAACTGGAGATTGCAGGTTCGAATACTGCGCTCGCCAATCAAGTGACTTGCCTCACAAAAGTACTCGCATTGGTTGAACATAGTGACAGCATAGGGCGTGTGAAAGCTAAACATAAACACCACTATGGGGTGTAGGACACGGTACTCCCTGCACCTCTTTTTAGTGCTGGTCCTGCAAAAATCTATTTGCTTAAAATAAGAGAGTTAATCCAAGTGGTTTTAGTCCCAAAGAGTATCGCCAGGTTCAGCGTCGAGCCAATCCTTCAGATCAATTGATACCAAGTCGGCATAGATCGGCCGCTTGTAGCTGCCGTGGTTGCTGATGATGGCGTCATGGCGGTAGATCGCGAGCAACCGGCCCGATTGGGTGTCGAAATGCAGATCGGTCAGGATGCCCTTGAACACCGGGCCTGGTGTTGCTTCGAGGGTTTGCTTGTTGATCCGCCAAAGCTGGCCCATCCTGTCGCAGGCCACCAGGTGACCGTTGCAGTGCTCCATCCCCGCGATCATGTCGAGCGGGGCGGGCGTCCATCGCCTGTCTCGCGCCCCGACGTACCCCTTGTAGATCATGGTTGTGCGGTGCTTGGAGACATGGTTAAGCTCGTACAGGTCGCTGGCTTCAGTCATCACATACGAGCCATCGGAGCTGATAAACACCTCACGGGCGTTTCGCGAAGCGGCCATCTTACGCATCCTGGCGTGCCCGGGAGACACCAGGCTGATATAGCCAAAGGACTGGTACTCGCCGACAAACATCAGCGAACCGTTCGGGACAACGGTGACTTTAGATCTCTGAGTGACACCGACTTGATTGATCTTCTTGAGCGGGTTACCGGCATACTCGTGCATGTTTGTCCATTGGTTGCTCCCATCGGTGATGAACACCCGCGGGTTATTCCTGGTGCCGGCCGCTGCGATATCGAAGGGGTCGATCCCGGTCGGGTGCTCGATGACTTCCGAGAACCCGCCGGTGGTGTCGATCCGCAGGATCTTTCCGCCTGGGTGGTCTTTGTTGTGCTCGAACGCGGTGGGTGCGCAGGCCAGCCAGAGCACATCGTCGGCCGGGCCCAGGCTCAGTCGGTGTGTCCCGAAGGGTAGGCGGCTGGTCTGCTCTTGGATCGCTAGGTTCTGGGGGTTGATCCGGTAGACGCGGCCTGCCCCGGCATCAAGCAGGTACACCGATTTGCCGTCGGCGCTGTAATCGATGTCGGTCAGGTCACTGCGCAGCGGCAGACTGTGGGCGATGTTTGGATGCCCCGTCGCCCCGCCACGCACAGGCTCAGGCAGATTCGGACGTGGCACGATCTGGTCGTCCGCAACCAACTCGCTGAGGTCGACCCGTACGATCCGCCCGGATGTGTCATCCTCAACCAGCTTCCCGCGGTCGGTCAGTGTGGGGTTGTCCAGCCAGCGTGCATAAACAACCGGCGTCCCCTGGGCGGGCCGGGGGTCAACGAACACGCCCTGGTGGACCACATCGCTGAGCACGTCCAGCTCCGGCCAACGATAGAGCTTGATCTGCCCCCTGCAGAACACGGCCAAGAGACCGAGCTCCCGACTGACCACCGCGCCATAATTCTGGGGCAGCGTGTGCTGGGTATAGCGGCGCATCATCCCGGCGGGGTAGTTGCCACGGGCATAGAGCTCTCCGCTTTGCGCAAGGACGAAACGCCCGTCATCGATAATGGTGTAGTCGCTGTACGCGTTGCCGGAAACACCCTCGGGGGACAACTGCGATTCGGGCAGTTCGGTGCGCGCCATCATCCCCCAGCCATCTTGGCGGGCCTTGTCGGCGGACACCGTTTCAACAATGTCTAGCGAGGCCGGGTCGAGCCTGAACCGGTTGCCGGATCCAGGATGCACCGCGATGACCGATCGGCCGTCCTCGGAAAGCCCCCACTGCCGGGGGTTGCCGAGCCGGTCAACATCCGCCGCCACCTGTGCAAAGTCGGGCGTCTGTGACGCACGCATCTGCCAAGGGACCCGGGTCTGCTGCTCGCTGGGCCGGGTCGTGATTTCGCTATGTTTGGGCAGGAAAACATAAACCGCTTCACCGCCACAGCCGAGCAGCATCCTTGTCTGGCGTTTGTCTTCCGGATACGGGATCTCTTGCTTGAGTCCGCGCTCAACACTCTTGAACGGCAGCTCTTTTAAGAGCTCGGAGATGTCTGCTGTCAGATCAATCCAGACCTCCCGGCCGAACCGCCCGGAGCCCCAATAGGCCCAGACCACATCGACTCCGCTGTCGGGTTGGCCCAGCAGGCGGTCGGCGCGGTCCGCCTGGTCCCGGCTCCACCGGCGTCCGGGCCCCAGCGGCGCGAGGTCTTTGGCCCGGACCTTGGTGAGCAGGCTGCCCCCCTCGGTCAGCTTCAGGTGAACGGGCCCGCCGGGCGTATCAAGCAGCAGCACAACATTTCCGTTGCCGCGGATCTGCGTGTCAGGCAGGTGCTTCTTGATCTGGTCGCTGCTGCAATGGATCACGCCACGGTCTTTCAACTGCGCGTTGCAGTAGTCGGTCAGGTCCTCGCACCGGTCGCCGCTCACAAACCCCGCCCAGCGCACCGTGACGCCCTCGGCGGTAAGCCCTTGGGACAGATCGGTCTGAGGCCGGACCGTTGCCTGGTCCTGAGCCATCGTCGGCCAGGCACCCAACAGCAGGGCGATGCAGCACCAGGGCAGCAGGGTGGCAAGCAGCCTCGGGTTTGTAGAGCAACCGCCGCGATTCAACGATGGGTGAAGCCGCCGAGGCGTTGTTCGGCGGCTGCAGCTGAGCAAGGTAATGCCAGTAGCTTTGAGGGTAATACGCATGGTTACATTCCTTGACCGTGATCGATTGAACAGGTCACGGGCCGGGTTGATCGATCTTGTGGTCTTGTTTGAGTGCTGACAGATCGATCGCGATGACATCCGCGAAAGACGGGCCGGTGAACCGGTCGTGCTTCGAGCTTTCGAGGAATCGGTCAGTCCAGTACAGGCCGTAGGCGTAGTTCGATTCAGGGTGGTAGACCAGATCCGTCACAATCCCGCCCAGTTCTGCTTGTGCGGTGACCCGGCACGCCGGGACCTCGAAAAGCACCATCGCTCCCTTGTCGGTGGAGGCGGCGAGCAGGGGGGGCACGCCGGTCATCGCGGTGACCTGCCCGACACTGCCCACCAGCTTGCCGTACTGATCGATGGTGTCCGCGAACTGGATGACCCCGCCGCCTCGCGCGGAGACGTAGTGTCCGCTGTGAGAGAAGTACAGCCCGCCGAACAGGTAGGTCCCGCCGGAGAGCAGCTTGCCTTTCTTGACCTCGCCCGAATCGGTCCCGTGCACGCGCATCAAGGTGCCGCCATCGGTGAAGAGGGTTTCGCCGTCCGGGCCGAACTGGAGCAGGCTGAAGCCCCGGCCACGCTCAAAAAATTTGAACTGGTTGCTGCCCTGTTCCGACCGCAGGATCAGCCAGTTGTCGTGGTCGTCGTGCTTGCCGGCGACGTACAGGTTCTCGTGCTTGTCAAAGGTTGCAAGGTGCGGTGAGACGGGGCAGCGCTGGGCCTGCCCCACCTGCTCAAGTGTCTTGGGGTCAAGCCAGATCAGCAGGCCCGTGATAGGTTTGTCGATATGACGCGGCAGCTGATCCGGCGCGCAGAGCACGACGATGCGCTCTGTCTTCGGGCAGATCGCGATGTCGTGTGACCCGTAAGGCAGCTTCTCCGATGACGATTGGATCTCGAGCGTGCCCCGGTCCAGCCGGTGCACCCTGCCCTCGTCCGCGTCGAAAACCAGCAGCGCCTGGCCGTCCGCGCTGAGGCACAGCCCTTTGAGCTCGCTGCGTAGAGCAAGGCGCGCGCTAACGGTTGGCAGGCCGGTAGCGTCGCCGTGCACCGGCGCGGGAACCGGGGGAGCGAGGCGGGCTTCTTCTTCGGAAAGAAGCTGGCTCAGGTCAACGCGCACGAGGCGGTCGGACGGCTTGAGCGTGTTCTCGTCAGCGATGCGCTGGCGGGCAAAGAACACGCCTGAGTCCCCCGCGGCCTGCGGGTCTTCCAGGTCCATGGCCAGCGGCACGTGCCGCATCGGTTCCAGCCCCGGCCAACGGTGCAGCTCGACCCCGCCTTGGACACACAAGGCCAGCACCCCCAGTTCCCTGCTGGCGATGGCACCTTTGTTCTCATGGATGGTTTTGCCGTAGTTCCGCAGGCCGGTGAGTGGGTGGTTGCTCACTCGCAGCAGCGCGCCGCGGTAGCTCACGACAAATCGCTCGTCGTCGATCAGTGAAAAGCCGCCTGTGCCCGGGTTCCCTTCGATTGGGAAGCTCTCGCCTCGTGCGCCGGTTTCGTTGTCGGCGAAGTAGCGGGCGCCGAACCCGCCGTGCTGCGTGCTCCCGCTCAGGACGACCCGCCCGCCCGCGGTGGTCGCGTAAACATCGTCGGACGGGTACCACCTGTCGAAACGATGCATGCCGATGCGGTAGACCTCGCCGCGCGCCGTATCGTTCAGGACGGCCCAGTGGCCGTTATCCGATCGTATGGCCCCGCTGCCCGACATCGCGGCGATATTGCCGTCGGCCAGGCGCTGCAGCCCGACGATATCGGTCTGGATCGTGCTGGCCGGTTCGAGGGGCTCAAGCGATGCGAGGTCGAGCCACTGGAGCACCCCGCGCTGATTGTAGGACTCGCGGTGTTCCTGGTACCCGCGCGGGGCGGACCCGGTGAGGATGCGCTTGCCGTCCGCCGAGAAAATGAAGCAGCGCAGTCCGTCGGCGAGTTTGGGCGACCGGGCTACGATCTCTAGGTCGCTCAGCCGTACCTTGACCAAGCGCTGCTTCCGGGGCTGAAGCACGATCAAGTGCTCGGTGTCGGGTGTCAGTTGGAAATGTGTGAAATCATGGTCCAGGCCTTCGATCACATCGATGCCGGCGTGCCCGGCGTGTTGGGGTGGTACGGCGTCGTTGTCTGAGTCTGCGTACCGAGGCAGGCCGAGCAGGGCCGCCGCTATCAAGACAGCGAGCCTCCGTGCGTAGGGATTTAAGACAAGGCGAGTCAGGCCAGGCATAGTCCGGGTCCTATGGGGTGTGGTCGTTGAGGCGTTACGGGTCCAGAGGCGTGCGTCCGATCGCACGCCCCGTCGGGATGCCGTCGGCGATCAACGCCAGGTGCATCTGACCCAGCAGCACTCCGCACCGGATATCGTCGGGCAACCCGTTCAACGACTCGATATCGCTCATGGCCAGCCGCCTGCCCGAAAGGATGACTGCGTCGCGCGCCGTCGCCAGCCTGCTTTCAGGGTCCGTGTCGCGCGTTTCATGCGACGCGATGATGGGGTCAAAGGCGCTGGCGTCTACGGATTGCTTCAGGCGCATAGCGGACTGCGTGATCGCGTACGGTGGGGGATACAGCTCGGTCAGATTGTGTTGCTGCTGTATCAGCAGGACCTGTTCATACGCCCTGTCCGCAAGTTCGACCTGCCCCTGCTCGTAGTGGCACATCCCTAGCAGCAGCCACTGTGCCGCAGCCTGGTCGGGTTCAACAGACGATTCGGGCATAACCATGAACTGCTCCACGGTTAGCTGCGCATCTTCCGCATAACCGTGGGCGAGGAGCATCAAAAAGCCATCGCGGAAAAATTGCTCGAAGGTGCTTTCGTCGCCTGACTGGAGGACGAGGACGCCTTGTTCGTCCAGGTAGCGCAGGACGGCTTGCTGCTCAAGTTCTTGTTCCCCGTGACGCCTCCACTCCTGCGCGAGTTCTAGGAGGTTCTTCGGGCTTAAGGCCGGCAGTGTATTCATGCTGTCGAGGGCCCGGCGTGCTTCCCGGTCTTTCCCCGCGCAGCGCAAGGCCCGGGCGTAGCTGATCCCAAGTGCGGTCAGGCGGGTGGGCTCCCATGCCGTGGTGCTGACGTCGGGGGTCGGGGGCGAGCCCGACCGGGTTCCCTCGTCCTCAAGTACCGGGCCACGCCTCTCCGGGATCTGCTTTCTGTCACGCTCCTTCAGAATCGCGAACCCCTTATCCAGTTCCCCCGCAAGCAGATACCCCTCGGCGATGTGCAGCTGGCTAATACCACGGAATAAGTTGCTGACCCGATACCCCTCGGCGAAGTCCCTGGTCCAGTGTTTAACGGCCTGCTCGTCGCCCAGGTAGGCATACAGCCCTGCGGTCTCGCTCCAGAGATGCATACGCTCCGTGTCCTGATCCGACAGGGACCTGTAATTATCGCTCAGCAGGCCCGAAGGTTTTGTCCCGCGTTTCGGATCAAGGTTCTCTTTTACCGCGCGGAGCAGCTCGCTCTCCATGCCGACGGTCTGGTGGATGAGGGTCCGAAGCAGGGGTAGGTCGACCGCGCCGTCCCGTAGGGCCAGCCGAGCCGCTTCATTCGCGCCCTCGGTATCGCCGGCCACGTATCGCAGCCAGGACAAATCTGTATAAATCTCCGAGAGAAGCATACGCCGCCGCTGCTTGTCGCTCTTGCTGGTCATCTGCTCGGGCGACATGCCCTTGAGCGCAGTGCTCAGTTCGGATTCGAGTGATGAGAGCCTGCTTTGTACCCGCGCATCGGGCTTGCGCAACGTGTACCCGGCACAACAGCCGGCGGTGCGTGTAGGGGCATGCTCAGGCGTGGATGAGCTTTCCCTCCCGCAACCACCGAGAAGCAGCGTAATCAGAAACAAGACGATTACCGGTTGCGATCTGCTCATTGATACCCCATCTCTAAATGTAAACTCTCTAACTAGTTTATCGACACTGGCCCCGAAAGAAAACATCTACGTGACTCAGATCAGTTTGTTGTTTACACCGATTTCGCAGAGATTTACAATCTGAGCTAGACCATGTTAGGATTGTGATCGTTGGCCGGGCAGCGATGGCGAGGTCATTGACGAAGGCTACTGCCCATTCAAATGTGGCAATCGAAAAACTCACTATCTAACGAGAAGGCACGGCCTATATAGTTGTTTGGAGTAAGCTGCTTTGGCTCAGAGTATACACATTGGGCTATTGCTTGTTTCTCGTACCGCTAGATCATCTTACAGAACAACTTGGTGAGGAATATTCGATTCTCTCGCCCGGCGTCCGTTGATCGCGGGCTATTGATCCTTCATGATGATGCGAAAAGATGCTCTAAACACTGATAGCGCCAGTAGCTCGAACGCGCTATGAGCACGATTCCCTCTGGTCGCCCCTGCCGCTTTTGATGTCCCGGCTACGCCCCTGCCTGCTCAGGCCCGATTAAAACGCGACACGGGCCGATCAGGTCAACCGAATAGCCGATCGACCAGGTCGGCGGCCGAGTTCAGCACCTCGAACCGCCCCCTGGGAAGCACCCGGATATCCGAGCGCTCGGCCTTGACACCGCCGGTGTTGGCCCTGGAGTGCCTCGCGACCCGGAGCCCGTCGAGTGACGGCAGGGGCTCGCCCGGATCGGCACCATACCAGAGGTGGCTGTCGATCCGCATCGTCTCGGCGTCGAACATGGTCCACACCACGCAGCCGCTGGGCTTTTCGGCCAGCCGCACGTTGATGTTGACGCTGGCGGTCGAGGATCCGACGTGCGATGTCTTGAGCTGGACGTGCCTGATCACGGGGCCCGACCCGACGACCAGGTCGTAGCCCGCGTCGTCGACCTCTGGCGTCAGCACCTCGGCGAGCCTCCCGGCCAGCCAGAGCCCCCCGCAGTAGCTCGCCCACAAGGACGTGCCGCAGGACGGCCTCGCGGTAGCTGGAGAGCTTGTTGTGCGGCGTGGCGGGCATGAGGGACAACTTTCTTGACGGTTGTTGCGCTCTGTCTGTGGACGGATTGTCTACAGGGCGAGAGCCTTGTTAGCGTGTCCAAGGCCTTTGTCAACAAGTTCGGCGCCAACGTCCGGGCGCTCCGCGAGGAGCAGGAGTTGTCTCAAGAGGAACTGGCTGCCAAGGCCAAGCTGCACCGCACCCACATCAGCCTGATCGAGCGGGGCGGCAGGCAGGCCGGGCTGGAGACGATTGAGGCGCTGGCGAAGGCTCTCAAGGTGCAGCCGGGGGACCTGATGCCGAGAATGAGAATCTGATTTTCAGCCGAAGGCCAGTGATTAAAGATGCCATGAGTGGTGAGCTAACTCCATTTCCAGATATTGCTGGTCTTGATTTGCATCGAATCGGCCAATCTTTGCTTGACGTTGTTCCGATCCTCAAGATGGGGGCGCATAGGCCAGAGAGTCTCAAAAGATTTGAAGAAGTTCGATCTATAGTGTCTGATGCAGCAGACACTATGCATGCCCTTGATCATCCAAATGGCGGGCAAGCTCCACGTACTTTCACTATTCTCGAAAGGGAGATACTTTGGGGTATTGTGGACGCCGATCTCGACCTATCAAGCATCGAGCCAGTCAGTATGCTAGGGAACTTGAGGATCGATTCTGATACGGCAAGAGTAAGTCGTATTGAACACGTTGGTACGACACTTCTAAGACTTACGCTGCCGCTAAGCGGAAGTAAGCCACAGCGTTTAATTGATCTTATGACTCTTTATGAGTATTTGGGCATCGAAGCACAAGCTGTTCAAAAAATTTGGTCCGAAAATGAATATGTGAAAATATCTACGATCACCACAACGGTTAACCGTGCGAATATTCTTCTAAAAGAACAGAGAACCGGGTGGAAGCTCGTTGTGAATCAAGGTCGGATCTTAAAAGCATCAACAACTTGATCTCAAATGTTGTGACTGCGATGTGATCGACGGCTGCTCCAATAGGCTCGGCTGATGTCGCACGGCTACTCGGCCCGGTAAGGCGATGATGCCCAATGCCGTGTTCATCGGGTTTACTGGCAAACCGCTGCTGGCGAAGGATCGAGAGACTGCAGGTTCGCTGACTTCAGATTGCTCTAGTGGTACAGCAGCTTTCTGAGCAAGCCATGCGTCGGTTAAACGATAATAGGCGACCGGCTTTCCTCGCTGTCATACGGGCCTAAACACTCATCCTTACCGTCGAGCGTCACGGCAGCGCGGCCTGAGGGCTTGTGAAGGCGGTATTTGGGGCGTTGTCCGGGCTTGAGCGGCACCACTGTTGGCCCAAAAACGGTAATTACCGTTTTCGGGAGGTTTGAGGCCGCTCTGCTTCACGCGGAACCGGTTCGCTAAGATTGGTGAAAATATGGACTTGTCTAAAAGCGGGTGAAGGGATTCGAACCCTCGACATTCAGCTTGGGAAGCTGACGCTCTACCAACTGAGCTACACCCGCGTTGCGGACATAAGCCGCTGCGATCCATGATTTTACACCGACGAGGTTTCGTGGGCAAGCGCCTCCGAAATGGAGATGACAACCATGTTTCCAACCAAACGGGCGCCCGGGGGCGTTTCGGTGGCACCCCGAGCGACGATCGCTTTTATGTGACCGGTAGGTGACCAATGGTGACTCATGCTCGTTGCATAGCGTCCTAGGTTTCGGTTGCGGCAGCTGATAGGGACTGGTCGCTATGAATGAAGGAGGCTAAACCATGGGTTGTCGCCGCAACCGAAACCAAGCTGGCTTGCGGCGTTTCAGTACAAGTGATGCTGATTCAATCAAGGCTGGTCACACAGATCCAGCTGGCGATTGACCCACCAAAATAAATGCCCGCAGGCAAGTAGTTCACCGCCTAAGTTCCAACATCACAATCAGTTATCGAGCAGCTGTTGGCTCGCCCCGTTTTGGCCCGTTCGCTATCATCATGCTATTCGGGCCATGTCCTATTGAGTCACCGCCGGCAACATCATCAGGCGCATTCGATGGGCTGGCGGAGGGCGATCTCGTCGATATCTATTATGGAATCGCGCTGCATGTCAGCTACACCTCAGGCGATGGTAACGATGTCGGTGTTATGTCCGAGGTGCTACTCGAAGGCGACCTCAACGCATCTGGCGGTATCGACCAGGACGATCTCAATCTCGTTCTCGCCAATCTGTCAACAGAAGTCGAGAAAGGCAACTGGAGATTAGGAGATGTCAACAACGACAGTTTTGTGAATCGCACAGATATCGATTCAGTCATTGCCAATTGGACCGGTACAGAAGATCCCGTTATTCCCGAACCTAGCACTTTGCTATGTCTTGGTATTGGCGGGCTGTTATCAGTTAGACGGCGCGGATAAACGCGCCGCAGCAATAGTGAGCCCCGCTCATTTGCCAGCGCCCCATATGCGGCATTATGTTCTGTAGATATTTGACACTGAGATATTCCATGGTCATCACAGCAATTAAGTCATGCTATGAACTAAGTACATGAAATTGAGATTACCAGTGAAACGGAACTGATTCGTTGCTCAGATAATTGACTATCACTCCATGATTTAGAGTATGCTAATACTGCACACACCATGGAACATAACGTGACGAAATATGACGCGACATCGTATGACCCGGCATGGTCTACATCAATCAATTCACGAAATGCCGTGTTATGGCTTGGCAGCAACGCACCATCTCTCTTAGCCGACAACGAGGCATTGTCAGACCTACTCGAATTACCATGGCAGGCGATATTTGCTGTTAACCCATTAACACCTGTAATGGAAGCTCGAGCCGCACTACGCGGCAAAGGTCGGGGGTCAAAACTCCGTATCATTACAGAAGACCCTGCATTTATCGAAATTGGGAATGAATCTGCTCCGGTCTACTGCTTACATGGATTGGAGAGTGCGCCTGGCTCCGTTGGGTTAAGCGCACTTCAAAGCCAGCGTCGCTATTTGAATATGCTTACTAAGGTGCCTGCGCATCAATTTCTTTTTTGCATTGGATTAGATGGCGACAAAGACTTAAAAAAAGTTTCGGAAGGTATTGAATCATCCGCCTCGCCCGGCAAAGCAATCATCTCGTCGGAATTAAGGCCTCTACTCGATGACCGCGACCTACGAATCCCAGAAGTTATCCTTTGGAATCGAGATGAATCGGAGCTTATATCTAGCTTACGACAGCAAATAATTACAACACAAACCGGGGATGCCTATCAGCTACGCTTATTTTCGGATTCTGGCTACATATCTGTCAATTTGTCTGACTGTGAACAACCAGGAAACTTAGTTCTAGACAAGTACTCACTCATAACAGAGTCAGACTTATCTGTGGCAGGGGAGCCGAGTTCGCAAGATCTGGAAGACTTCCTTACCGACCCCACCAACTCCTGGAAGCCGTACTCGCTGGGTATACCATGCAAACGGGGGCGAGAGTATGAAGATAACTTGCTCAAACTATTGAGAAAAGCTCTAGAAAAGGGGAAACAGGCTTCCGCAACTGCATATATCGAAGTTGAAAGTGGATCTGGAAGTACAACTCTTATTAGGCAAATCAGCCACAGTGCCGCACTTGAAGGTTATCCGGTTCTTGTTGCTCACCAGGACTTACGCAGCTTCGATACTCGCCAACTTGATTCGTTCATCAGACTAGCAGAGAAAAAAATAAAAGCGCAAGCCAACCGCATCCTACCCTGGCTAATAGTCTACGATTCGCCAAACCTCATGGGGGACTTTAGCACTATTTGCCAACTTGGGCGTAAACTCGCAAGGCCAGTAATCATTCTTGTTGCATTGCCGCACACACTTAATTCCTATAAATCCGATTTGTGGCAAGCAAGTCCTCTAGGACAAGAGTTGCGTAATCGAGTTACCTTGAGCGAAGCCGTAGATATAGGCGAGCATTTCTCGAAAATATTGCGCCCTGAGCAAAGAAGGAATAAAGAAGAGTGGGCACAGTTTATTGCTGAGGTTAGTAGAAATGGACCGCATGGCACTGAAAGCTTGTTTTGGATAGCGTTGCGCTTTTGGTTATTGCGGACAAAAGGTGCTAACGAGCCGCTTAAAAATTGGCTTGCCCGATTATTTGACGAAGCTGTTGGTGATAATCAATTGCTCCGAGCATCTTTACTTGAGATTGCTGCAGTATCCAACTACAGACTAGCGCTTCCACTTTGCTTAATATCTAGAGAGGCTCGCCCAGTTGTTTTAGATATGGCGAATAACAAATCTAACCCAATATCCTTGGAGAGATTTCGTGGTTCAAAATCTTATGAAATTGGATTCAGTCACCCGCTCATCGGCGCCGAGTTAATTCGAATTGCGGAAAACAGTCACGAATCACTAGCGAGTATTGACAAAAATCATTCTTACTCAATTCACGACATAGAGCTTACGCTGTTCCAGAGACTACTGTCCCGAAAAGAAGCTGGAAAGAATGAATGCAGCGACTTCATTACAGAACTATCTTCTACCGCATTGCGAGTTGATCAGTTTGAATTGCCCCGCAACTATGAAGAGAGAGATCGAATAGTTCAGATACTTGAGTCTGTACCCGACCCTGTCTTTGACTCAAATCCTATCTTCTTACATCGTCTTGCCATCGCAAGACGACACTTGGCTGCAAAACCTCCACATAGTGAACTGTGGTGGACAAAGCCAGAAAATGTTCGAGAACAATTCGAACTGGCCGAATCACATATTAAAGTTGCAATCAACATTACCACCTTAGCAGACGACCCAATCGAGCCACTCGACAATCTCTTTACGACATTGGGAAGAATATATGAGCAATGGTCAGAATTTGAGTCTTCAGTCGGCGACAAAGATCGTTCCTTAGCCTACGAAGAGGCTGCGGAAAGGGCATATTTATCAGCAGAGCAGTTCAATCCTGACAACATAAAGCTTATAAATACACTAGCAAACCGATATCTCAAGCTAGCTCAAAAGAATCCCGGAACACCGGATTCTGTTCGAATGCTTGTTGACGCAATCTCACTATATGGACGTGTTTTGGCAACAGAATCTCGCGACAATCGCGATGAAACACTCCAGCATTACGCCTTGGCTCTAAACTTGCTAAAGGATGGTTCAGGCAAAGCATTATTAGACGATATGATGGCCCGTGGTGAGGAATCTGCATTCATAGCTGCGGCCCAGATACGGTATGCAGAGTCAAACAATGACCCGAGTGAACTTCGAGGCGTTATTGCATTACTTCAAAAGATCGAAGGCGCATCGAAATCGTGGAGATCTTACGAACTACTGTACACGGTTCTGTCGACGCTCGAGCCATTTAACTTTAATCGTCGCCTTGAACTTCTAGATTCGCTTTCTACCACAGAATTCGCATGGCCACTGCAAAAGCTCTTAGAGCGAACGATTCTGTCACATCAAACCGGTGATCACGCTACTGCAGAAAAACTATATCGTACCATTCGCAAGTCACTCCAGACACGCAATATTCGCTTGTCGATACCTGAAGAAATGAAATTCCTGATGGACCCTGTTGCAAACTATCAAAATGCACTGCGAACAAATGCGACTATTGTTGAAACTTCTCGGGTTGGGGACAGGATGTGGGCAGTTCCTGAGGGCTGGCAAAATTACAAAGTGCAATTGCGACCCCACTTGTTCCCATATGATTCAATTAAGAGCGGCCAAGAAGTGCCGTGCTGTGTGCAGTTCACTTTCTACGGGCCCGAAGTCGTACCGGAGACGGAATTGCAATGACAGAATCAAGTGATACTGTATCTAAGAAACGCTCTAGCTTTCCCTCACCCAAAAGGATGGTGAGCCAGGAAGTTTTTACCCTAGTCGATGACATAATACGTCGAGACTATCTTCTAGATCCGCTAAAGCCATATACGATATTCACTGAAGGCAACAGCGATTGTGAATTCATCAGGACAGCGTGCCTTGCTATTAAAGTTGAGTGGGGCATTGACTTGCTAACCATTGATATGGGTGGAACTAGTCATGCAATATACTTGCAAACACCTAAGAAGCCAGAGGCGCCAGATCGCGGCGGAGTACAGCAACTGGTTAGACTGGGAGAAGAATTAAGTGTCTGGAAAAACCGGATTGACTTCCCTCCAGTTGCGTTTCTATTCGATCATGACAAAGCGGGAAAAGATGGCAGAGAAAAACTCCGCGGATCATGGAAAGATAACGACACATGCATTTCCCTTGATCCTCGGCTGCATGATAGGTGCCAACTAGATCACAAAAATGATGAAGTCGATATGGAAAGTCTCATTGATATCGAATTTCAAGCATGCTTTTTCAATGACCTCAGATCACCTACCGCGTGGGTTCATTTCAAATCGGGAGCTATTTCCCAAATCAAATGGGAACACCCCTCTAAAAGTGACTTCTGGGAATACGTGGGTAGAGAAGCTAGAGCGGTTCACCTGCTTGAACTTGGAAGAGTAGTCTCCCGAATCCGCGAAGCGTGGGGAGTGCCAATACCATATCCTCCTTCTCTCCCGCAGTCCGACGAATGTGTGCCTACAGAACAACCAAATGACAGCCATAATGAGTCTTAATAGCTGATCATTAGGTGACCAATGGCTGGCCGACATGTAACCAAAACAGCTTTGCAAGCACATGCAAATGAAGGGCTTATTGTTTTAACTATATCTATATCAAGAGTTTTCGCAGCTGCGTATTAGCCGTTGGGAAGCTGACGCTCTACCAACTGAGCTACACCCGCGTGAACGGCCTAAGCCGCTGCGACGCATGATCTTACACGGGGCGGATTCCGTGGGCAAGCGGCCACGGAACGGCGACGACAACCACGTTTCTTTGAAGACCTTTGCGATCATCAAGGCGCAGGGGGAGTACTGATGGCAACAGCTTTGGAACTTGGGGATAGCCCGTCCTTTTGCCAGTCATTAAGTCCCTGGGTCTTCGCCTCGAACCAAGCGTCGATCTGCTCCTCTGATCCAAGCGCCTGCTCGATGTCTCGGGCCTCGTAGATCAGGTCCAGCACGACCTTGTCCTCGACAGCTTCGCCGAACTTGTAGGTGTGGATGTAATCGCCGAAGACCTCGTAGCTAGCCCTAGCGACGTTCGATTGGTCGGCGAACTGGTTCTCATGTTCGGCGAATGGGTTCAGCGGCACTACTTCAGTAACGGCGAAGTTAGCCTGGAGTGCACTAATATCCAGCACGCCTTGCGTCCGCTCGTAACCCTCTACGGAAATCAGCCCGTTGGAGACCTCAACTTCAGCGTCTTCGAACGAGTGCGAGAGGCGATGGTGCGCTCGGACTTGTCCTAGAAAGTTGTCAACGCCCGGATGCGACGCATCCGGATGGTGATGAGATGGGCGGCAGATCGTGAAATCATGCCGCCGGAAGTAGTTTCTGCCGGCGATGGGGTGCAAGCCCTCCGACCCGGTCGCCTTGGATTAAAGGAGGGGAAAGGTATGCAGCCGGTTGCCGAGCGAGAAGCCGTGACCGCATTGAAGCAACTGCCCCAACAGTGCGGGCGATGGTAAGACTTCACTGGTATACAGGCTCGACCAGCGACGTGATTCGTGGGACCAAGCAACAATGGGAGAAGTGGTTCGACAAGGTCAACGGCGACGACGCCTTCTATAAGGCCGACGATGAACGCTTCGCCCGGCTTGCGATGTTCAAGCTCGGCTTTGCAGATGAGTTGATGGAGATGAGCGAGGTCGATCGTCTCGTTGAGATCAACTTCCACGCCGCAACCAAACTGCACCCGACGAGCAAGGGCCTCGGCGGCATCTACAAGCTGACCCAGTAGTCGATGGAGAAGTTCGCCGATCGACTGGACAAGAACGACCACAGCGAGGGCCTGATCCATCAGGCGATGGGGCATGTGGTCGAGGGTTGGTGCCTTCAGTTCCCAAGAGACCTGCCACTCCGAGACCTGCGCGGACGTCTCGATGAAGGCATCCCGCGGCTGTTGTCTATCGTGAGAAAGCTCTCCGCGACGGTCCATGCAGGGAATCTCAAGACAGAATAAACCGAAGCCGTAGTGTTGATATACCATAAGCGGAGAGGAAGGGAACAAGTTAATTGAATTCCGTTCGACGATTGAGAGACCGCGCCTTTCATGGCCGAGGAGATGATGGGAATCTGCAAAAACAATTTCTTCTGGTTTTTAGTCACCCTCTTCTTGCTGGGCCCGCTGGTCGGTTGCCAGCAGGCACGGATACAGAACGATGTAGAGACCAACGGGCACATTGTCTTCATGATCGGCGAGCCCGAGTACCAGACCCGGCAGACGCTTGCCGTGTTTTTTGAGCGGCATCTCGCGTCGCAGGGGTACACCGCTGATTTTGTCGTTGTGCCGGATGAGGGGGCCGGGATGCACGACTTCGCCGGTCTGGAGGCGGCGCTGGCGGGGGCGGACTTGCTGTGGCTGAGCGTGCACCGCCGGGGGCCCAGGGCGGAGCAACTCGATGCCGTGCGGGGGTATCTCGATCGCGGCGGCTCACTCATCGGTGTCCGTACGGCCAGCCACGCATTCGCCCCGCGCGGCGAGGTCATGCCCGGGCACGCGGCTTGGCTGGCGTTTGACCCCGAGATACTCGGCGGGAACTACAAGGGGCACCACCCTAAAGATCAGCACCCGACGATCAGAATCGCGCGGGATGCCGCGGGTCATCCTGTGCTTCAAGGGGTATCGGGAGAGTTTGTCTCGCCTGGTTCTTTGTACAAGACCACGCCCTTGGCCGACACCGCGACGCCGCTGATGACCGGCCACCTTGCCGGTGTGCGCAGTGAGCCGGTCGTGTGGATCAACCGGCCGCGGGCCGGCGGGCGGGTCTTCTATACCTCGCTGGGGCACCCCGGCGATTTTGATCACCCGGCCTTCCGGGTGTTGTTGCGTAATGCGGTGAGTTGGGCTTTATCTGAATAATCTTTGCCGCGTTCGGGCCGGCGTGCTCCGGCTCATGTCTTTGCATGGTGATGAACAGTCTTTAAGATGGCCGCATGCCTACGTGTGAAACTCCATGGGATGCGCGCGTCACCCATGCGCGTCTATTTTTTTTGCCTGTTACCACACGCGTCCCCCTCAAGTTTGGCAGTGAGACACTGACGAGCGTGACATGCGCCCGTGTGTGCCTCACGCTTGCAGGGCCGGGCGGCCGGGCGGCAACCGGTTGGGGCGAGACGCCGCTCAGTGTTCAGTGGGTTTGGCCCAGCAAACTCCCGTACGCCGACCGTGAAGCGGCGCTGCGCATGCTCGCTGGCGAGGTCGCGGAGGCCTGGGTAGCGCACGACATGGTTGGGCATCCGGTCGATCTTTGTTTCCGTTTCAGCCGCGACCTCCTGCCCGCGCTGCTGGAGCGGTTCAATTCAAGCAGCAGGCTCGTCGAGCCCGTCCCGCACCTGGCGGCTCTTGTCGTGCTGAGCCTTTTTGATATCGCGGCCCATGACGCCTACGGTCGATTGCACGATCAAGACGCCTTCGACACCCTCGACGCGGCCCACATCCATCACCCGCTCGAGGCGATGATCCAGCCCGCCGAGGGGTATGCGGTTTCTTTTTCCGGCCGGCACATCAGCGACTACCTGGTCGATCAGGCCCCCGTCCGGCTGCCGGCCTGGCACCTGGTCGGCGGGCTGGATGCCTTGACCCAAGCGGACCTCACCGGCGATGAGCCGGATGACGGATACCCCACGACCCTGGACCGCTGGATCGAAACGGACGGGCTCACCAGCCTGAAGATCAAGCTGCGCGGGGACGACGATGCGTGGGACTATGACCGCCTGGTCCGGGTCGGCCGGCTGGGCCTGCCGCGCGGGGTCACCGCGATGAGCGCGGACTTTAACTGCATGGTCAGCGACCCGGCCTACGTCAACACGATCCTGGACCGCCTCCGCCAAGACGAGCCGGGCATCTGGGGGCATCTGCTCTATGTCGAGCAGCCGTTCCCCTATGACCTGGAGGCGCACCGCATCGACGTGCACACGGTCTCAGAACGCAAGCCGCTATTCCTGGATGAGAGCGCGCACGACTGGACGTATGTCCGGCTGGGGCACGCCCTTGGCTGGTCGGGTGTCGCGCTGAAGACGTGCAAGACATTGACGGGGGCGTTGCTGTCCGCCTGTTGGGCCAGGGCGCACGGGATGCCGCTGATGGTTCAGGATCTGACCAACCCGATGCTCGCGCAGGTGCCGCACTGCCGCCTGGCGGCGCACGTCGGCACGATCAGAGGCGTCGAGACCAACGCCATGCAGTTCTATCCCGAGGCATCACGCCCCGAAGCAGCGGTCCACCCGGGGCTCTACCGGCGTCGCGGCGGACAGATTGACTTAGGCACGATCGCGGGTCCGGGTCTGGGCTACCGTGTGGATGAGATCCGCCGTGCCCTTCCTGATCCGGCGGCGTGTTTCGGGGAAGATTGAGCAGGGGTGTTTTCTATCTCATCTAGGGCATATCCCCCTCCCATGTTCTCCATGACTCTGGTTCTGCCTCGCGCGCAGCGTGTACGCAGGATCGGAGCGGAATTCCGGGGCCGGCTGGATGCCGGGTTGCCCGCGGATTTTGTGGGACAGAGGAAGCTGTTTTGCGATGAATTGGATTGTCTGGCAGCCCCCGTCGGTATGCGGCTCCGGCCCGTATTCAAGACGCCGTATGGCTACTAAATCGATGTAACTTGTCTTATTGCAGCCAATTGTGTGCAACAGCTGATAATTCCATATAGTTAACTCAATTGTTTGGTTTTGCCCATCTCTCTTGTTGAATCGCCAAGTCGGCGACAGGTCTGCCTCGTCACAGACGTTTCAAAAATGGCGGCGGACGCGTGGTTCGCTGAGGTTCAACTCTAGTCCCTTCTCACGCTATGCCCATCGATCGTGAAACAGTCGTGCGTGTGATGTTCAGAGAACGGTTGCGGCTCATGGCCTACATTGTCTCTATCACGCGCGACCGGCAGCACGCCGAGGACATTTATCAGGATATCTCTGTTGCGGCGCTGGGGGAGGCCGACAACCTGAACGACGAGCAGCACCTGCGGGCGTGGGTCCGAAACCGGGCCCGCTTCCGTTCCATCGACCATGTCCGACGCAGCGCGAGCCGACCGCTGGTGTTTTCTTCCGAGTTGATCGACAAACTGGATGCCGATTGGCTGGCCCGTCAGCACGAAGTTACCTCTGAGCGGATGGACCTGCTGCGTGAGTGCTTGGAGGAGTTGCCTGCACACGCGAGAAAGATCATTCAGCTTCGTTATCAGGATGGGCATACGGGTAAAGAGCTGGCAGACCTGATGAACCGCACGACGAATGCGATCTACCTCGCTGTCTCGCGGATCCACAAGTCGTTGCGCCTCTGCGTCGAAGAGCGGGCTTCCCGGCGGGAAGGGGGTGTTTCCTGATGGGATCTGGAGGCCATGACACCCCGATTGATTTACGCTCGGACGATGCCTTTACATCCGCGTGCATCCGGTATTACTTCGATGATTTGAACCTCGAAGAGTTCAATGCTCTTCATGAGGCGTTGGATACCGACCCGTTGAGGCGGCGAACATTTATTGATCTGGCCCTTCAGGTTGAGCAGATCGTCGAGATCTTCGGCGAGAGCAACGCCATTCGTCTTGTGGAAGACGAAATCGAGCATGATGAATACTCGTTCGAGATCATGGATGAGTTGGTAACGCTGTCGATGGCGTCACGCCGGCAGAAGGAACGCGAGGCGGAGTATGGCCCGATTCGGCTGCTGCCGCAGGCCTCTGCCACCGGCAAGCCGCGCGAGGAACCGACGAGGCCGAGTCGCGTCATCGTCATCCCGAAAGCGGTTGTCTGGTTTATGGGTGCGGCGGCCCTGGTGTTGTTGTCGCTGCTGATCTACGAGGTCCAGAATACCTCGCGCCAGAGCACGCCCGCTGATGAAGTGGCCGAGGACACCGGCGCACAGGAACCGGGCGAGCCCGCACCGGTTGTGTTGACCGCCGCCAGCATCACCGGCAGCTATCAGGCCCGGTGGGAGGAGCCGCCGACCGGCGATCGCCTGGCGTTGGGCAAGCTGCATCACCTGCTGGATGGTGTGGTTGAATTGAAGCTGGACGCCGGGACCGCCGCGATTGTGCAGGCCCCCGCGGTCTTCGAGTTGATGGGCCCCAATGATGTGCGGCTGTTGGAAGGGCGGTTCACCGCGGATGTCCCCGAGCCCGCACAGGGGTTCCAGGTTATCACGCCACACCTGCTGCTCACCGATCTGGGGACGACGTTCGGGGTCGAAGTCGATCACGACGCAGAGGAAAGCCATGCCCATGTCTTCTCCGGCAGGGTGCTGGCGAATTCGCCGGGTGCCGAAGACCGGATCGAGCCGCATGTTGATTTGCTGACGGGGCAGGGCGTTTCCGCAAGCCGTCAGAGGAGTGCGAGCCGCGATGCGGTCAACCCCGGGCGGTATCTGCGTCGTCTTGAGGACGCCCCGTTCATGCTGGAGGCCAGCGATAACGTCCGTTTGCTTGATACACCGCCCGCGTCGTTGTTGCCCGGTGCTCTAGAAAGCAACCAATGGCTTTATGCGTTCTTGGAGCAGTCGGGCGTGCTTGTTGCCGAGCCAGTATCGGTGTCTATCCACGAGCCCGGGGTTTATACGCATTTTGGTGACACGGGGGCGGCCCGTCGGTTGGTCGGCCCGGTCGACAGTTATTTGTTCCACCTCGATCCGGTTGGTAACGATGAGTCCCATTTCATGTCGGGGAGCATCACCTTCCCGCGTCCCGTGGTGGGGGTGATCGCGAGCGAATCGGGCCTGATCAATAGTGACGCCTTCTTTGCGTCAAGGGCAACCCGGATGTACAGGCCCGCTACGCCGCTCGGCAGTCCTTTTGGTCTTGATGGTGTTGAGAACACATCCGTTCCCAGCAAACAACTCGATCGGCTTGAACTCAGCGAAGACCGGCGGACGATCCATTTTCGCCTGCATGTGCGCTCACCATTTGACGAGTTCCGGGTATTGATCGAGTCACAGGAGGGCGTGCAATGAGAACCGTTTTAGTGCCCTTCGATTTGGATGAAAGACACTGTTTTCCCATCTGGCACGCGTCGTGCCTGATGCCCTGTTCTCTTACTGGAGGTTTTAAGATGAGAGTTTCACTGCCTGCTTTGGTATTGGCCCTTGGGGCCGCAAGTGGCGCACAGGCCGCGCCGATCGCGTGGGGCGCCGCTCAGGACACCACGTCGAGCGCCGCCAACGACATCGTCGATGGCGGCGCGGTTGTGCTCGCGATCAACGGCCACAATTTCGCCGATGACGCGAACGGCCCGGCCGACGCGACGTTGGACGGCGTGTTGTTCTCCGGCGAGAGCTTCCTGGGCCAGAATTTCAACGCAGCGGGTCTTTTGGACGGCAACACGACCGGGGACGTGGACTACGACGCGCTCCTGGACAACGCCTCGATCGTTAACGGCGGCGTCCCCGCCAACAATGATTCGGTTTATACGGTCACGGGCCTCACGAACGGGACCGACTACTACGTCCAACTCTGGTTCGCTGACGAGCGGACCGCTTCCGCCGGGCGTGTGATGACCTACGGCGACAACGAAGCGACGGAAAGCAACGTTGATGTTGCCGGCGAAGGCGCCAACGGCTTCGGCCGGTTCGCGGTCGGCACGTTCACCGCCGCCGGCTCCTCGCAGGACCTGACCCTGGTGGCTAAGGACGGTGCGTTCGGCCGCTCGCACATCACCGCGATCCTGGTCCGTGAGGTGCCCGAGCCCGGCTCGCTGGCGCTGCTGGGCCTCGGCGGCCTGCTGCTCGCACGCCGTCGGCGAGGCTAATTGTTTTCCTCTTTGTACCGCTGCGGGGAGTGCCCGCAGCGGCCCTTTCCCTTCCTCACCACCTGTTTTTGGAGGATAGCACCATGAAGTACTCAATGACGACTCTTCTGGCCGCTCTGGCGGTCACGGGTACGGCGAGCGCCGTGCCCATCACCTGGGGCGTCGTGCAGGACGTGACCGGTGACGCCGCGGCCGACATCATCGACGGCGGCAACGTCCTGCTGGCGATCAACGGGCACAACTCGGATACCGCCCTGGATCCCCCGGACCCGTCTCAGCCGCCGGACGTGACGCTCGACGGCGTCCTATTCTCCAGCCAGAACTTCCTCGGCCAGGTCTTCAACGCGGACGGCCTGTCGCCCAACCCGACCGGCGACGATGATTATGACCTGTTGCTGGGGACCGCCTCGATCGTTGACGGCGGCGTCCCGGCCAACAACGACGCGGTCTACACGATCGAAGGCCTGACACCGGGCACCGATTACCTCCTGCAACTCTGGTATGTCGATGAACGCGGAGGCAACCTGTCCGGCCGTGTGATGACCTATGGCGATGGGGAAGGCAACACCGTGGACGTTGCCGGTGAAGGGGCAAACTTCTTTGGTCAATTCGTCGTCGGTGAATTCACCCCCGACGCCTCGACCCAAGACCTCAGCCTGGTGGCCAAGGATGGCGCGTTCGGCCGATCGCACATCACCGCGATCCTCGTGCGTGAAGCCGAGGGCGGTGGCTTCGCCCCCGCCGACCTGGACCAGGACGGCGACGTGGACGACGCGGACTTCGCGCTGTTCTTCGCCGCCTTCTCCGGCCCCGGCGTGCCGACGGGCAACCCCGCCGCCGACCTGGACGGTGATACCGACACCGATGACGCGGACTTCGGGCTGGCCTTCGCGGCGTTCACCGGCCCTGGCGCCGCGGCATCCGTCCCCGAGCCGACCAGCCTCGCGTTGCTGAGCCTCGGTGGCCTGCTCATGACCCGCCGTCGGCGTGCATAAAACGTTTTGATCCTCCTTCGCTCGGCCGCCGTCAAGGTACGGCGGTCGGGTTTTAGCAACCCAATCAATCCTAGCGAGGCAACGCCATGCAAACACGCACCCACCGGGCTTTCACCCTCATCGAACTGCTGGTCGTGATCAGCATCATCGCGCTGCTGATCGCGATCCTGTTGCCCGCGCTCGGGGCCGCACGCGAATCTGCGCGGGGGCTTCAGTGCTTGAGCAACGTCCGCGGGCTCGGCCAGTCGGCCGTTACGCATATGGCGGATAACAAGGGTTGGAACATCCCGATTTTTCGCAAGGATGACCACTGGACAGAGATCGCCGAGGAGTACCAAGGCGACTCGCCCAACGGCATTGTTTGCCCCGAAGCGGATGTGGTCGATGACTCCGCGGTTGCCTCCTTTGGTGGGGGCGGCGAGAACCGGATGGGTGGACACACCAACGCCTGGCTGTTCAGGCAGGATGTCTTTGCGGTCATCAACGACGACGAGCCGTTGGCAGGCAGCTACACGATCAATATCTGGGCGCAGGATTGGCGCGGGGCGACGAATTCGAGTGGCCGCCTTTTTGGGCGTCCCGCCGACAAGGCTTGGGGGGGGCTGAACAACAGCCTGGAGGGCGGCCCAACCACCGAGATCCCTTTGTTGGCCGAAGGGAACTGGCACAACTCGATACCGGGCGATGGTGATGCTCCCGGGCGTGAACCCGTTGCCGTCGCCGGATGGAACGGTTCACTCATGGGCCGGATGCTGGTCAACCGCCACCCGGGCGGTGCCAACCTGGTCTTCGCCGACGGCCACGCGGAGACGACCCGGCTTGGGGATATGTGGAGTTATCAGTGGCACCGCGATTGGCGCAAGCGTGAGAATCGGGATGTGCCATGGGCCGAGCAGTAAACCCTGCGCCGGGGGCATGGGAGAAACCGTCATTCGCATTCGTTGTAGTTCCAGAATTATGAGATGGTGATGATGGAGGACCGAAGATGCGTTTGGCCCGCTTGATTTGGGGTGTCACCCCTTTTGCGCTGACGCTGCACGCCGCGGCGCAGCAGCCCAACATCCTGTTCATCATCACCGACGACATGGCCGCGGACTCGACGTCCGTCGCTGCGCTGCAGGCCTCGCTGGGTAATGGGGTCAACGGGGCGAACAACACGGTCAGCACCCCGGCGCTCGAGTCGCTCGCCAACCAGGGCATGGTCTTCACTAACGCCTACAACCAGGGTGGGTGGTCGCAGGCGGTGTGCCTGACCACACGGACGGCGATCATGACCGGCCGATCGATGTGGAACGCGCCCGGCTCGGGGCGGTCTGGCTCGTCGGTCGCCAACGCCGACACGATGCCGGGGCTGTTTAACGCGGCGGGCTACGACACCGCGCGGTACGGCAAGGGCGGCAACGACTACAACGCCGGCACGAATACGTTCACAACCCACGCCGAGAACGACAACCGCGGGGCGACCGCCAGCCAGTGGTTCGCCGACCAGACGGTCGATTACCTGCAGGGCAAAACCCAGTCCAACGACACCGACCCGTATCTGGTCTATGTGGGTTTGTCGCATCCGCACGACCCGCGCAACGCGCCATCGTCGTTCCTGTCGGCACACGGCGCGAAGAACGGCAGCCCCGACCCGTCCGCGCCGCTCAGCGGGTATGACCCCTTGCCCAGCAGCTACCTCGGCGCCCACCCGTTCGACAACGGCAACCTCGGCGTGCGCGATGAGAACTCGGTCGCCGGCACCGGTCGGAACCGCGACGAACGTACGATCCGCAACGAGGTGAGCAAGAACCACGCGGCGATCGAGTACCTCGACTCGCAGGTTCAGCGCACGCTCGACGCGGCGCTGGCCTACGAGGGGCTCACGCCCGGGGTTCACGGCATCGGCGACCTGCAAAACACGCTGATCGTATTTACCGCGGACCACGGGATCGCGGTCGGCCGGCACGGGCTGGTCGGCAAGCAGAACCTGTACGAGCACACGACGCGCGTGCCCTACATCGTCGCCGGCGCGGTTAACGGCGCGCCCGTGGCCAGCGGCGTCAGCGACGCGAACATCTACCTGCACGACTCGCTGCCGACGCTGCTGGAGCTGTCCGGTGTGTCGGCCCCGGCCAATGGCAGCGTCCAGACCCAGAGCTTCGCCGATGCGCTGAGCAACGATGCCGCCGTGCGCGACGCGTTCACCGGCCACGCCTCGGTCTTCGGTTCCTACTCGCCGGGCACCTCCAATCATGTCCAGCGGTCGGTCAAGGTGCAGGACCAGGACGGCGAGGAGTGGAAGATCATCCACTACCGCGACATCAACCGGACCCAGCTCTACAACCTGACCGTCGACCCTGACGAGACCGAGGACCTGTCGCATGACCCGCAGTACAGCGCGGTGCTGAACATGCTCGCCGCGGAGCTGGACGCGCAGCAGGCGGTCTGGAACGACCCGGCGCACGGCCAACTCGGACGCATCGGGATCAATATGGCCTTCGAAAAGACGGCGACGCAGAGCTCGGGTAGTCATGCCCACCTGGCGGTCAACGGCGCCGGCGCCGTCGAGAGCACGCTCGCCGGTGGGATCGGCGGGGGTACGACACTGGCCCGCACCGCGGCGGCGCAGACCAATACCGAGGACAACCCCTGGTGGATGGTCGACCTTGGGCAGGCGCGGGACATCGGCGAGATCGCGCTGCACAACACGACCGAAACCGACGCGTCGCTGCGGCTCAGCGATATCCGCGTCGAGATCCTCAACGAGGTGATGAACCCGGTGTATACGTCGGGCTTGCTGGACATCGCCGGCGGCGCCGATTGGCTAACGGTTGATCTGAATGCGAACGCGCAGACGGGCCGGTACGTCCGCGTCACGCGCGAGGCGGATGCGACGGTCCTGGCGCTCGACGAGGTGCAGGTCTTCTCGCCGGGGCTGTTCGACGACCCGCCTCCGGTGGGTGACGGGGTTATCCAGTGGGGGCTGACACAGGACACAACCGCCGACGCCGCAGCGGACATCATCGACGGCGGGGCGGTCGTGCTTGCGCTCAACGGGCACAATTCAGGTCCGGGTGATCCGTCTGAGCCCGGCGATGTCACGCTGGACGGCGTGCTGTTCACCGCGTCGAACTTCCTTGGCCAGGTTTTTAACGCCGATGGCCTGCTCGCCGGCAATTCCAGCGGTGATGCGGACTATGACCTGTTGCTGGACACCGTGTCGGTCGTGGACGGCGGCGACCCGGCCAACAACGATACGACATTCGTGATCACCGGTCTGACTGACGGCACCGACTACATGATCCAGCTGTGGTTCACCGATGAGCGAGCGGCTCAGGCCGGGCGGGTGATGACCTTTGGCGATAACGCGGACCCCGAGAGCACCGTTGACGTCGCGGGCGAAGGCGCCAACAGTCTGGGCCGGTTTGTCAGCGGTTCGTTCACCGCCGAGGGGACGACCCAGGACCTGCACATGGTGACGAATGGATTCGGCCGCTCGCACCTCACCGCGATCCTGGTGCGTGAGGCGTTGGACCCTGCCGACCTCGACGATGATGGGGATGTGGACGACGCGGACTTTGCCCTGGCTTTTGCCGCGTTCTCCGGCCCGGGTGTGCCGGCAGGCAACACCGCGGCCGACCTCGACGGCGACGGCGACGTCGATGACGCGGACTTCGGTCTGGCGTTTGCTGCATTCACCGGCCCCGGTGCGGCGGCGAATGTGCCTGAACCCGCCGGCCTCGCGCTGCTGGGGCTGCTTGCCGCGAGCCTGTCGGGCCGGGGCGGGTTGCCGGCCGCTCGGCGCCGCCGAACTTCAAGACTTGTTCGTCCTTCGCCCGGCCGCCAGAACCTTGTGCGGTCGGGTTTTGAACGATTTGTTGTCTGATAGGAGACGGCCGAGCCTTGTCAGCCATAGACCCGATTTTTGAACGGCTTCGCTGCGGGCACCAAGGCTGTCTCGACGGCGTTTGTTTGTTGCAAGAGGTGTTTTTTGAAAGGTTGGAGTACATGGATCGATCTGACGCACACGCAATGACCCCGCATCGCTCCCGGCCGGTCCGGCCTTCGCGTTACGCGTTGCTGCTTGCCGGCCTCTGCGGCGTTGCCGGGACGCACGCGGTGATGGGCCAGTCGGCGATCTCTTGGGGCGCTTCGCAGGCAACCAGCGGGATCGGTGATATCAGCACCACGCCCGGCGGCGTCCTGTACGCGCTCAATGGCGGCAGCGGCGACTTCAACGTCGGCGGGATCAATTTCCTCTCGTCCGATTTCTCCGACCTGCCAACCGGCGTCAGCTTTACCGCGACAGGCGCGTCGGCGGGTAATACGCCCGGCGGCGGCAAGTTCGGCAGCGTCTACAGCCCGTCCTCGATCAGCTCGACCGGGAACGCGGCCTACGACAGCCTGCTCGAAACGATCGCATATTCCAACGGCTCGCCCTCGGGGATCTCGACCGGCCATTTCAGCTTCAGCGGCCTGACGCCCGGCAACGACTACCAGGTCCAGGTCTGGTACAACGAGCAGCGCAGCGGCCTCGATAGCCGGGTCATGCGGTTCGGTGACGGGCTGGGCAACAACGTTGACCTGGCCGGCGGCAATGCATCGTCGGGGGTGCAGACCTCGTCTTACGGCCGGAACGTGACCGGCACGTTCACCGCCTCGGGGACCAGCCAGAACCTTTCGTTGGAGTCGCTGGGCTTCGGCAACGTGCACTACAACGCGATCCTGGTGCAGGACTTCATGGCACCGCCGCCCCCGCCTCCGCCGACGCCGTTGGACCCGCGCGACACGCCGGGTTGGTCGATCTCCACGCAGGCGCAGTGGAGCACGGCCATCCACGCCGATGGCAGCCAGTTCTCGATCAGCGGCGGCGCCGCCAACCCGACGCAGTCCAACGCGGTCTTCGAGAGCCGCATCCAGCCCTATGCGCGCAAGCAGAAGTTCACGTCCATCACCTTCGAGCAGACCCCCGAGTGGGGGCCGGGCAAGTGGCAGAGTTCGGGCAATCTCGGAGGCAACACCGAATCGGATGGGCCGGTGTTTGTTTCACCGGCCCAGGGTGAGTACTACTACTTCAACAAGGTCAGTGGGTCGTACCGCGCTTGGTACAGCGAGGATATGGAGAACTGGCAGTTGCTCAACTTCAATTCGGGCGTGGCTTGGGCCACCTCCGCCGAGTACCAAGACGGCACGATCTACCTTTATTACGACTCGCCCAACGACAAAGACCCCAACCTGATGACGCTGACGTTCAACGACCCGGACAACCGGGTGCCGGATCAGTGGACGGTGGTGGATCACGGCCAGGTCCTGGACACCCAGTCGTACGGCTCGGACATGGCGATCTACCGCGACCTCGACGGGTCGTTCCACATCATCCACGAGGACTGGCAGGGCATCAGAGCCAGGTCACACAGCTGGGACTCGCAGTACGCCGGGCACTCGTCAAGCCCCGATGGGATCAATGGATTCGTCGCCCACGAGCACACCGCGCCGATCGATCTGCGCGGCGAGCCCGCCCTGGATCAGTTCGGTCAGCCCATCATCCAATACTACGATCACCCTCACTTCAACGTACCCGGCAACCCGAACGGCGATGTGGACTACCAGGTCTACCAGGCCGAGCAAAACGGTGAGCCGCTTCATGCTTGGGGTGACTACGAGTTGCTTCGTGTCGGCGACACCTTCTACCTGTTTGCCGACGACGACCTCGAGGGCAACGGTATCGGCCTGGGCTACTGGTACAGCGACGACTTGTACGGCGCGTTCACCTACGGTGGGCGGATCCGCAACGGGCTGCACCCGGACCCGGGCGGCGGCTTCGCGACCTTCGGCACCGGTAACGACGCCGAAGACCTCTTTGTGCTATTCGTGCAGGGCAACCCGACCGGCAACGGCCAGGACCTGACCAGCACCGGCCCGTGGGTCGAGGGTGTCGAGGCGCAGGCGGGCGTCGATACCGACGGCGACGGCGAGATCGATGTCTGGACCGATTGGCAGGATGTCAGCGAGAGCTATGGCCGGATCGACGGGTTCGCCAAGGCGTACAGCGTTGATCCCGCGACGCTTGACCTCAGCGGGTTGCCCGAGGGCTACGCCATCCAGTTCCGCATCCGCGCCGCGGACGCGGCGGCGATCTTCGATAGCGTCCTGCTCGACTCGGCGTTCGCGCTGCCCGCGGACCTCGACGGCGACAACGACGTGGACGACGCGGACTTCGGCCTGGCCTTCGCCGCGTTCACCGGGCCGGACAGCGGCCCCCCGTCCAACCCGTTCGCGGACCTCGACGGCGACGGCGACGTGGACGACGCAGACTTCGGCCTGGCCTTCGCCGCGTTCACCGGACCGTCTTCGGCGGCCAACGTGCCCGAGCCGGCGGCCGTCTCGCTGCTCGCCTTCGGCGTGCTGGGTTGTTTGAACCGGAGGCGGCGCATGCCGTCAGGTTGTCTTTGACAGGGGGCAGAAGCCATCCATACCGTCCTGGACACACGAGCTCCCGTTGGAACAGCACCGGTGTGCTGTAACGTGAACCACCCATCCACAACAGGAAAGTCAACATGCTCCTCTCGAAAACGAAACTGCTTGCCGGGCTCTGTATCGCATCGATCGCGGGCCCGCTGAGTGCCGGTGACAACTGGGTTGTCGATACCGAGGACGAATGGAAGCTGGCTACGCAGCACGCCGATGGGCTGACAATCAAAGACGGCCTGGCCGAGCCGACCGACAAGGCCGGGGCTTTCACGAGCAAGCTCCATCGCTTCGATAAGAAACGCAAGGCCAAGTCGATCACGATCGCGCAGTCGCCGATCTGGCAGAACTGGCAACCGATCAAAAACCTGGGCCCCGTCAATATGCAGGACGCGCCGGTCTTCCTCTCACTGGGCCCGGACAACTACTGGGCCTTCGGGCGCTACGGCAACAAGGGTAAGAATGCCGACTTCAAGCCCGAGCGTGCGACGCTCGATGGATTCGAGGACACCCCACTTCTGACCACGCCTTGGGCCAACCAGTACAACGCGCCCGGCGGGCTGCAACCGGGCAAGGGCGGCTACCACGCCTGGCAGAGCAAGGACATGGTCAACTGGGTCCACCACGGCCCGGTCACCGAGGGCTTTTCGCGCTGGGTCACTTCCGCCGAGCACGTGGACGGCAAGACCTACATCTTCTACGACTTTCCCAACGATCAGGACCCCCACGCCTACGTCGATACCGACCTGTTCGACGGCAAGCCGGGCAAGAACCTGGGTATGGCGTTCAAGGACCCGTCGCACGGCTCGGACGCCGGGTTTATCCGCGACCTCGAGGGCAACTTCCACGTCATCTATGAGGACTGGAGCCCGATCAAGGCCAGCACGCGCTCCTGGGACTCGCCCCTGGCCGGGCACGCGGTCAGCAAACGGCCGGTCGGCGGGTACACGATCCTGGACCCCGCCATCGACAACCGCACCACCCCGACCGGTGAGATCGGCACCTACAAGCACCCGCACTGGGTGAAGGAGGACCCGGACAACTACAAGACCAACGTCGCTGAGTACGAGATCCACACGCCCGAGCAGGAGGCCTACGGCGACTGGGCGGCGATCGCTATCGGCGGGCAGTACTACCTCTTCGGCGACTACGACCCCGTCGGCGGGCACCAGATGGCCGTCGGTTGGTTCACCACCAGCGACATCAACAAGCCCTTCGCCTGGTGCGACAAGATCGGTCAGGGCCACCCCGACCCGGATATCGGCTTCGCCGAAGGCAGGTTCTACCTGTTCACGCAGCAGTCAACCGACTACGTCAGCGACGGCCCTTGGGTCGAAACCGTCGAGGCTCGCGTCGGTGTCGATACGGACAACGACGGCAGGGCCGACCGGTGGACCGACTGGCAGCAGGTCAAGGAGACCTACGACTACATCAAGGGCTTCTCCAAGCAGGTCGCCAAGACCCCCGCAGCGATCGACACGAGCAAGCTCCCCGCGGGCTTTGGTTTCCAGTTCGAGCTCAAGCTCACGGACACGACGGACAACAAGTCCAAGCCGATGATCGATCGGGTCACCGTCGAGTTTGAATGAAGCTGAGTAAGCCGGTTGGCTCGGCACTCGGCCGCGACATGGTGTTGAGATTCAAACGGGATGCGCTTCTTAAGTGATGCACACACCGTTTTGAACACTGCAACAAAACAGCCGCGTGGCTGTGCCTGAACTCATCTCGCTCCATCTCCGGCAGCGGGAGCGGAATTTGCGGGCGTGGTACATCCAGAGGTTTGGACATGCACGGTCGTGGCCTTGGTCTGGCCTGTTACATCGCTTTGGTTCATTTGGAGCTATCACACATACCTCGTAATATGGCGGAGTCAATCGTGTCTTGCCTTGTTCTCGCTTCATGTCTGCAAAGGAATCTGTCGAATGACCGGGTTTTTTGAAGCAAGTGATGCCGCTCGGTCCCGCCTGATGTCGGCGATGCGCCCGCTGTGGCAGGCGCCGTGGCTCAGGCTTTGCCTGATGCTGTTGTCGGGTTTGCTGATACCGAGGGCCGAGGCACAGGGCGCCGGGCCCGCCCGCCCGAACATCATCCTCGTCATGGCCGACGACCAGGGCTACGGCGACGCGGGCTACACCGGCCACCCGTTCGTGAAGACGCCGAACCTCGACGTGATGGCCGCGGACGCGGTCGTGTTCAACCGCTTCTACGCCGCCGCGCCGGTCTGCTCGCCGACACGCGCCAGCGTCCTGACCGGCCGGCACCCGATCCGCACCAACGTGCTGAATCACGGCCACTACCTGCGACCGCAAGAGTTGACGCTGGCCGAGGTCTTAAAGGATGCCGGCTACGTCACCGGCCATTTCGGCAAGTGGCACATCGGCTCGGTCCAGGCCGAGAGCCCGACCTCGCCGGGCCGGGTGGGTTTTGACCATTGGCTGGCCGCGCTCAACTTCTTCGATCTGATTCCGTATCTCTCGGACAACGGCGTCTATAAGCAGTTCGAGGGCCGGGGCACGGTGCTGGCCATGGACGCCGCGCTCGCCTTTATTAAGGAGCACCACGATGGCGGCAGGCCGATCTTCAGCGTGGTCTGGTTCCCCTCGCCGCATACGCCGCACAAGGAAACGCCGACCGGTGAAGCGTTGCAGGGGCTGTATGCGGGCAAAAAAAACGCGGGCTATTTCGACGAGATCACGCTGATCGATCAGCAGGTCGGCCGGCTGCGCGCGGCGCTGCGGGAGTTGGAGATCGCCGAGAACACGCTGGTGTGGTACTGCAGCGACAACGGCGGATTGCTCGCCGCGTCCTCCGGCGGGCGCGAGAAGAAGGGCAGCATCTACGAGGGCGGGCTCCGCGTCCCCGCGATGCTCGAGTGGCCGGCCAGATTCAAACACCGGGCTGTCGATGTCCCCGCTGTGACCTCGGACATCTACCCGACGCTGTTGTCGATTGTGGGTGCGACGGTCGAGCACCAGCCGGTGCTGGACGGCGTTGATCTCACGCCGATCCTGGCCGGGGAGCGGGCCGATCGCCCGGCGATCGGGTTCTGGCACGGCATCGCCGGCGGCCAGGGCACGCCCAGCGACAAGCTGATCAAGCAGTTGATGCAGGCCCAGCAGGCCGACCGGCCCACGCCGCTGCCCGGCCGGCTCTTGAAGAATGTGAACCAGTTCCCCGGCCACCCCGACGACTTGCCCAAGGGGCACGCGGCCTGGACGGACTGGCCCTGGAAGCTGCACCGCATCGCGCATCAGGGCGAGACACGGATCGAGTTGTACCACCTCGGGCAGGACCCGTTGGAATCAACGGACCTGGCAGAGCAGCATCCCCAGCGCGCCGAGACGATGCTCAAGGCGCTCAAGGCATGGCAGTCGTCTGTGCTCCGCAGCCACGAAGGGCGGGATTATGAGCGGTAGTGCAGCAGGCATGGCTCCTCATCGTGTGCCCCTGATTGATGGGATGGGCAACGCCGGATGTTTCTTGGACAAGGTCTTGATTGTGAATAGGGTAGGTGTGACCTAGATAGTCCTGTATCGTCTTTATGGGCCGCCGGGCCCCGCTGTATGCACGATCACCTCTTCCACCGCTCACAACCCCATCACCTGCGGCACCGGTAACGAATTTGACGGCACGGATGCGGGCTGGCACCACATCGCGGTCCGTGTCAACACCGGCGCAACGACCTTTGCCGATGTGGATGTCTTTCTCGACAGCGTCCAGCAAAGCATCTCGGGAACAGGCGGCGGCATCGGCGTGGCGATCCATACGACCGACTCCATTTTTGGCCTCGGCAACACGTCGATCGTTGATGTCGGCGCGTCCGCGCCCTACAACGGGCCTGCTCGATGAACTGCAGGTCTACGACAATGCCCTGACCAATCTAGAAATCGCGCCTCTTGCTGTGCCCGAGCCCGGAAGTCTGGCGCTGCTCGCGATCAGTGGTGTGATGGTTGTTCGCCGTCACCGCGGCTGACTCTCCTGCTCAAGAACGCCTGCCCCTTTGCAGGCACGCTCTTTGAGAGAGGCCTGTTTTGTTTCCCAATCCGACGCCGTAATACCCGCAACCCGGGTAGGTGGTGCGGCTTCAAGTGCCAGCTGATATGGTTGATATTCAGTCTCAATTTTCTTGGCCCTTTCGGAAAGTTGATGTGAAATTCTTGGCACCGGGGGCCTATTCATAATGAAGATGCCTCTTATGACCGAGCGAGACAACAACTCCAGCATCGCGCAGGGGGCGGATTTTGCGAAGCTTTTGGTCCAGTACCAGCCCAAGCTCCGCACCTATGTCCGTGCGGTCATTTTTCAGGAAGCAGACGTCGATGAGATCGTACAGGAGACCGCTTCCAAGGCATTTGCTCGTTTTGATCAGTACGACCCGTCCAGACCCTTTGATGCATGGTTGATTACGATTGCTCGATTCGAGGTCATGACTTTTTTGAAATCTCGCCGACGAGATCGCTTGGTCTTTTCGACCGAGACGGTCAACAAGCTCTTGCAGAACCTTGAAGACCGCCACGACCGCTGGAGCCGGTACACGCTCGATTCGCTGGAACGCTGTATGAAGCGATTGGAGCAGCCCGATCGCGATTTGATCCGGATGCGTTATGCCGAGGGCAAGCTGGGTAAGCAGATCGCGCTGTTGTTGACGGTTTCAGAGGCTACGGTCTGTCGAAGGTTGTCGCGTGTCTATGGCCAACTGCTTGCCTGCATCCGCAAGAGCGTGAACGACGGGGGCGTGGCGTGACACCCGAACCTTCCAAAGTGCGCCGTGTGATTGATTTGTTCGTGCAGATCCAATTGGGAACTGCCGGCGATCAAGAGTTGGCCGAGATCGATGAGCTGCTCCGTGCCAGCGAGGCGCTGCGGGTTTTGTACCTGGACCTGATCCATGTCGCGTCCATCGCTGGAGACGGTATCGATCGTCTGGATGAATCCACAGAACTGGGCCGGCTCCAGCAAACCGAGATCGACCGCGAGGTGCTCGCCGAGCTCCTGGAAGAGGCGCTGCGTAATCGGCGGCTCAGTGATATCCGAGACAAGGCCCGCAGCCAGTTGCTCGCCGATCGGGCGCTCGCACGGGTGCAAGCCGCCGTCCCAGCGGAGCCTGAGCGTGACGACAACGGCCCGCGCGTCCTGGTCATCCCGCGATCCCTGGTATATGGGTTGGCCGCGGCATCGATCCTCTTGATCTGCAGCCTGTTCTTCCTGAGTCGAACCGACGAACCGGACGCCCCGGACATCGTTGAGCAGCCGGCCCCCGCGCCCGTTGTCCAGCCGCCTGCCGTGGTTGCCGAAGTCCTCGATCGCTACAACGATCGCTGGGGTGTATCCATCAATAAATACGCGACTTCGTTGCTGGCCGGTGACTACCGCCTTGAGGCTGGATTTGTGCGGGTGCGCCTGAATGACGGCGCGGAGGTCCTGATTCAAGGCCCCGCTCATTTCCAGCTTCAGACCAACAACAGTATTGGGTTGGACACAGGCAAGCTTGTTGCCGAAGTGCCGCCCAGCGCGACCGGATTCACGATCAACACACCCGATGCCCGTATCGTCGATATCGGAACCGAATTCGGGGTGACCGCGGAACGCGAGACGGGCCGTGGGTCGGCTTCAACCCGGCTCCAGGTCTATCAGGGAGAGGTCCGCGCGGCAGCCAAAACGAATGGCGCCGTCGTTGGGGAGTTCATGCCGCTTTTTGAAGAGCAGGCGATTGAAATCGATAGCGGCAAGCCCCCTCGCCGGATCGAGTTCAACCCCGACCTCCACGAGCGCGATCTGTATCAGGTCAAGCTCCGGCCGACGTTGTCTCAGTCCGCCGTCTGGTTGCGCGAACGCCCCGCAAATATCCGGCTCGATGGATCGCCTGCGGACCATTTACAGGTGTTTATCGAGCGCAGCAATGTGCTGCTCAAAGAAGACCTGCCGGTGGATTTCAACCGCCAGCAGTCTTGGCCACACTCGGGCACGGGAAAATATCAGGTACGGTCCGGGCAACGCGTTGATGTGTACTACCTCAATCTGGATAGCTTCGGCAAATCGCGGCTGGACATCCGGACGACGATCGATTTCGGGCGCCCGATCCTGGGCGTCATTGCTGCCGGCGAAACGCTCGAGCAGACCGACCCGCTTTTTGCCAGCCCTGATACCAAGTATCCGACTTCCAGTTACCGGGAGGGATCGAACGACTCGCTTCCACGCGGGCTCGATGTGCTCAACGATGATGACTGGGCCTGGGTCGAGCGTGATGGCCAGACCCTGCGTCTGGACATCGGCACCGAGCACTACGTCGATCAGGTCCGTGTGCTCGTCGAGGCGATCCCAGTCAAAGCCGAGGATCGGGGACCAAAACCCGAGTAATTCCGCCGCGTGTGTTGCGCGGGCCATGAAGTTAGCTAGACACCCTTTCCTAACGGAGGAATCCTGATGAAGATCGCAAACCGTTTCCTGATGACCGGCCTGGCCTTTGGTGCGCTGGCATGCGCGGCAAACGCGCCGGCCCAACTGCTGCACCGCTACACGTTCGACGATGCGGACTCCAGCGGCACCGGCATGTTCGGCGACCCCTGGGTCGCTAACGATGTCGTCGGCACTTCAAATGCGACCGCCACCGGCATCGACGGGGGCATGAACATCGTGCCGGGCCAGGCCGGCCTCTTTGGCGAGGCCTTCATGTTTACCCGTGACGCCACGGGTGTTATTGGGAACGCGACCACCCCCGGCAATCCCGCCGACTTCGAGAACACGCTGCGGACTCCCGCGGGCACCGCCCCGATCGGGGCCGCCGAGCGAACGATCATGGTCTGGTTTAATCAGGCCGTGGATACCGCCGGCCAGGACAAGCTGTTCGGTTACGGCGGAGCGAATGTTGATGGTGATGGCTCGACCTCGGAGGCGCTCGATATCTCGCTGGAAGCCGGCGGTATCCGTATCCGTCAGTCGAGCGGCAACATCACCTTCGGCAGCGGCTTCGAGTTCGCCGGTGACATCGACGGCGGTGGCACGCCGGGCGCCGACGCCGGCTGGCACCACGTCGCGGTCCGCGTCAACGCCGGCGCGACGACCTATGCCGATGTTGATGTCTTCCTTGATGGTACCCAGCTTGTGCTGACCAGCACGAACGGCAACGAGAACGACACATTGAACATCGTTGACTCGGCGTTCGGGATCGGCAACATCGGGTACGACGCCTTCCTGAACAACGGCTTCACCGGGATGCTCGACGACCTGCGGATTTACGGCAACGCGCTGACCGACCAGGAGATCGCAGACCTCGCGGTCAATCCCAACGCCAACGACCCCGCCGACCTGGACCTGGACGGCGACGTCGATGACGCGGACTTCGCGTTGTTCTTCGCCGCCTTCTCCGGCCCCGGTGTGCCGACGGGCAACCCCGCCGCGGACCTGGACGGCGACACCGACACGGACGACGCGGACTTCGGCCTGGCCTTCGCCGCGTTCACCGGCCCCGGCGGCGGTGTCCCGGCGCCCGAACCGACCTCGCTCGTGCTGCTGGGCCTGGGCGGCCTGCTCACTGCCCGCCGTCGGCGTGCGTAAGCCAAATGACCCTCCTTAGCCCGCCCTGCGTGAGATGCGCGGGCCGGGCTTTCCCCGGAACCCGATCAGACAAGGGAACAAGACGATGACCCGCCGACGCGATGCCTTTACGCTGATTGAACTGCTGGTGGTGATCTCGATCATCGCGCTGTTGATCGCGATCCTCCTGCCGGCGCTGGGCGCGGCGCGCGAGGCGGCGCGGACGACACAGTGCTCCAGCAATCTGCGCGGGCTCGCTCAGGCGCTGACCGCGTTCGCCACCGACAACAAGGACAAGTTCCCGCAGAACTTCACGCGCGACCCCGCGACCGGCGACCTCAACGAGTGGTACGACGAGGACCGCATCGGTGACTACCTGCCGGACCAGGGCCAGACCTCCAGCGACACGATCGACGGCTTCATCATGTTCTGCCCGCTAGACACCGAGGCCCAGCGCAACTACTGCATGAACGCCCGGGCCAGCAGCGACGCGGCGGTTGGCGGGTACCGCGGCAACCTCGGCAAGGCCTGGGGCGCCAGCGTCACCAACGCCACCGAGATGATCCTGCTCGGCGAGGGCTTCTCCCGCTTCGGCAACAGCCCGCGCTTCTCCGGCTCCACCTTCGGCGGCAAGGCCGGCTGGCGACCGGGCGAACGCTTCGCAAGCGGCCGGTCCTACGGCGCCGGGAGCTGGGGCAGCGTCAAGTCCGAGGTGAACTGGTCCCTGCACGGCGACGAACCGGCCGACAACCCCGACGGGCGGGCACAGTTCGCGTACGCCGACGGGCACGTCTCAATGGAAGAATCCTCCGAGCTGGTCGACCTCACCACCTTCAAGAGCACCTACGAAGCGCTCTGGGCGCCCGACGATGAGGACTGGGACTGAGCCGCCCGCGCGCATCTGGGTTTAACATGACCGGCATGGCCCTACGCCCCGAACGCCGACGACGAGGCGTCCTCGCGGTGCTGTCGCTCGGCTGCCTGGCGCTCGGCATCCTGTCCTGCGGCCGGGCCGACGATGGCAAGACGCGCATCGAGCTGTGGACGCTCGCGCTCTCGCCGACGTTCGATGACTACATGGCCGGGGTGATCGACGACTTCGAGGCCGAGCACCCCGGCGTCGAGGTCGTGTGGGTCGATGTGCCGTTCGATGCGCTGGACCGCAAGCTGGTCACCGCCGCGGCCGCGGGGCGCACGCCGGACGTCGTCAACTTCTCCGACCGCCAGTTCTCGCGCTACGCGGCGCTCGGGGCGATGCACGACCTCAACGGCGTGCTTCCCGGCGATCCTTCCGAACACTACCAGCCCGGCGCGCTGCGTATCCTCGACCTGGATGGCGAGCTGCTCGCGCTGCCGTGGTACCTCACGACGCAGGTGCGGCTGATCAACGAAGCGCTGCTCGCCGAGGCCGGGCTGAGCGCCGACACGCTCGGCGGCGACTGGGAGACGCTGCGCGAGCAGGCACGCGGCTATCACGAGAAGACAGGCGGGTTCCTGTTCTCGCTGCGGCTGGGCGAGGACTCGATCCTGCCGACGATGATGCTCCAGAGCGGGCTGGTGCCGTTCGCCGAACGCGACGGCCGGCTGGTCGCGGACCTCGCATCCGACGAGGTGGTGGCGTACGTGCAGGCTTGGGTGGACTGCTACAACGACGGCGCGCTGCCGCGCAGCAGCGCGACCGGCGGGCACCAGGCGGTCGTCGAGGGCTTCCAGAACGGACGGCTCGCCACCGTGCAGACCGGGGCGAACATGCTCAACCGCGTGCGCGACGCGAACCCGGAGGTTTACGCCAACACACGGGTGCTGCGCCCCCTGGCCGGCACGCTCGGGCGCTCGCACATCGCGGTCATGCCGGTGGGCGTGATGGGCAAGACCCAAGAGCCCGAGCTCGCCGCGAAACTCGCGTGGCACCTGACCAGCGCGGCGAACCAGACCGAATTGGCCCGGCGGTCGAGCGTGCTGCCCTCGACGACGGCGTCGCTGCATGACCCGCACTTCTCTGATCATGAGCATGATGCGGAAGACCGGATGGTTGTCGCACGGATGCTGTCGGCCGGTTCGTTGTCGGATGCGGTCGCGTTTACGCCGGCGGTATCGGCCTGGCCGGACATGCGGCTGGCGTTCAACGAGGGCATGAAGCGCATCCTGCTCAGTGGTGCCGGCGCGCGCGAGACGCTCGAAGAGGTCGAGCGGCAGTGGGACGCCCTGCTGCGCGCCGCGCCGCCGGCGACGCTGGACACGGTCCCCCGGCCCGGGCCGGCGCCATGAGTAAGCGAGCCGCCCGACGAGCGACGACGCTGCGCCCCTACCGCGCGTGGACGCCCTACCTGTTCCTGCTGCCCGCGGCGGCGGTCCTGGGCACGTTCGTCCTCGCGGCGATGCTTCAGGTCGTCTACTTCTCCTTCACCGACCACAACGTCTTCCGCGGCGGGTCGTTCGTCGGGCTGGAGAACTACCGGCGGCTCTTGAACGACGAGCGGTTCTGGTTCTGCCTGGGCAACAGCTTCTTCTACCTGCTGGTCACGCCGGTGCTGATGGCGCTGAGCCTGGGCGCGGCGATGGTCGTGCACGCGGGCCTGCGCGGGATGAGCCTCTTGCGCGTGCTGCTGTTCATGCCCGTCGTCACGCCGACGATCGTTGCGGCGATCGCCTTCCGCCTGCTGCTCGACGAAGACGGCGGGCTGATCAACGCGGCGCTGGACACCCTCGGCGTCGGCGGCGCGCCGTGGCTGACCGGCCACCCCTGGACCCTGGTCTCCGCGATGCTCGTCACGCTGTGGAAGGGCTTCGGCTACTACATGATGATCTTCCTGGCCGGGCTGATGGCCGTCCCGCGCGAGCTCGAGGAGGCCGCGGCGATCGACGGCGCGGGTCGCTTCCGCGTGTTCACCAACGTCACGCTGCCATCGCTGCGCCCGATCCTCGTGCTCGTCGCGGTCATCTCGTCGATCTCGGCGCTCAAGGTTTTTGACGAGCTGTTCATCACCGTCAAAGGCGTGCCGGTCTCGCAGCAGACGGTCGTGCCGCTGATCTACGACACCGCGTTTGTCCGCGGCGAGTTCGGGCTGGCGTGCGCGATCGGCGTCGTGCTGTTCGTCGTTGTGCTCCTGTTCTCGATGGTCCAGATGAGGATCGCGCGTGACCAATAAACGGCCCATCTGGATGACGGCCCTGCTCTACGCCGGCGCGGGTGCGCTGGCGGTGGTCGCGTTCGGGCCGGCGCTGTGGCTGATCGCGACCGCGTTCGCCGGGCCCGGCGTGCCGATCAGCCGCCTGCCCGCGCCAATCGAGATGACGACGGACAACTTCGCCGGCGCGTGGGACGACGGCGGGCTGGGCGGGGTGAAGTCCGAATCCGGCGGGACGCGCTGGTGGACCAGCCCGCTGGTCAACTCGATCCTCGTGACGCTCGCCCAGTCGGTGCTCAACGTGTTCCTCGCGGCGCTCGCGGCATACCCGCTCGCGCGCATGCGCTTCCGCGGACGCGGCCTGATCTTTATGCTCATCTTGGCGACGATCATGGTGCCCGAGCAGGTCATCGTCGTGCCCGTGTTCCAGACGGTCGTCGGGATGGGGCTCTACGACACGCTCGCCGCGGTCGTGCTGCCGTTCTCGGTCACGGCGTTCGGGGTGTACCTCTGCCGGCAGGCCTTCCTCGCGATCCCGACCGAGCTCGAGGAAGCGGCGCGCGTCGACGGCGCCAGCGCGCTGCGCATCTGGTGGCACGTCATGCTCCCGCTGGCCCGGCCGGCGCTCGCGACGCTCGCGGTGTTCAGCGTGATCGGCGCGTGGTCGAACCTGCTGTGGCCGCTGATCGTCCTGCAGAGCCGCGAGACCCACACCCTGCCGGTCGCGATCAACCAGCTGCTGGGCGTCTTCGCAACCAACGTCCGGTACGCGTACGCGGCGAGCGTGCTCGCGGTCCTGCCGGTCATCGGCTTCTACATCCTCGCGCAGAAGCAGCTCACGCGCGGCCTGCTCGCGGGCGCGGTCAAGGGGTAGACGCCTCGGAGTTCTTGCCATGAAACACCTCCTGCTGTCGATGTTCGCCGTGCTGTTGATCTGCCCGCGGGCTGTTGGTGAAGAGATCACGCTGCTCGATGAGGCCCCGGCCGAGCCGCGCGTGCTCACCGCCGAGCCCAACGCCGACGGCCGAGCGACCTGGTGGCTGCCCGCCGATGCGGCGAGCTACACCCTGCCGATCACCGCGGGCCTGCACGTCGCGCGCGACAACAAGGCGCTGCAGGACTGGCTGATCAAGCACAGCCCGTTCCATCTGCTCGAGCTGCCTGCGTTCGGCGGGGCCTACGGCGACCACGCGTTGACCATCATCGCGCCCTGGCCGCACTACGCCGAGCTCGTCGCCGAGCGCGATGAGGCGGGCCGGTTCCGCGTCGGCGTGCGTTTCTCGTTCCCCGAGAAGCGATTGGGCGCAACGCCCTGCGAGATCGTCGTCGTTCAGAGCACCCCCGAGCCGCTCGCGATCGCCAAAGCGTTCAGGCAGTGGCGCAAAACCGCTGCGGACCTCGGCGGGATCCCGAAACAGCGCACACTCACAGAGAAGGCCGAGGCCAACCCACGCATCGCGCGGCTGTTCGGTGCCCCGCATGTTTACCTCTGGGGGCCGGCGTTGTTCAGCCGGCATGATGTCGACCGGCAGCGATGGATCGCTTTTGCCAAGACACTCGAGTCTGCGCCCGCCGATGGTTCGATCGGTCGACTGATCGAAACGTTTAACAAGACCGATCGCGCTGCGCTCGCGGAGCTAACGAACGCCGAGTGGCCGATGGTCTACCTGACGCGTCAGGTCGCCGACGCGATCGATCGCGGGCTGCGCGACCGCTCGTGGCTGAACCAGCCGGACGACCGGCCGCTGATCGAAGTGATCACGGCCAACCGCACGGCGCTCGCCGAGGCTTACCCTGACTTGCTTAATCCCCCACAAACCTGGGGGGATGCGCTCTCGACGGCGATCATCGACGGGCTGCAGGATGCGGGGCTGGATCATGCGCTCTTGCTGCTCAGCGACCTGTACGCCGACGCGCCGCGCCCGGATATTGCGAAGGCCGAGGAGGATGCGGGCTACCTGCTCGGGCGTTACGACAGCTACCACAGCGTACATGACCCCGACGCCGGGCCGGACCAGACCTGGGCGACGGCGCAGTTCGACCGCGTGGCGTACGAAGACGGTCGCATCCTCAACGCCGACGGCACCGGCCACCGCGGGTTCAAGGGCCGCGGCTACCACCTCGCGCCGAGGTTCGCGCTGCCCTACGTCCAGGCTCGCGTCAACGCGATCCTCGGCGGCATGCCGCAGAGCGCTTGGTTTATCGACTGCGACGCGGCGTATGAGTACTTCGACGACTACCGGCCGGGTCGTTCGGCGACACGCGTCGATGATGTCAACGCCCGGCGTGAGCGCCTCCGCTGGCTTGAAGAAGAGCACCAACTCGTCGTCGGCAGCGAGGGCGGGTCGGCCCTGTTCAGCGACGTCATCGCGTACGGACAGGGCGTGCACACGCCCTACATCGACCACCTCGACCCGGCGTTTCGGGACCCGGACAACGCGAGCTTCCTCGGAAAACACTGGCCGCCCGACGCGCCGGGGCAATCATTTGACGAAGTCGTCGCCCCGGCTTCGGTGATCTCGCCGTTCTTCGACCCCACGGTCCGCGTCCCGCTGTATCGCGCGGCGTTGGGCGATCAGGTCGTCGTCACCCACCACTGGAGCCTGGATTCATTCAAGCTCAGCAACGTCGAGGCGACGCGCGGGCTGATGGAGCTGCTCTACCTCGCTCCGCCGACGTACCACCTGAGCCGCGCGACGCTCGACGGACGCAAAGGCCGCATCGCGAAACACTGCGCGTTCTGGTCGCCGCTGCATCGGCGGTACGCCGCGGCCGAACTCATACGCTACGAGGTGCTGAGCAAGGACCGCCTGGTCCAACGCACGACGTACGAGTTCGGTAAGCAGCGGCTGACGATGACCGTGAATTTTGATGTGCGAGAACGCCTGGGCCTGCCGGCGATGTCGGCGACGGCGGATGACAGCATGAACGGGCAGCCGGTCGTCTACGTTACCCAGCACCCTGCGACGCCGTAAGCACGCGGCCGCATACCTATTCATATAACAGGTATTTCGCCCGGCGTTTCTCGAAATCCGAAACGCCGCGCTCCGCCAACTCGACCAGTTCGGCCCACCCCGCTCCGCTATCGAGTTTCCGCATCACGCCGTCGTTACCGAGCAGGCGGATATAGCGCTCGCGTTGCCAGTCATCGGGGTAGAAGGTGCGCAGCGTTGAAGCAATCGCAAGACCGGTCGCAACCGGCTCGAACGCGTCGTGATCGGTGATGACGACGTTGACCCCGCCACAATCCTGGTCCTTGTGTGTGCTCGCGTCAGGCATGAACCGGATCGGGACGAACTTGACCCCCGGAAGCTTCAGCCTATTGAGCGCGCCCGCGAATTCACGCTGCTCGATCCACGGTGCGCCGATGACCTCGAACGGCGTGTCCGTGCCCCGGCCGACCGACACGTTGGTCGTCTCCAGCAGCCCGACGCCCGGGTAGAGCAGCGCCTGGGTCACACTGCGCATGTTCGGCGAGGGGTTGACCCAGGTCAGGCCGGTGTCCGCCCACGTGTGCTTGCGCTGCCAGTTCTCGCATGTGATGACTTGCAGGTCCAGGTCGAGTTCGCGTTCGGCCCTGATCATCTTTGCGAGTTCGCCGATCGTCATGCCATGGCGGACCGGCAGTGTGTGCCAGCCGACAAACGACTCTTTGCCCGCGTCGAGCATCGGCCCGGCGACTTTGATGCCGCCAAGCGGGTTGGGCCGGTCGAGCACCACAAACTTCTTCCCGTGCTCCGCCGCCGCGGTCATCGCCTCGCCCATCGTTGAGATGTAGGTGTAAAAGCGTGTGCCGATGTCCTGGATATCGAAGACCAGCGTGTCCACGCCCGCGAGCATCTCCGCCGTCGGCCGGCGCGTCTCGCCGTACAGGCTGTAGACCGGCAACCCGGTCGCGGGGTCCCTGCCGTGCGCGATGTCGGACTGGTCCAGCTTGCCCGCGATGCCGTGCTCGGGGCTGAACAGCAGCACGAGATCGACCCGATTGCTGTTGTGCAATACCTGCGCTGTCGGCCTGCCCTCACGCGTCAGCCCGGTGTGGTTGGTGATCAGCCCGATGCGCTGATTGGTAACAACATCGAACCCGTCTCGTACAAGAATATCGATGCCGGTAAGCGTGTGCCGCTCGTCGTCGGCCGACGCGGGGAACGCGATCACCAGCGTGAGAAACAATGCAGACAACAACATCATCGAAAACAGTTTCATCTTGCCCTCTGTTTGTTTTATGGTGTTCTCGTTTGATCCGTCTTGGGCATCAGCAGCGACACGACCCCGCCGACCGTTAGCGCGGTGCCCGAGCCAATGAGCGCCAGCCAGTGTGACGCGACGACGATATCCCACCGCGGGAGGCCGAACTTCACGAAGCTCACGGCCGCCAGCGCCACCGCGGCCGCGATGAGCACGGCCGCCGTCCCCGCGCGCGGCACGAGCATCGCCAGCGCGAACACGCCCAGCAGCACGCCGAACACAAAGCCCGCGATGCCGAGCACCGCGAAAACGACCGACGGCCCGCCCCACCACTGGGCCGTGATGCCGACCAGCATCTGCAGGCAGCCGAAACCGACCGCCATGACCTGCGAGACGCGCAGCATCCGCCGCTCGTTCATCGGTTGGCGCAGGAGCGGGCGTACGAAGTCGTTGAGCAGCGAAGAGGCGGATGCGCTGAACGAGCTGGACAGCGTGGACATCGTCGCCGCGAGGACCGCCGCGAGCATGAGCCCGGCGAGCCCGGAGTTGGTCGGGAAATAGTTCACGATGAAGTGCTGGTAGACCTGGTCGGCCTTTTCCGGCGCGTCCGCCCTGCCGTCATAGAAGATGCCGAGGCAGACACCGATGAATAGGAACAACGCGAACTGGAAGACGATGACCAGCCCGCTGACCGAGAGCGCGAGCGAGGCCTGTTGACGGGTCCTTGTGCTGAGGTAGCGCTGGACCATCATCTGGTCGGTGCCGTGCGTGCCCATGCCCAGCACCGCCCCGCCAAGGACGCTGGCCCAGACCTGGTTGTTCTCCGAGAGCGTGAAGCCGAAGTCGAAGGGATTGAGCTTGCCCGGCGGGATGCCGTCAAACATCGCGCCCCAACCGCCGGGGATCAGGTTGGCGAGGAAGAAGAGCGTCGCGATGCCGCCGGCGACGTAGATGAGCAGCTGGATGCAGTCGTTCCAGACGACCGACCGGATCCCGCCGAGGCAGGTGTAGACGATCGTGATGACGCCGGTGATGAGGACGCACTCGATCAGTGAAAACCCGAGCAACACCTGCAGGACCAGCGCGCCCAGGTACAGCCGCAGGCCGTCGCCGATGTTGCGCGCGACCAGGAACATCGCGCCCGCGAATCTGCGGACCGTGATGCCGAACCGCTTCTCGAGCACCTCATAAGCACTGGTGAGCCTGCCTGAAAAGAAGAGCGGCATGAACACGGCCGCGACGACCAGCCGGCCGAGCAGCAGCCCGAAGCCGAACTGAAGGAACTTCATACCCACGTCGCCGTAACCGACACCGGTCACGCTCAGCACCGTCACCGCGCTGGTCTCGGTCGCAACGATCGATCCAAGGATCGCCCACCAGGGCATCGAGCGGTCGGCGTAGAGAAATGCGTCGGCCGACTTGTTCCGACGACTTGCCCACAGCCCGATCCCCAGCGCACTGAGCAGCACGGCGACGAGCACGGTCACATCGATCCAGCCGAGGTTGATCGTCATGCGTGGGCGGGGACCTGTCTATATAGAAGGGGCGGGGTTTCAGGCCGATATTATAGAATGACGGGATGACCGAAGCGCCAGAGCCATTCATCATCGGCGTTGATGGCGGGGGCACCAAGACCCACGCCTGGCTGGCATGCGTGGATCGTGATGCCACGGGGCAGCTGCCCTTCACCGTGCTCGGTAAAGGCCGGGCCGGGCCGGCTAATCCCGCTTCTCTCGGTGTCGAGCGCTGTATTGAAACGGTTGCCGAAGCGGTCCGCGTGGCGTTTACCGATGCAGGCATCGCGCGGTGTGAAGTTGCAGCACTGTCAGCCGGTCTCGCGGGTGCGGGGCAGGCTGTGATCGCCGAGCAAGTGTGCGGATCACTTAGGGCATCACACATCGCCGAGCGCATCACGGTGGCCGATGATGTCTCGCCGGCCTGGCGCGCCGCGCGAGAAACCCTGCAAGCCCAAGGCGTTGAGCCGGCCTACCCCGCGATCGTGCTCGCGTCCGGCACCGGCGCGATAGCGTGGGGCATCGACGCGCGGGGCGGCACCGCCCGCGCCGGCGGGCTGGGCCCGCAACACGGCGACCCCGGCAGCGGCTACGCGATCGGTCAGGCGGCGCTGGACGCGGGGCTGGACCTGCCTGAAATCGTAACGCTGCGCCGTGCATCGCTTGACGCCGGCGCGCCGTCCAAGGTGACCGACATCGCCGGCCTTGCCCGAGCAGTGATCGAACAATGCGACAAAATGCCCGCTGCCCGTGCGATCGTCGAGCGCATCGCCGACGACCTTTGCGCGTTCATCTGCGATGTCGCCGGACAACTCGGCGGCGAACCCGGTGCGGGCCTGTCGCTGGTGATGACCGGCAGCGTGCTGTGCCAGGCGTCTGACGTCAGCGAAACGGTGATCTCCAAACTGATCTCCCGCGGCTACAAGCCGACAACAACCACGCGCATCGCCGACCCTGTGTTGGGATCGTTGCTGTCGGCTTGGGACATGCTGCGCGGTCGTGGCTGATCACTCGGCGTCTCCGGCCGCCGGCCCGCCGATCACATAGGCCACCCCGCCTTTGCCCAGCCAGGCGCGGGCGAGCTCTTCGGCGTTGTAGACGACCCCGTCGCCGGCGTTGTCGTCACTCAGGGCCGGGTCGTTGACGATCGCGTCGCCGTCTGGAGTCAGGCCGCGGATGACGATGAGGTGCCCGTCGGTCTGGCCCATCGGGTTGCTGGGGAACTCGCCTTCCTCGAAGCGGATCGAGGCGACGACCGGCCGGCCGCGCGCGATCGACGCCTTGAGCTGGTCCCACGTGCGGAAGCGCGCGGGCTCGGCGTCGAGCCCGAGCGAGCCGGCGTAGGCGACCGCGCGGCCCCAGTTGCCGTAGATGTCGTGCTGCTTGTCGTAGACCGCCCTGGCGGTGCGCGTCGGGTCGCAGGCCTCGAGCCCGCGGTAGCGCAGCACCATCGTCGTCGCCGTCGGCGAGCAGCCGCGCCGCCACAGACGCCGGGGCAGCATCTTCTGCGGCAGGAACGGCACGGCCAGGTCGCGCCGCCAATCGCCCGCCTCTACGCGGCGCTGGTCTTCATCTGACAACGGCGCGGACCATCGCTTGGCCGCCTCTTTTGCCGGTCCGCCGACGACGACCGTGACCTTGCTCAACGCGTCGCGGGACACCCGCCCTTCGCCTTGTGTTATGTAGCCGATACCGATCTGGAACGCGTCGGCCGGGCGCTGCAGCTCAAGGATGTCGATCGCGACCTCGCCGAACGCAAAGGATGTCACACCTTCATGCTCCGAGACCGGCGCATCGCCCCACCGCCCGATGAACAGCCAGGGCGACCAGGTTTGCGTCTGCGCATCGCGTGATCGCACCCACATCGTCAGCCCATACCCGGCCTGCAGGCCCGCGGGGTTCCACGACGGCAGCAGCTCGGTGAACCCGAACGCGGTCGGCGTGGTCTCGGAGTAGAAAAAAGAGCCGCCCGGCCGGTCGGCGTCTTGCGCCCAATCACCGAAGTCCGCCCAGCGAAAGGTCTGGTCGGCCTGGTCAAGCGGGTTGTTGAGCCAGCCGTTATCTTGCGAAGCGCAGCCGCTGAGCAACAAGCAGGCCGCGAACAGTACGGCCAAGCCACGTCGCACGCCGCACAAAAGAGTTGAATGCATAACCAGTCTCGCATGACGCAGAGCAAACAAAGGATTGTAGCCAGGCCAAGCGACCGGCCGCGCCGTTATACGGCTGTGTAAGAATGATCAATGACGCCGACGGGGCTCGAACCCGCAACCTCCGGATTGAAAGCCCGGCGATCTCCCGATTGATCTACGGCGCCAACACGAGCGAATCAATGCGACGGGACGGAGTCGAACCGCCAAGGTCTCGAGAGACACCTGGTCTACAGCCAGGCGGGCCTGCCCATGCCCAACCACCGCAACAAGTAAAGGAAGGCGGAGGACTCGAACCCCAAGCCTTTCGGCTCCACCTGTTTTCAAGACAGGGGCCGCCCCATTGGCGAACGTCACCTTCCGTGCTGTCAATACCCCGTCCGGGTTTCGATCCCGGTCCTGCGCCATGAGAAAGCGCCGTCTCACCATTCGACCAACGGGGCGACTAAACAAAATCAAAAGCGGAAGGCGGTGGGCACGATCCACAGGCACCGTCCTGGTGCCCCACCCGGGTAGCAGTCGGGGCGGCGGCCAACCCGCCATTCACCTTCCTTGCCAAAGACCGGGGCGGGACTCGAACCCGCGTCATGCGCAGTTGCAGTACGCCGCCTGACCACTCGGCTACCCGGCCAATGAACGAGCGGGTCGATGCAAAAAACGTGGTCGGCGGGGATCGAACCCGCATCTCCGCCGTGGCATAGCGGCGTCCTGCCGTTGGACGACGACCACAAACCCCCGGAAGAACCCGCACTGCGCCCCGGAAGGCGCAGCACGGGACAGGAGGAATGGAAGTAACAACGATCGGCAATGTCTTACCGATCACGACGATGCGCGACACTCAGTCCGTGTCCTGCTTCTCGGCGTCGCCGGTCAGCTGGCGGACCTGGTCGAGCATCTCGCCCGAGCCAAAGACGAAGGTCGCCTTGGTGCCCTTCAGGATCTCCTGCAGGGCCTCGAGCTCCTTCATCCGCGTCAGGGCCGGGTTCTCCGCGAGCAGCTTGGCGGTGTTGGCCTGGCTGCGGGCCGCGGCGGTCTCCTCACGCCGACGGATCAGGTTGGCCTCGGCCTGCTTCTGCGCGAGGATCACCTCGTTGAGGATCGACTTCATGTCGCCCGGGAGGATCACGTCACGCAGGCCGGCGCTCTCGACCTTCAGGCCGAACTCAGCGGCGCGCGACGCCAACGCGTTGCGCACCTCGCTGCCGAGCTGGTCCTTGTCGGCCAGGAGCTTGTCCAGCGCTCGGCCGCCGACCGCCTCACGCAGGGCCAGCTGCGCCTCGCGGTACAGCGCCTGCTCGTAATTGCCGAC
>JANQKT010000117.1 GCA_028280965.1 Phycisphaeraceae bacterium
TCGGCGAGTGTGCCGTCGAACCCGCCCGGCTCGCCGACGAGCCCCTTGCCACCGACCAGCCCCGCGACGAGCCAGTACGCCAGCGCGGTGAGCATCGCCAGACCGGTGAGCTTGTTGGGGATGCGGTGCGTGCGCAGGTCGGTGACGGACGCGGCGATGCAGACGCCGAGGACTGCGAGGTAGGCCAGGATGACGGCGGGTTGGTGCATACGGTTATTTAAGGTGCGTTCATCGACAAAACCCTACAAAAAACCCCGCGCTCGCGCGCGGGGCAGGAGGATCAAATGATGCGTGGGGTCCCGTGTATGTCGCGGGATCAGAACGGATCGGAAAGGGGGTTCTCGTCGCTAGAAGTGTCGTTAACTTCCGACCAGTTTTCGCTGACCCAAGTGCGGATATCGCCGGCGAAGTACAGCAGCACCGCCAACAGCGGCAGGGCGATGGCGGCGATGATGAGGATCTTCTCCAGGCCCTCAGCGCCCTGGTCGTCGCGCCATAACTCAAGCGCGCTGTCTTTGATATTCGTCAGGATCTTGGTCATGTCGTTACTCCTTGCCGAGCCATCCGTCGGCGGTTGGTGTTGGTTGTGACTCACAATCGGCCAGCCCTTAAGGGAACGGCATCTGGTTCATGGTCGTCACCAGGCCGTAGTGCCCGGCGAGGGTGTACAGCCCCCATCGGATAATCACCCAGGCGGGGATGACCACCATCGCCAGCAGCAGGCACCATTCGATCATCGTCGCCCCGCGGTCGTCGCGGAAGCGCTTGGGGATCAGCCGCTGGATAGCATCGTGAAAACGCTTCATACGCTACACAAGTCTAGTATCGGATCAACGCGGCGTCCAGATCATTATTGCTTTGTTTTCAAGGGGTAATACATCGGGAGTAGGGCGTGGGGCGACTGTTCCGCCCACATCAACCCGCCGTGAAGATCTTCTCGGTCAGCGCCGTCACCATCGGCTCGGTCGCTGTCTTGAGGTGTCCGGCCATGAGCGACCGCTCGCCCGTCGGCTCGAGCTTCATCGTTTTCTTCCCTTCCGCATCCCTCGCGGGCACCAGGTGGAAGATGTCGCGCAGCTGATAGTGCCCGGCGTCGCCCAGCGGCAAGACCTCGGCGATCTGGGTCACCTGCCGGAAGCCGCCGACCTGCCGGGTCAGGTGGACGACGCAGTCGATCGCCGAGCTGATCTGGCTGCGCAGCGCCGACAGCGGCAGCTCGACCTCGCTCATCAGCGCCATCGTCTCCAGGCGGTTAAGCGTGTCGAAGGCGTTGTTGGCGTGCAGCGTGCCCATCGACCCGCCGTGGCCTGACGTCATCGCCTGGATCATATCCAGCGCCTCCTCGCCGCGCACCTCACCGATGATGATGCGGTCCGGGCGCAGGCGCAGCGAGGACTTGAACAGCTGCCGGATCTTCACCGCGCCCCGGCCGAACTGGTCGGCGGACTTTGATTCCAACGAGATCAGGTGCGTCTGCTGGAGCTGCAGCTCGGCGGAGTCCTCGATCACGACGATGCGCTGGCCCTCGGGGATGTACGCCGACAAAGCGTTGAGCAGCGAGGTCTTACCCGAGCTGGTCCCGCCTGCGACGAGCGTGTTCTGCTCGTTGTTCACCGCGATCTTGAGGTACTCGCAGGCCGCGGGCGTGATCGAGCCGATGTGCGTCAGCCAGTCGATATCGAGCATCGTCTTGGCGAACTTGCGGATGGTCATCGCCATACCGAACCGGGCGCAGGGTTCTTTCGCGACGTGCACGCGCGAGCCGTCGGGCAGGCGGGTATCGACGAGCGTGTCCTCGTCCGCGATCGACTTGCCGGTGAACTGGAGGATGTTGTTGACCGCCGCCTCGTAGGCCTCGACGTCCGCGAACTTCGCCTCGGTCTTGTGCAGCTTGCCGCCTTTTTCGATGTAGATCTCCTGGTGGTTGTTCACCATCACCTCTGCGACCTGCGTGTCCTGCAGGTAAGGCAGGATCGGCCTGAGGTAGTGTTCGATCGTACGCTGGAACAGGGCGGGGTCGGGCATGGTGTGAAGTATATCTGTTGGATGGTGTGAGACCGGGCTCTAAAGCAAAAACAGCACCACCTGCGTGATGCTGTTTCGCCATGGGTATAGTTGGTTTGCCTTACGCCGCCTTCTTCCCACGCTTCTGCTGGGCCCGGCGGCGGCCGACGGTGCGCTGCTCGTCGTTCATCCTGCGGTCCGGCGCGGCGGACATCTTCTGCACCAGCTCGATCGGGTCGTTGGCCCACAGGTCCGCGCCGATCTCTTCGGCCAGGCCGTCGGCGCGGTTGAATACCCCGCCGCCGACGATGATCTGCAGGTTCGGGCACGAGCCGATGTCGTGCAGGTAGTCAATGAGAAGTCGCGTCTCGGGCACGGTCGCGGGGATGGCACCGAAGACGATGAGCTTGTCCACGTTGAGCTCGCCGAGCTGGGCGACAATCTCGTCGTTGCTGATGCCCCCGCCGGTGAAGTAGACCTGGTAGCCGTCGGCCTCGAGCAGGTCGGACGCGAGCTGGCCGGCGAGCTCCTCGGACTCCTCGGCGCCGCAGACGACCAGGCAGCTGACGCTGCGGGATTCGCGCCGGTCGTATCGGAGCTGGAGCTGGTCGGTGATCGAGCGCATCAGGCGGGTGGCGTAGTTGTACGCCAGGCGGGTGATCTGGTCGTTGCGCCGCAGGGTCTGCAGCGCGTCGAGTGTTGGCCAGATCAGGTTGCTGGCGATCGTCGCCGCCGGGGTCTCGGCATCGAACAGCTCGTCCAGGATGGCTCGAGCGCCCGGCCGGTCGCCGGCGATCAGACAGGTGTAGAAGCGTTCCAGGGTCGCATTACTTCGGCTGGGCATGCAGTCGCACTCCGCTTAGTTGGCCCCCCCAGGGGCGGTCGTTCTCGTCCGTGGTAGGTAGTCGGGTCCTGGCCGGCCTCCTGCCGCTGGCCCTTGCGTACCCGGTTCATCGGGTTTCGAGACGGATTTCAAGACTCGTGGGACAGTGGGGCGTGATCGGACCAACGCCGGGGCCGATAGCGCGGGCCGCCTGCCAGCGCCAGCACCCTCCAACGCCAATTCAAGGATTCGCCGCCGACAAAGTCACGCCCGGCCGCGATAAACTGGCGGGGCCTGTGCCGGTTGAACCGGTTGTGACGTCTATGGACTGAACCAGCAAGGAGCCCGCCATGAACCTGCTCAAGCCGCTTGCCCGCCTGCTATCCCGCCCGGTCCTGGCCGTCGTCCTCGTGCTCGCCACGCTATCGGGCTGCACGACCAACGAAGCGACCGGCCGCAGCCAGTTCCTAGCCCTGTCCTGGGAAGAAGAGGTCCGCTTGGGGGCCGAGGCCGCGCCGCAGTTCATCGAGCAGAGCGGCGGGCAACTCCCGGACCAGCAGGTGCTTGCCTATGTCCGCGATCTGGGCGGGCGCCTGGCCGCGGAGAGCGAGATGCCGGACATCGAGTGGGAGTTCCACGTATTGGACTCGCAGGTGATCAACGCCTTCGCGTTACCGGGCGGCAAGGTCTTCATGAGCCGCGGGCTGATGGAGCGGATGACCAACGAGGCCCAGCTCGCCGGCGTGCTCGGCCACGAGATCGGCCACGTCACCGCACGCCACGGCAACGAACGGATGGGCAAGGCGCTCATTGCTCAGGGCGTCATCCTCGCGGTCGGCATCGGCGGGGCGGTCAGCGATGAAGAATGGCTGCAGGTGCTCGGCGTCGGCACCGCGGTCGGCGGGCAGCTGTTCCTCTTGAAGTACAGCCGGGAGAACGAACTCGAAGCCGATGCGCTTGGCGTACGTTATATGACCCGCGCCGGCTACAACCCCGTCGGCCAGGTCCAGGTCATGGAGATCCTCGGTGAGGCCAGCGGCGGCAGCAGCACGCCCGAGTGGTTATCGACCCACCCCGCGTCCGACACGCGGATCTCGCGGCTCGAAGAGCTGATCATCAACGACTACCCCGGCTACCAGACCGACGGCGTGTACGTCTTCCGCGAGGCCGAGTTCAAGCAGAACATCCTCGCCCCACTCAGCCAGTTGCCGCCAGCGAAGCACGGCCGCGGCGCTTTCCTCGGGCCGAGCGAGTTCGAGCAGCTGACCGGCATCAAGTGGGAGCAGGCCCAGCATAAAAACTGCGCGTGCCACCCGAAAAAACGCTGATTCATCGCGGCTATCATTCAGCAGCGTGAACAGCGAACTGCAACAACAGACAGACCCCGCCTGGACCGACGCCGATCTGTCCGAAAACCCGCATACGAATGCGGATAAGGCCTCGCGCGTCCAGCGGATGTTCTCCGCCATCGCGCCCAGCTACGACCTGAACAACCGCGTCCACTCGCTCTGGCGCGACCAGGCGTGGCGCAGGGCGGCGGTGAAGATGGCAGGGTTGAAAGGTGGGGAAAGTATTGTTGACGTGGCTTGCGGTACGGGCGATTTGTCACTTGCGTTTGCAAGTAAGCTGACTCAGACGATGGATCAAGGCAATGTAGTTGGAATTGATTTCACATATGAGATGCTTCCAATTGCTCAAGCGAAGGCTGCTAGAAGACATGCCCATTACAAAGCCTGTCCGGGAAGGGCTTATCTAGATCGGCATGCTAAATTCATCCAAGGCGACGCGATGGCCTTGCCCCTCCCCGACGCCTGCTGCGACGTCGTGTCCATCGCCTTCGGTATCCGCAATGTTGCAGACCCGGCCAGGGCCATGGCCGAGTTCGTCCGCGTCCTGAGGCCCGGCGGGCGTGTGATCGTGCTCGAGTTCTCGCTACCGAAGAACCCGGTGCTGCTGGCCGGCTACAACTTCTACTTCAAGCACATCATGCCGCGGACCGCGACGCTGATCAGCGGGGACAAGAGCGGGGCGTACAAGTACCTGCCCAAGAGTGTCAACGCCTTCATCGACCGCGAAGGCATGCAGGCCATGATGGGTGATGCCGGGTTGACCGACATTACGCTCAAGCCGTTGACGTTCGGCATCGCGGTCTGCTACCGGGGTGTCAAGCCGTCTTGACGCGGCTGTTCAACCGGGCCCTAGAACAAGGCTCGTGTCGTATCCGGCGCCCATCTGGTTGCTGATGCGGCGTTTTGTGCCAAGAAGTACATCCACAGAGCGTTGTTTGGTCGGGTGGCTCAGGCCCGATTCTATTCATTGCTTTTTTGCTGATTCACGGCGCAACCGAATGATTTGAGAATTCTTTCTCAGTCGATGGCTGACTTTTGGGCGGTTTGGCGAGCTATTCAGTAAACACCCGCGGAGCCCAGGGCTTGAACGGCCGCGGTGAACAATGATCGGGGGCCCGTTCATATGGCTCAGAAACCGTCGAAAGGTCCTTTATCCGGCCTGGAGTCCTCGATCTACAGCGCGGCTTATTTGGGGGACTCGGATCAGCCGGCGGTCCTGATCATCGATGAGTTTGCTTATACACGCGAACTCTTGGCTTACACGCTGTCGCAGGCCGGATACCAGACGCACACGGCATCGTGCGCGCGGGGCGTGTTGGAGTGCGTCGCCCAGTACGCGATCGACGCGATCGTGCTGGACGTCCAGGTTTCGGGCCGGTTGGGAGCCGAGTTCTTGCAGAACCTGCGCAGCCAGGACACGACACGCGAAACCCCCGTCGTAGTGCTCGCGCGCTCCAACAAGAAGAGCCATGTGCTGAGGGTGATGCAGCACGGGATTAGCGGCTACCTCATTAAATCTCAGTTCTCGGTCGAGAAGCTCCTGGACAGCCTCTCCAACGCGATTGCTTCTCGGCCATAGCGTTGCCGGCCGCGTTACCAAAAGGCAGCCCGCTCGTGATTCATTGGACGCTTGCCGCAGCGCCGTTGTGTCCGGCCGTGCTAGCGATCCCGGGCCGTATCAAGGACCTCGACCACCTGGCCCGGTTGGTCGGACTCGGCCTGCCCCCCTTGATCGTCTTGGGCCGGCGGCGCATCCAACCAGGTCATGCTGTCCGGGTGCAGCGCCCGCTCGTTCGCGACCGACACCATACCGGCAAACGCGGTTGCGCAGAGCGCAAGCAGCGTGGTGAAAGCGAGTCCCGCGGCGCGCGGCTTGGGCTTCTCGGGCATTGTGATGAAGATCGACAGCCCCGCGATCAGCGGCGGCAGCCAGGCCCAGGGCAGCAGCGCCCCGAGTGTCGTGCCCGCCGCCGCGTCGGGACGGATCAGCCAGGCGGCCAGCGCGGCCAGGGATGCGAACGCGAACACGGCCATGGCCGAGAAGCGGGTGCCGTGCGACTTGCCGTGGGTCGCGATGAGCCCGGCGACGACGAGCAATCCGGCGAGCGTGAGCGGGGCGATGGCGGCGATGAGCAGGCCGTAGGCGTAGCCCGCGTCGGTGAGCGCGAGGCCCGCGTCACGTGCGAGGTCCAGGGTGGGGTTGAGGGTCTCTGGCATGTGGGGCGCTCCCGTTTTGGTTTGCTGGTCGAGTCACTGGATGCTAGAGTTTGTAGCTCACAGCACGGGGCGTAGCGCAGCTTGGTAGCGCGCCATACTGGGGGTGTGGAGGTCGCAGGTTCAAATCCTGTCGCCCCGATTGCAGGCACAAAGCCCGCGCTTACAAGGCGTGGGCTTTTGCCGTTTCATGTCGTCTGAAGTATCTGTTTTACGCTTACCCGGTGGCAACCGGGAGCAGCTGATCCGCAGATATCGCGCATACGACCTTGCCGGTTATGCGTTCTGGGTCGAGCGCCAGCTTGAGGTCCCCGCCTACGACCGTCGCGATCGCACGGCCCTTGACATCCCAGCCGTCGAACGGGCAGTTGCGGCTCTTGCCGGCGAACTGGTCGGCTTGAATCGTCCAGGCGTGGTCCGGGTCGATGATCGTGACGTCCGCGTCCGCGCCAACCGCAAGGTGGCCCTTGCCTTCGAGCCCGCAGAGCTGCGCGTGGTTGGTGCTTGTCAACGCGATCAGGCGTGGCCAGTCGATCACGCCCGGATCGATCAGGGCCTTGATGTAGAGCGCGAGTGCGCACTCCAGGCCGATGATACCGTAGGGCGCGATGGCGAACTCGCGTTCTTTCTGCTCGCGGGTGTGCGGGGCGTGGTCGGTGGCGAGGACCGAGACCGTTCCATCCGCGACGCCTTCGAGCAGCGCGTCGATGTCGCCCTGGGTCCGCAGCGGCGGGTTCATCTTCGCGTGCGTGTCGTAGTTGGCGCAGGCGTCTTCTGTCAGCAGCAGGTGGTGCGGGCTGGCTTCGCCGGTGATCCTTCCCAAGCCTGACGCGGCGAATGCGTCGGTAGGCGCATTGCCTTGCTCAACCGCTTTGACATAACGGGCCCGCGCTTCGCGCAGCAGCGCCACCCCGCCCGCCGTCGTCATGTGCTGAGCGTGCCAGCGGGCCGCGTAGCCCAGCGACTCGGCGATCATGATGTCGCGCGCGATCATCAGCTCTTCCGCCAGCGCCGGCCAGCCCGCGAGGCCGAGCTTGCTCGCCAGTGGTCCGGCGTTCATCGCGCCACCGCCGAGCTCGGGGTCCTCGCAGTGCTGCATGAAGACCTGGCCGGTCATCGCGATGTAGCGCAGCGCCTGGTGCATGACTTTCGCCGAGCCGACCGGCGTGCCGTCATCGCTGAAACCGACCGCGCCGGCCTTGTGCATCAGGCCGATCTCCGCGAGCTCCTTGCCCTCGCGTTTCTTCGTTGCGGCGCCGACGGGGTAGACGTTGGCGAGGTTGGCCCGCGCGGCCTGGCGGTAGACGAACTCGATCATCGAGTCGTCATCGATCGCCGGCGCGGTGTTCGGCATGCAGCAGACGCTGGTAAACCCGCCCGCCACCGCGGCGGCGGCACCGGTCGCGATCGTTTCTTTCTCTTCCTGCCCCGGCTCGCGGAGGTGCACATGCACATCGATCAGCCCAGGCGCGACGATGCAGCCGGACGCGTCGATCGTCGGCCCGTCGGGTGTGGACACCCTGCCGATCGACGCGACCTTGCCGCCTTCGAGGACGAGGTCCGCGGTCTGATCGATGCCGTTCGCGGGGTCGATGAGCCGCCCGCCGGTGATCGTGAGTTTGGTGATGGGCGTGGCCATGCGGACAGCATAGCGGAACAGCCGCTGGAGAACGTGTAAGAGAGATGCCCTGGGTGGCGTGGGCTTCCGGCCTGCCGTCACGACCAAGTCGTGAACAAGCGTTGTTTCGAGCTGCGCTCGAACGGCGGGCAAGATGCCTACCCCACCTAATCTTTGATGTGCCTAAGCCGCCTTGGCGTAGTCTTCCTGATCGTTGTCCTCATCCTCAATGATGACACTGTCGTTGTCAGCCGCCTCTTCGTCGGTGATGTCACTCATCCGCTCGGCGACGGCGTTGAAGTACGCCAGCCGGCGGCGCCGTGACTCGACGATCAGGTCGTGGCGGGAGATGTGGTGGTCCGCCCAGGCGCCCAGCACCTTCGTGACCGCGAGTACCAGCGCGGCGGCCAGCGCGACAAAGCACCCGATCATCAGCCTGGTTTCCAGCGGCATGCCCTTGCGATCGGCGGGCCGGGGCGGGCGGGTTGATCGGCCGGGGCGCGGGGCCTTATCGGCTGTGCACGCGGTTCACCGATCGCCCGCCGACGCCCTTGCCGCTAGAATCTATGCCGATGCCGGGTCACGCATTCAAACACCGATCGATCGGCCTGCTGGCCCTGGTGCTGTTGGCCCTGGCCTGGCCCGCAGGTGCCCAGCAGTCCGGCGTTGAGATGGACATCCAACGCGATTTCCTCGGCCTGGGTGGGGTTGTTCAGCGTGGCGTCTGGACACCGGTGCGGCTGGACCTGACCAACACCTCCGCCGAGAATCTCGAGGTCACCTGCCGGTGGTTCTTAAGCGATGACGACGGCGACGAGCTGGTCGCCGAGCGCCCCAACATCACACTCACGCCCCAGCGGCAGACCGGCGTCTGGCTGTACGCCAACCCGCCGATGTCTACGCGCCCGGAGCAGACCTGGGTCTTCCAGGCCGTCGAAACAAAATCCGGCAAGCTGCTCAACCGGGTGCAGCTCCAGCTCTCCAGCAGCGCGGTCGTCGAGTCATCGGTCAACCTCGTCGGCCTGTGCGGGTTCAAGGGCCTGGGCCTCAACCCCTGGACGCGCTGGTCCACCCAGCACGAACAGCTCCGCCTGGTGCGCGGGCTGAACCTCGAGACGCTGCCGGACCGGTGGTACGGTCTCGATGGTCTGTCGTCGCTGGTCTGGTTCCCGGTCGAGGGCGGGGAACCGACGAGCAACCTGATGTCGGACCGCAGCAAACGCGCGCTGCGCGAGTGGGTCTACCGTGGCGGGCACCTCGTGCTCGTCCTGCCCTATGGCGGCCAGCAGTGGACCAGCGCCGATTCGGGCCTGGCCGACCTGATCGAACCGCTGAAGCCCGGCGCGATGAATCAGGCCCAGGCGCTGCCGCCTTTCTCGGTCTTCGGCGTGCTGCCGCCGAGCCCCAAGACCGTCCCGCTCTTGTGGTTCGACCTCAGCAACGCGCCGGGCTACACCACTCTGGCCGAGGTCGATTTATCGACCGGGAAGACGCCGCAGAAGGACGCGCAGGGCAACCCCATCCCGATCCCCCCGGACCTCAAGCCGCTGATCGTCGGCCGACGCTACGGCTTCGGGCAGGTCACGCTGGTGGGCATCGACCTCAGTGACCCGACGGTGCTCAAATCGATCGACGCGTTTAGGCTGCACAAGGCATGGACGCGGATATACAGCTGGCGCGGCAGCAAGTCCGGCGAGCTGCTGCCGGTCAGCGAGTTCGAGAACCAGCAGACCGCAAACCAGTACGTCGAGGCGAAGAACGCCGATCACATCGAGCTGGGCACATGGATCGCCTCGCGTGTCGCGCGCCAACGCGAGACCGGGCCGGCGGTGGGGCTGGCCTTCATCCTGTTTGTGATCTACGCGATTGTCGCGGGGCTGACCTTCCCGAACCTGCTGCGGTCCAGGGGCTGGGACCGGCACAGCTGGGTCTTGTTCGTCGGCATCGTCGCGCTGTTCAGCGCGGTCGCGTGGGGCGGGGCGTGGATGATGCGCCCGGCATCCAGCTCCGCGGCGCACTTCACCGTGCTCGATATCGACGGCAACACCAACGTCGTGCGGGCGCGGTCCTGGCAGTCGCTGCTGATCCCGAGTTTCACAACCGCCGAGATCGCCATCCCCGGCGAGGCCGAAGGGCTGCCGCGCATGGACGTGGTCAACCTGCTGTCGAGCCCGGGACACACGCTCTCGGCCGAGTCGCCCGGCTACCCGGACCGGCAGACCTACGCCTTCGACGCCAGCGCGCCCAGCCTGATCGATGTGCCGATGCGCTCGACGACCAAGTCGTTTATCGTCGATTACCTCGGCCAGATCACCGCGCAGACCGACGGCATGCCTAAGCCCTGGACGATGCCCAAGGCGTCGCTGAAGATCGGTAGCAACGGCCTGCCGAGCGGGACGATCACGCACCGCTTCCCCGAGGCGCTGACGGACGTGCGCATCATCTTCTGCCCCGGCGGTGCGCAGCAGCCGGGCCGTATTAACGCGACAACCCCC